>DATAQT010000504.1:0-14886 GCA_036264535.1 Paraburkholderia sp. | reverse complement strand
GTGCACGCCGACCGTCTGCACGCTGTACCAGTCGCCGAACTCCCACGTCAGATCGTCGCAATTGACGAAGCTGCCGAGGCCCGGATGGAACGGCGCGACGTGATAGTCCTCGAGATAGACCTCGATGAAGGTCTTCCAGTTATAGTTGCACTCGTGGACTTCGACGTGATCGAACATGAAGCCCTCGAAGTCGAAGTGGCTCTTCGTACCGAGGCGTGCGAGATCTTTCGCGACGTCGCGACCCTGCGCCTCGAACAGCAGCCCCTGCCAGTTCTGCAGCGGCGTGGCACCGAGATTCAGGCACGGGTTATCGGCGAAATGAGGCGCGCCGAGCAACTCGCCCTTGAGGTCGTACGTCCAGCGATGCAGCGGGCAGACGATGTTCTGCGTCTGGCCGCGGCCGTTGAGCATGATGGCTTGCCGGTGGCGGCACACGTTCGACAGCAGCTCGACTTGCGACTGCTGGTTGCGGACGAGTACCCGCCCTTCGCGTTCGCTGGGCAAGGCAAAATAATCCCCCGCTTCGGGCACCATGAGATCGTGGCCGATGTAGCGAGGACCTTTCTTGAAAAGGGTGTCGATTTCGCGCGTAAGAAGCGCTTCGTCAAAGTAAGCCGTGACTGGCAGCTGGCTGTGGACAGACCGCAACTGCAATGCATTGCTCAGATTGGACATTCCCACTCCCGATGAAGACGTGAAAGCAGTGAACAACCCAACCATCGAAGATTCGATTTAGGGAGCCCGCGATTATACCCGTTTCCCCGTGACAGGGGCACTTAAGTCCCTGATTTGGGTTAAAAATGTCAGGAAAGTTCGGCATTTTCGCCGCAGACCTCGACCTTTTTTTCTGCGAGACTTCAGGGTCGAAGCGGGGCAAAGGCGGGCATGAAATGGGCTCGAAGCGACGCGGCACGGCGGGGCGCAGGCGGCCGAGCGGATCGAAAAGGTCGCTTTTGCCGTAGAATGTCCGACTTGTTTTAATTTTGCGACTATTCATGGCGAAGACCGCATCGAAAGATTCCGCCGCCGCGCCAGCCGAGAGCGGCGATAGCGCGCCGCTGCCGGAGAACTACGAGGCCGCGCAGGCTGAGCTGGAAGCGCTCGTCGCGCGCATGGAAGGCGGGAGCCTGAGCCTCGAGGAATCGCTGGCTGCGTACCGCCGCGGGGCGGCACTTGTCGCGTTCTGTCAACAGCAGCTCGAGAAGGTCGAGCAGCAGGTGCGGATACTCGACGGCGAGACCCTCAAGCCCGTGCCCATGAATACCGCAGGCACAGCCGCGACTGAGAGCGGGGACGACCTATGACATTCGAACAGTGGACGCGCTCGGTGCTCGAACGCGTCGAAACGGCTCTGGAACACTATCTCCCAGCCGAGACGACCGAACCCGCCAAGCTGCACGAGGCGATGCGCTACGCGGTGCTCGGCGGCGGCAAGCGGGTGCGACCGCTCCTGTGCCATGCGGCCGGCGAGTTGACCGGGGCGCGCGCAGAATGTCTCGATGCGGCGGCAGCGGCGCTGGAAATGATCCACGTGTACTCACTCGTGCACGACGACATGCCTTGCATGGACGACGACGCTCTGCGCCGCGGCAAGCCGACGGTCCACGTCAAGTATGACGAAGCGACCGCGCTGCTGGTCGGCGACGCGCTGCAGTCACAGGCATTCGTCGTACTGACGTCCGACGTGCTGGGCCTGCCGCAGCAGGCTTCACTCGTGCGCGAACTCGCGCTTGCAAGCGGCTCGATCGGCATGTGCGGCGGCCAGGCCATCGACCTCGCGAGCGTCGGCCACACGCTGACCCGCCCGCAGCTCGAGACCATGCATCGCATGAAGACCGGCGCGCTGCTGCGCGCGGCCGTGCGCATGGGCGCACTGGCCGGCGAGACGCCGGACGCGCAGGCTCTTGCTTCGCTCGACGCCTACGCCGCCGCGGTCGGCCTCGCGTTTCAGGTCGTCGACGACATTCTCGACGTCACGACGGACTCCGCAACGCTCGGCAAGACCGCCGGCAAGGACGCGAAGGACGGCAAGCCGACCTACGTGTCGATTATCGGGCTCGACGCGTCGCGCGCGCTCGCGGCGCAACTGCGCAGCGACGCGCACGCCGCGCTTGCGCCGTTCGGCGCGCGCGCGCAGCGTCTTGCCGAACTGGCGGACCTGGTGGTGAACCGGGTCAGCTGAACGCGAAAGCTCGCCGCGCACCCTCCATCCCCGGGGTGTATGTATGAAGTGCGGGCGCGTAAGTTTTCCTACAATGGAACGACGATGTACGACTTGCTGAAAACCATCGACGACCCGGCGGCCCTGCGCCGCCTCGATCGCCGCCAATTGCAACCGCTTGCCGACGAGTTGCGTGCCTTCGTGCTCGACAGCGTATCGCAGACGGGCGGCCATCTCTCGTCCAACCTCGGCACGGTCGAATTGACCATCGCGCTGCATTACGTGTTCGATACGCCGCACGACCGGATCGTCTGGGACGTCGGCCATCAGACTTATCCGCACAAGATCCTGACCGGTCGTCGCGACCAGATGCACACGCTGCGTCAGTTGGGCGGCATCTCGGGCTTCCCGAAACGCGACGAATCGGAATACGACACCTTCGGCACCGCGCACTCGAGCACGTCGATTTCGGCCGCGCTCGGCATGGCGGTCGCGAGCAAGCTGCAGGGCGACAACCGCATGGGCATCGCCGTGATCGGCGACGGCGCGATGACGGCCGGCATGGCCTTCGAGGCCATGAACAACGCGGGTGTCGAAGACGACGTGCCGCTGCTCGTGATCCTCAACGACAACGACATGTCGATCTCGCCGCCGGTCGGCGCGCTGAATCGCCATCTCGCGCGTCTGATGTCGGGGCGCTTCTATGCGGCCGCGCGCGCCGGCGTCGAACGCGTGTTGCGGGTCGCGCCGCCGGTGCTCGATCTCGCGCGCAAGCTCGAGGAGCACGCGAAGGGCATGATCGTGCCGGCCACGCTGTTCGAGGAGTTCGGCTTCAACTACATCGGGCCGATCGACGGTCACGATCTCGACTCGCTGATCCCGACGCTGCAAAACATCAAGGAACTGCGCGGTCCGCAATTCCTTCACGTCGTCACGAAGAAAGGCCAGGGCTACAAGCTGGCCGAGGCCGATCCGGTGCTGTACCACGGCCCGGGCAAGTTCAACCCGGCCGAGGGCATCAAGCCGGCCGCGACGCCTTCGAAGAAGACCTACACTCAGGTATTCGGCGAATGGCTGTGCGACGCGGCCGAACTTGACTCGCGCGTGGTCGGCATTACGCCGGCGATGCGTGAAGGCTCGGGCATGGTCGAGTTCGAAAAGCGCTTCCCGGATCGTTACTTCGACGTCGGCATCGCCGAGCAGCATGCGGTGACCTTCGCGGGCGGTCTCGCCGCGGACGGCATGAAGCCGGTCGTCGCGATCTATTCGACCTTCCTGCAACGCGCGTACGACCAATTGATCCACGACATCGCGCTGCAAAACCTGCCGGTGGTGTTCGCTATCGATCGCGCGGGCCTCGTCGGTGCGGACGGCGCGACGCACGCGGGTGCCTACGACCTCGCGTTCATGCGTTGCATCCCGAACATGACCGTGATGGCGCCGTCGGATGAAAACGAGTGCCGGCAGATGCTGTACACCGCATTGCAGCAGTCGCATCCGACCGCGGTGCGCTATCCGCGCGGCGCGGGCGCCGGTGTCGCCACCGTCAAGCAGATGACCGCGCTGCCGCTCGGCAAGGGCGAAGTGCGTCGCGAGACCTCGGCGCCGGCTGGCAAGCGAATCGCGATTCTCGCGTTCGGTACGATGGTTGCGCCGTCGCTCGCGGCGGCCGAGCAACTCGATGCCACCGTCGCGAACATGCGCTTCGTGAAGCCACTCGACACCGAACTCGTGCGCAAGCTGGCCGAGACGCACGACGCAATCGTCACCGTCGAGGAAGGCAGCATCATGGGCGGTGCGGGTTCGGCCTGCGTCGAAGCCCTACTCGCGAGCGGGGTTATGCGCCCCGTACTACAATTGGGCCTCCCCGACCGGTTCATCGATCACGGGGACCCGGCCAAGCTGCTCGCCGCGTGCGGCCTCGACGCCGCGGGCATCGCCCGGTCGATTCGCGAACGCTTCCTCGCGGGCGGCGCAGTCGGCGGTCAGTCGTCGGTGAAGCGCGTCGCGTAAGGCCCCTGTCGCCTGTCTTGCCGCCGTCGTGCGACGGCGGCTTCGGCAATCTCCAGTTTGATCCGACGGGCTTTGCGGCTCGTCACCCAACGCCGGCAGCAGCCGGCGTTCGCCGTTGCGCGCGCATCAGCACGGCCGCTGGGCGTCTCGAAGTCGCTGCGCGACACTCCGCCGATGCAGCGAAACGATGGCGCGGCCCGGCGCTTTCCAGAAAGGACAAAAGAATGAATCAGATGAATCCCGCCTTCGTGATGCCCGACGTGCAAAGCACGCCCGATACGCGCCAGATTCCGATCCAGCGGGTCGGCGTGAAGGGCGTGCGTCATCCGTTGACGGTTCGTACGCAAGGCGGCGAAGTGCAGCCGACGGTCGGCACATGGAATCTCGACGTGCATCTGCCGGCCGAGCAGAAGGGCACGCATATGTCGCGCTTCGTCGCGCTGCTCGAAGAGAATAAGGCGCCGCTCGAACCGGCCACGTTCCGCACGATGCTCGCGGCAATGCTCGAAAGGCTCGAAGCCGAGGCGGGGCGCATCGAAGTGTCGTTCCCGTACTTCGTGAACAAGACCGCGCCGGTGTCGGGCGTGCAGAGCCTGCTCGACTACGAAGTCACGCTGACGGGCGAGACCCGCAACGGCGCGACGCGACTGTTCCTGAAGGTGCTGGTGCCGGTCACGAGCCTGTGCCCGTGTTCGAAGAAGATTTCGCAGTACGGCGCGCACAACCAACGCTCGCACGTGACGATCGACGCCGAGCTGAACGGCGACGTCACTGCCGAAGAGTTGATCCGTATCGCCGAGGAAGAAGCGTCGTGCGAGCTGTGGGGCCTGCTCAAGCGTCCGGACGAGAAGTTCGTCACCGAGCGCGCGTATGAGAATCCGAAGTTCGTCGAAGACCTCGTGCGCGACGTCGCCCAGCGTTTGAATGCCGACGAGCGCGTCGTCGCGTACGTGCTCGAAGCCGAGAACTTCGAGTCGATTCACAATCACAGCGCTTATGCGGTGATCGAGCGGGACAAGCGCGTGCATTGACAGGTTCTTTGCAGAGCCACGCCGTTTGGTTGCGGGCGCATCGAAGCATGAAAAAAAAGCCGCTCCTGAAGCGGCTTTTTATCGTTTTGCGGTCGCGACTCAGTACGCGAGCGACGTCAGATCCCAGCGCGGCTTTACCGTGAACGCGTAGTCGTTGCCGGCCTGTTCAGGCCAGCGTTGCAGGCGCAATGCGCCGGCCAACGCGATCATCGCGCCGTTGTCCGTGCACAGCGACAAGTCGGGGTAGTGCACGTAGAAATTGCGCTTCTGCGCGGCCGCCGACAGCGCTTCGCGCAACTGCCGGTTTGCACCTACGCCGCCCGCGACCACGAGCCGGTTCAGCTTCGTGCGCTTGAGCGCCGCGAGCGACTTCGCGGCCAGCACTTCGACGGCCGCATCGACGAAACCGCGCGCGAGGTCGGCCTTCGCCTGCTCGCAGATGTTCGCGCCGCCGAGTCGGTTCGCGTGCGTGAGCACGGCGGTCTTCAGGCCGCTGAAGCTGAAATCGAGGTCGCCGGAATGCAGCATGGGGCGCGGCAGCACGACTGCGCCCGGGGTGCCGAACTCCGCCATACGCGAAACTTCGGGGCCGCCCGGATAGCCGAGGCCGAGCAGTTTGGCGGTTTTGTCGAAGGCTTCGCCAGCGGCGTCGTCGAGCGTTTCGCCGAGCGTCTCGTAGATGCCGACGTCCGTCACGCGCATCAACTGCGTGTGGCCGCCCGATACCAGCAGCGCGACGAACGGAAACGGCGGAGGCTCGTCGACGAGCAGCGGCGACAACAGGTGCCCTTCGAGATGATGAATGCCGACGGTCGGCTTGTTCCACGCCATCGCCAGCGAATTGGCGACGCTCGCGCCGACCAGCAGCGCGCCCGCGAGCCCTGGTCCTTGCGTGTAAGCGATCGCGTCGATGTCACCGCGCGCGACGCCGGCGCGCTCCATGACTTCCTCGAGCAGCGGCAGCGCGCGGCGGATATGGTCGCGCGATGCCAGTTCCGGCACGACCCCGCCGTACTCCCGATGCATCGCAATCTGCGAATGCAGTGCGTGCGCGAGCAGGCCACGCTCCGTGTCGTAGAGCGCGAGACCGGTTTCGTCGCAGGAGCTTTCGATGCCGAGAACGAGCATGATGAATCGCTTGAGACGGACCCACGCAGCGTGCGTCCGAAAGTGAAAGGTAAGCCTCAAAGTATAGCAGCGCGGACAACCAGACGCAGGCGGTGCCCGGACCGCCGCCAAGGACTCGCCAGCCCCGCAGGTACAATGCGGCCCCATGGAATCCTTCGATATCGCGGTAATCGGCGCGGGCGCGGCCGGCATGATGTGCGCGGCGGTGGCCGGGCAACTCGGCCGGCGTGTGGCGCTGATTGACCACTCGCAGCGTCTCGCCGAGAAAATCCGCATTTCTGGCGGCGGGCGCTGCAACTTCACGAATCTGTACGCGGGGCCGGCCAACTATCTGTCGGCGAATCCGCATTTTTGCCGCTCGGCGCTCGCGCGCTATACGCCGCGCGACTTTATGGCGCTGCTGAAGCAGCATCGCGTGACGTGGCACGAGAAGCACAAGGGCCAGCTGTTCTGCGATCAGTCGAGCGACGCGATCATCGACGTGCTGAAGAACGAGTGCGACTCGGGAGGCGTCACATGGCGCACGCCGTTGTCCGTCGAAGAGGTGCGCCAGGATGCCGAGGGGCGCTTTCTGCTCGGCTCCGCGGCTGGCACGATCGCTGCCCGTGCGCTCGTGATCGCGACGGGCGGTCTGTCGATTCCAAAAATCGGCGCGACCGATTTCGCGTACCGGATCGCCAAACAGTTCGGCCACAAGCTGATCGACACGCGCCCCGCGCTCGTGCCGTTGACCTTCGAGCCGGCCGACTGGGAGCCGTTCGCGGCGCTGTCGGGCGTGTCGCTCGAAGTGCAGTTGTCGACCGGCAATAAAAAGACCGGCACCGAGTTCACCGAAGATCTGCTGCTCACGCACCGCGGCTTGTCGGGTCCGGGCGTGCTGCAGATCTCGACCTACTGGCAGCCCGGCGACCCGATCCACATCAATCTGCTGCCGGAGCGCGACGCCGCGACCGCGCTCATCGACGCGAAAAACGGCACGAAGCGGCAGATCGCCAACCTGCTGTCGGAATGGGTGCCGCAGCGGCTCGCACACGTATGGCTCGACACTCATCAGGTCCCCGCCGAGGCGCGCGTCGCCGACCTGCCGGACAAGACGCTGCGCCGTATCGGTGAGGCGCTGTCGCGCTGGACGCTCACTCCGAACGGCACCGAGGGTTATCGCAAGGCCGAAGTGACGCGCGGCGGCGTCGATACGCGCGGCTTGTCGTCGACGTCGATGATGAGCTCGCGCGTGCAGGGCCTCTACTTCATCGGCGAGGCCGTCGACGTGACCGGCTGGCTCGGCGGCTACAACTTTCAATGGGCGTGGGCTTCGGGAGTCGCGGCGGGCGAGGCATCCGCCGAATACGCCCGAGGGGCTTGACGGCGCAATGGCTTTGTGAGAAAGCTCTGCTATACTCCTGAACCTTTACAAAGTTCCGTTATTGAAAAATGACGACCATCCGCGTAAAAGACAACGAGCCGTTTGAAGTCGCCATGCGCCGTTTCAAGCGCACCATGGAGAAAAACGGCTTGCTGACGGAACTTCGCGCTCGCGAGTTTTACGAAAAGCCCACGGCCGAACGCAAGCGCAAGAAAGCGTCGGCGGTGAAGCGTCATTTCAAGCGTCTGCGTGGCCAGATGCTGCCAAAGAAGCTCTACTGATTCTGGCGTTGCCGTGCTCCGTTTTCGCACGCGGCGCGGCAACATCCAAGCCGATGGCGGCACGACAGGTGCCATCACGGCAAACCCGGTCCATCGGGCCAGCCGGCAGGGTCGCATCCACTACGCATATTGCGCCAACCCGCTTGAGGAAGAGGTCCCCAGCGGGTGTTCGTGCTGATGCGGCCGTTTCGCCGCTGTCGACTGGCCGGTTTTTCAACTTTTCAACGCAAATCAGGTGAGTGATGAGTCTCAAGGACCGGATCAACGACGAAATGAAAGCTGCCATGCGGGCGCGCGAGACCGAGCGTCTCGGCACGATCCGCCTTCTGCTCGCCGCGATCAAGCAGCGCGAAGTCGATGAGCGGGTCACGCTCGACGACGCCGGCATCACCGCCGTCATCGATAAGATGATCAAGCAGCGCAAGGATTCGATCAGCCAGTTCGAGGCTGCCGGACGCACGGATCTCGCAGACAAGGAAAAGGCCGAGCTGGCCATTCTTTCCGCGTACATGCCTGAGCAGATGTCCGAAGCGGAAATCGTGGCCGAAGTGCAGGCGGCGGTCGCGCAAACCGGCGCGACCGGCCCGCAGGACATGGGCAAGGTGATGGGCGTGCTCAAGCCGAAGCTGGCCGGTCGGGCCGACATGACCGCCGTCTCGGCACAGGTCAAAGCCGCGCTCGCGAAGTAACTCCGTCGGTTTGTCCGGGTTGCGCGCGCCTCGTGGGAGGCGAGGCGCGGTGCCCGGTCTCGGTGTCGAGCCCGGACTCCCGGTTTGGATTTTGAAGCTTTCCTGGCAACGTCATTTACTGTGATCCCACCTTCATTCCTGCAGGACCTGCTCAACCGCGTCGATATCGTCGACGTGGTCGGCCGGTATGTGCAGTTGAAAAAGGGCGGCGCGAACTTCATGGGGCTGTGCCCGTTTCACAACGAGAAGAGCCCTTCGTTTACAGTTAGTCCGACTAAACAGTTTTATCACTGCTTCGGTTGCGGTGCGCATGGCACGGCCATCGGTTTCCTGATGGAGCACGTGGGCGCGTCGTTTCCCGAAGCGGTCAACGAGCTCGCGCAATCGGTGGGTCTCACCGTGCCGAATGAGCCTTCGCCCGGATATGGCGGCGGGAGCGGCTCAGGCGGTTACGCGCCGGCGGCATCCAAGGCCGTCACCACCGCGCTGTCCGACCTCATGCAGATCGCCTGCGACTACTACCGCAAGCAGCTGCGCGGCGCGCCGGGCGCGATCCAGTATCTGAAGAAGCGCGGTCTGACCGGCGAAATCGCCGCGCGCTTCGGTCTCGGCTATGCGCCGGAGGGCTGGCAGAACCTCGAGACGGCATTCCCGAACTATCGCGACGACGCGCTCGTCGAAGCGGGTCTCGTAATCGTCAGTGAAAAGTCCGACGCGCAAGGTCAGAACCGCCGCTACGACCGCTTCCGCGAGCGGATCATGTTCCCGATCCGCAATGTCAAAGGACAGGTGATCGGCTTTGGCGGGCGCGTGCTCGACGGCGGCGAGCCGAAGTATTTGAATTCGCCCGAAACGCCGCTATTTAACAAGGGCAGCGAGCTATACGGCCTGTTCGAGGCGCGTCTCGCGATTCGGGAGCAGCATTACGTGCTGGTCGTCGAAGGGTATATGGACGTGGTCGCGCTGGCCCAATTGGGCTTTCAGAATGCTGTTGCGACCCTCGGTACGGCTTGCACGCCGATTCATGTGCAGAAACTGATGCGCCAGACCGATACGGTCATCTTCAGTTTCGACGGCGATTCGGCCGGCCGGCGCGCTGCACGTCGCGCGCTCGATGCGTGCCTGCCGCATGCGGCCGACAACCGGACGATCCGTTTCCTGTTCCTGCCGACCGAGCACGACCCCGACAGCTACGTGCGCGAGTACGGCACTGAGGCGTTCGCCGAGCAGGTCGAACGCGCAATGCCCTTGTCGCAATTCATGCTCAACGAGGTGCTGACCGGCAAGGAGCTCGATCAGCCCGAAGGCAAGGCCCGCGCGCTGTTCGACGCGAAACCGCTACTGCAGGCACTGCCGGCCAATGCGTTGCGCGCACAGATCATGCATATGTTCGCGGACCGGCTCGATGTGCCGTTCAGCGAGGTCGCGGCGCTCTGCGAGGTCGACGTGCGAATCGCGGCGGCGGCACGCAAGGCGCCGGCCCGCAAGGACCGCCGCAGCGTGACTGGCATCGAGGAAAAGACGCTGCGCAATCTGGTGATGTATCCGCGCACGGTCGCGATGCTCGACGAAGAGGCCGAGGAGGCGCTGCTCACCGTGACCCGGCACGGGGAATTGTTCGCGGAAGTGACGACGCACGCGCGCGCGCTCGGCGATTCGGCGGCGTTCCAATTGTTGTCCGATCTCTTGCGAAATGGCGCGAACGCCCCAACTTTCGAGGAAATCTTTCGCAAAATTCTGGACTATGATGAAAACGTCCGGGATTTGCTGCTGAAAGACCCGCAGGACGCGGTCGTCATCGAGGAACGGCGCGAGCAGGAACGAATTGTCGGCGAAGAGCTGAAGGCCGCGATTCTGAAGATGCGATACGACGCTTATTGCGATCGTCTCGAGCAGCTATCGCGACAATCCCGGCGCACGCCGGAAGAATTTGCCGAGTTCTCGGAGCTCAACCGGAAGCGGGCCGATATGAAGCGTCAACTCGGGCTGTAACGGGGTGCCGAAACCTCGGGTGGTATAATTGAAAGTTTCTAGCGGATTGTTTTTTCAAGGGTTTTCCTAGCAAAGGCGAAAGGCGATGCGATGGCAAAGACGACAGGCGGAAATCAGACAACAGGCTCACGCGCTAAAGAGCGCACCGGGAAAGTTACCGAAGCCAAGCTGAGTGCATCCGCCAGAAAAACGTCTGCTGTCAGCGTTGCCCCGGCTGCCGGGAAGAGATCGTCGACCACTGCGGCCGCGCAGGCGGCACCGGTTCGGGCGGCGAAAGCCGTAGCACCGCCGGCTGACAAGCGGCCAGGTGTCAGAAGTGCAAGGGAAGCGGCTGCCGTTGAGGACGATGCGGTAGCGCGCGTGACTTCAGTATCCACGGTTCAACCGGCTGGTATCCAGCAGCCGGGGATCGAGACTACAGCCGGTACGGCGAACTCCATGACGAAAAAGCTGAATGAAGTACCCGTCGAAGACGATGCAACCCAGACCGAAGAAACCGCTGCCGCCGCACCGGGCAAGCCGGAGAAGGTCAAGGCTCGCGACCGTCGTGCAAAGGAAAAAGCGCTGCTGAAGGATGCGTTCGCGTCGTCGCAGCCGGGCACCGTCGAGGAACTTGAAGAGCGCCGCTCCAAGCTGCGCGCGCTGATCAAGCTCGGCAAGGAGCGCGGCTTCCTCACGTACGCTGAAATCAACGATCACCTGCCGGACAACTTCACCGAGACCGAGGCGATCGAAGGCATCATCAGCACGTTCAACGACATGGGCGTCGCAGTGTACGAGCAGGCCCCGGATGCCGAAACGCTGCTGCTCAACGACAACGCGCCCGCGGCTTCGTCGGACGACGAAGTCGAAGAGGAAGCCGAAGTCGCGCTGTCCACCGTCGACTCCGAATTTGGCCGCACCACCGATCCCGTGCGTATGTACATGCGCGAAATGGGCACGGTCGAGCTGCTCACGCGTGAAGGCGAAATCGAAATCGCCAAGCGCATCGAAGACGGCTTGAAGCACATGGTGATGGCCATCTCCGCGTGCCCGACCACGATCGCCGACATCCTCGCGATGGCCGAGCGCGTCGCCAATGACGAAGCGCGTATCGATGAACTGGTCGACGGTCTGATCGACGTGGACGCGGAAGACGCCGACGGCTTCTCCGCGCAGGAAGCGGAAGCGATCGAGAACGAGGACGAGGAAGCCGAGGAAGAGGACGAAGAGGACGAGGAAGAAGACGATGACGCGGCGCAAGCCACGGCCAACGCCGCGCAACTCGAAGCGCTGCGGCGTGCGTCGCTCGAAAAATTCGCGTCGATCAGCGAATGGTTCGACAAGATGCGTCGCGCGTTCGAGAAGGAAGGCTACAAGTCCAAATCGTATCTGAAGGCGCAGGAAACGATCCAGAACGAGCTGATGACGATCCGCTTCACCGCGCGCACCGTCGAGCGTCTGTGCGACACGTTGCGTGCCCAGGTGGATGAAGTGCGCCAGGTCGAGCGTCAGATTCTGCATACGGTCGTCGACAAGTGCGGTATGCCGCGCGCGGAATTCATCGCGCGTTTCCCAGGCAGCGAGACGGACCTCGAATGGGCCGACAAGATCGTCGCCGAAGGTCACGCGTATAGCGCCATCCTCACGCGCAACATTCCGGCGATCCGCGAACAGCAGCAGCGTCTGCTCGATTTGCAGGCGCGCGTGGTGCTGCCGCTGAAGGACCTGAAGGAAACCAACCGTCAGATGGCGGCGGGCGAACTGAAGGCGCGTCAGGCGAAGCGCGAGATGACCGAGGCGAACCTGCGTCTCGTGATCTCGATTGCGAAGAAATACACGAACCGCGGTCTGCAGTTCCTCGACCTGATTCAGGAGGGCAACATCGGCCTGATGAAGGCGGTGGACAAGTTCGAATATCGTCGTGGCTACAAGTTCTCCACGTATGCAACGTGGTGGATTCGCCAGGCCATTACGCGTTCGATCGCCGACCAGGCGCGCACGATCCGGATTCCGGTTCACATGATCGAAACGATCAACAAGATGAACCGCATCTCGCGTCAGATCCTGCAGGAAACCGGTCTTGAACCGGATCCGGCAACGCTGGCCGAGAAGATGGAAATGCCGGAAGACAAGATACGCAAGATCATGAAGATCGCGAAGGAGCCGATCTCTATGGAAACGCCGATCGGCGACGACGACGATTCCCATCTGGGCGACTTCATCGAAGATACGAACACGGTCGCCCCGGCGGATGCCGCGTTGCACGCGAGCATGCGCGACGTCGTGAAGGACGTGCTCGATTCGCTGACGCCGCGCGAAGCGAAGGTGCTGCGGATGCGTTTCGGTATCGAGATGAGCACCGATCACACGCTCGAAGAAGTCGGCAAGCAGTTCGACGTAACGCGCGAGCGGATTCGTCAGATCGAAGCGAAGGCGCTGCGCAAGCTGCGTCATCCGAGCCGTTCGGACAAGCTGAAGTCGTTCCTCGAAGGGAATTGACCGCGGCGGCCGAAGCTCTGGCTGCAAATGATGCGATCAAACGGGCCTCCCGGTCGTTTCGCTGAAGCGAAGCGGTTGCGGAGGCCCCTTTTCGTGTAGTATGTCGGCCAATCGACGAAACGGGCCCGGCCTTCACGACCGGGTCTTTTTTCTTGGGCTGGACGCCGTGTTGGTTGCAGGCAGTGGACTCATAATCCACCTCCGAAAGGACATCGTGGGTTCGAATCCCACCCGGCCCACCAAAGTATCGAGAAAAGGGTTCCGAATTTCGGAACCCTTTTTGTTTTGGCGCGAAGCGTAGAAGGATCGATCGACGCCGATGAACTTGCCTCGATAAACCACTCGCGGGTCTGCCTTATCTACTGACGTTACCCAATCGTCAAGCTGCCTTCTCTTGGCGGCCCAGCGCACAGAATAGGCATCCATCCGCCAGTACTCTCGTTTCAAGTCAGGACGGAATCGTTTCGCGACAGTGGCATGTCGCTTGCGACAGGTCGGCTTCCACACCCTATCTAATAACGAGAACTATCATGCGAACCGACCAGACCGTCGTTGAGTTAGCTCAGTCGCAAGCCCTGCCGGGCGCGTCGCTCGACGACGCCAGCGAAGATGTGCCGCAGCCTCCGGTACAAGCACTGACGCGGGTTGCATTCTGGTTCGCATGGTTATTCGGGCTGGAGCCGTTCCTGACGGCATCACCGGATGACACGGCAGACTCGCGGCTCGATCGTCACTGAGAGGCGTGCACCAGGCCTTGCAAACTTCGATTCGAGTCGGCGCATTCTCCACATGCGCCGGCGGGTTCATCGCCCGAGGACGACGAGGCGCTCAGGCGCGCCCAGCGTTAGCCACAAGCAGCGATCGCGCGTAAGCAGGGAAACTCCGTGTAAAAGGGACGCGGCTCGGCCGTTAAATGAATACGGAAGGCTTGTGAATGCTCGCCATCCGCTTTCAGCACGGGTTTTGTCACGCGGCGGCCGGCGCGCCGCAATTCACCTCAGGGCAACGTCCGTACTGAAGGCTTCTTCGAACCGTGTGCGCATCTTATAAAAGCGCGGGTGAGGGTGCGCGCTAAAGCGAGAAATCAGAAGACCGCCGCAAGGCGGTTTTTTTAAATGATGATTCTGATTCGGCCGGGGCCCGCTGGGACCGTTGCGCGGCCGAGGACCGCCTATCATTGTTCGTGCCGGCCAATAGCAATTATGTGAAGCAGCTGTCGCAATTGTTAAGCGAGTTAAATTAATTCGCGGCGAAACGATTAATTCCCAGTCGCGCGTTAAAGGCAGCATTAACTCCATTAAGTTCCCGCGCCCTAAAAATAATTATCAAACGACGCGAAAAGCCCTTAAAAGGCCTTACATCGATCCTTCCATTACGAAAAATCACAGCGGTCCATTCATCATTTGTTCCGACCCGATTACCTCATGCATATTAAAGCAGTGTTGCAAACGCACAACTCTGAATATTGACGCGTTGCAAA
This sequence comes from Paraburkholderia sp., assembly GCA_036264535.1. Taxonomy (GTDB): domain Bacteria; phylum Pseudomonadota; class Gammaproteobacteria; order Burkholderiales; family Burkholderiaceae; genus Paraburkholderia. Next base: position 267 of record DATAQT010000504.1, on the reverse strand, counting down.
TTAGTTTCGGATGCAGCAGGTGCGCCGGCACTGCGATATTGCAATAAACGTCGGAAAAACAAGAAGTTATCCCCTTCGGCTCCAGCATTGTTGCGAATTCCGAAAAATCCTGTTGCGTGAATTATTGGCGCCTCTACCAGGGTGTCCCCCTACACTCACGCTTCGCTTCAAGGGTGCCCGGTCGATCCCAACGGTTCGGCCAAGCGGGCGGCGGCAGATGCGATGCATCGGCCGCTGAGGCAGGTCCTGCTCCCCGTATAAATTTTT
>DATAQT010000430.1:0-8912 GCA_036264535.1 Paraburkholderia sp. | reverse complement strand
CACCCCGACGGTTTGCGCGACCTGCTGACCGGTTTCAAGGATACCTATGCGAACTTGCCGCCGATCTACATCACGGAAAACGGCATGGCCTCGAACGACCAGGTGACCAACGGCCGCGTGGACGACAGCCAGCGCATCTCGTTCCTCAAGCGCCATCTCGCCGCGGTCGACCAGGCGATCAAGGCGGGCGTGGAGATTCGCGGCTATTTCCTCTGGTCGCTGATGGACAACTTCGAGTGGGCGTTCGGCTACGAGCGGCGCTTCGGCATCGTGCACGTCGATTACGAAACGTAGCAGCGCACGATCAAGCGCAGCGCCGAGCTGGTGTCGAAATTCCTCAAAGATCGCAACACGCAGGCGCAGTAAACACAATTAGAACGACGCAGCAACGATGTAAAACCGGGTGGAGCTGGTTGGTATTTCGACTTGACACACGGGCGCGGAGCCTGGAGGAGACGGAATGAACAGCAACAGAATGGTCTTGCGAGGCGTAGTTGCGGCACTGGCGCTGTATGGCGTCGTCGCGCACGCGGAGCCGCTCAAGGCCAACGTGATTCACTGGTGGACCTCGGGCGGCGAATCGGCCGCGATTCGCCAGTTTGCCGATGCGTACGACAAGGCCGGCGGCCAATGGGTCGACAACGCGGTGGCCGGCGCGGATCAGGCGCGCTCCACCGCGATCAACCGGATCGTCGGCGGCGATCCACCCACTGCCGCCCAGTTCAATACCTCGAAGCAGTTCCACGATCTGATCGACCAGGGACTCCTGAATAACGTCGACGACGTCGCCACGAAAGAAAACTGGGCCGGTATTTTCCCTCAGTCGATTCTCGACAGCATCCGCGTCAAAGGCCACTACTACGCGGCGCCGGTCGACATCCACATGCCGGCGTGGTTCTTCTACTCGAAACCGGTGTTCCAGAAAGCGGGCATCGCGAGCGAGCCGAAGACCTATGACGAGTTCATCGCCGATCTCGGCAAGCTGAAGACCGCGGGCGTGATTCCGCTCGCGTTCGGCGGCCAGCCGTGGCAGGAGAAGATCACGTTCGACGCGGTGCTCGCCGATGTGGGCGGCCCGGACCTGTATATGAAGGTCTATCGCGATCACGATCAGAACGCGGTGAAATCGGATGCCTTCAAGAAGGTGCTCGTGTCGTTCAAGCGGCTGCACGATTTCGTCGATCCGGGCTCGCCCGGGCGCAACTGGAACGACGCGACGGCGCTCGTGACTTCGGGTAAAGCCGGCGTGCAGATCATGGGCGACTGGGCCAAGGGCGAATTCGTCGCGGCGAATCAGACCGCGGGCAAAGACTTCGGCTGCTTCCCGGGCTTCGGTCCGCATTCGCCGTATCTCGTCGCGGGCGACGTGTTCGTGTTCCCGAAGACCGACAACGCCTCGGCGATCAAGGCGCAGAATCTGCTCGCCACGGTGATGACCTCGCCGTCCGCGCAGGTGGCGTTCAGCGCGAAGAAGGGCTCGATTCCGATCCGGCCCGACGTGGACGCCAGCAGTCTCGACGTCTGCGCGAAGGAGGGCATCGCGATCATGAAGGACAAGTCGCGCCAGTTGCCCAATCCGGAAATGCTGCTCTCGCCTGACGAGCAGGGCGCGCTGATCGACGTCGTGACGAACTTCTGGAACAAGAACGAGTCCGTCGACGACGCGCAGAAAGCGTTCGCCAGCGCGTTGAAGGGCTAGGCGCCGCCATGCACGCGCTCAAGCTGCCAGCCGAGGGTTCGAAACCACACGGCGGGTCTCATCCCAAGCCGCACCCCACGCCGCGAAACAAGCCGCTGAACCGGCGGTTTTCGATCGCGGTCTGGCTGGCCTTGCTGCCGATGCTCCTGACCGTCGTGTTCGCGTACCTGGGCACGATGGTCTGGACCGCGCGTGTGTCGCTCAGCAATTCGCACACGTTTCCGTCGAACGACTTCGTGGGCTTCACGCAGTACGTGCGGCTCTTCCACAACGACCGCTGGCTCGTGTCGCTGCAGAACATCGTGATCTATGGCGCGTGCTTTATCGTCGCGTGCATGGTGATCGGTCTGCTGCTGGCGATCTTCATCGATCAGCGCGTGGTCGCGGAAGGCGCGTTGCGCACGGTGTTTCTGTATCCGTACGCGATGTCGTTCGTCGCGACCGGGCTCGTGTGGCAATGGATCCTGAATCCCGCGCTCGGCGCGCAGGAGGTGCTGCACAGGATCGGCTTCACGCATGCCCGTTTCGACTGGATCGTCGATCAGGACCGGGTCATCTATACGATCGTGATCGCGACCGTGTGGCAGGCCTCAGGGCTCGTGATGGCGCTGATGCTCGCGGGCCTGCGCGGCATCGACGAGGAGCTGTGGAAAGCCGCGCGCATCGACGGCATTCCGCGCTGGCGCGTGTACGCGAGCATCGTCGTGCCGATGCTCGGTCCGTCGATCTCGACCGCGTTCGTGCTGCTGTTCGTGATGGTCGTGAAGCTGTACGACGCGGTCGTCGCGATGACGCAGGGCGGCCCCGGCACCGCGAGCGAAGTGCCGGCCAAATTCATCATGGACTATCTGTTCGGGCGCGCCAATATCGGCCTCGCGTCGGCGGCATCGATCGTGCTGCTCGCGACGGTGCTCGCGATTCTCGCGCCGTTCTTTTATGCACGCAGCCGCGCGGCGCTGCGCGGGGAGAGAGGATGAACACGCTCGATTCCACGCTCAAGGGCGGCATGCCACCTCGCGCACGCACGCGGCCGCGCCGCTCGGCGTTCTCGCCGGCGCGTCTTGGCATCTACGCCTTCCTGCTCACCGCGGCGGTGTTTTTCCTGCTGCCGCTCTACGTGATGCTGGTCACCTCGGTGAAGCCGATGAGCGAGATCCGTCTCGGCAATCTGCTCGGCTTTCCGACCCATTTCACGCTCGACGCGTGGAGCGCCGCGTGGCAGTCGGCCTGCACCGGGCTCGATTGCAACGGCATTCGCGTCGGCTTCTGGAACTCGGTGCGCATCGTCGTGCCGAGCACGGTACTCTCGATCGTGGTCGGCGCGGTGAACGGCTACGCGTTGTCGTTCTGGCGGCCGCGCGGCGCGGGTCTGCTGTTCGGCGTGCTGCTGGTCGGCGCGTTCATTCCGGTGCAGGTGATGGTCTATCCGCTCGTGCGCGTGCTCGCGAGCGTGCATCTGTTCAGCTCGCTGCCGGGCATCGTCCTGATTCATACGATCTTCGGCATGCCGGTGATGACGCTGCTGTTCCGCAACTACTACGCGTCGATTCCGCAGGAGCTGTTCAAGGCCGCGCGCATCGACGGCGGCAGCTTCTGGCGCATCTTCTTGCAACTGATGCTGCCGATGTCGACGCCGATCATCGTCGTCGCACTGATCTTGCAAGTCACGAACATCTGGAACGACTTCATTCTGGGCCTTGTGTTCGCCGGCACGAAGAATCTGCCGATGACGGTGCAGCTGAACAACATCATCAACACGACGACCGGCGAGCGGCTCTACAACGTCAACATGGCGGCGACCATTCTGACCTCGATGGTGCCGCTCGCGGTGTATTTCATTTCGGGCCGCTGGTTCGTGCGCGGCATTGCGTCGGGCGCCGTCAAGGGGTAGGGCATGGCAAACATGGCTAATACGATCGACGCGGCCGGCGTGCCGGGTGCAAGCGCGGACGCTAACCCGGACGCCGCGGCGCTCACGCATCCCGCTAACGTGGCGGTCCGCAATCTGACGATTCGCCTCGGCTCGAACACGGTGATCGAAAACCTCGATCTCGACGTGCTGGCCGGCGAGTTCGTCGTGCTGCTCGGGCCGTCGGGCTGCGGCAAGTCCACACTGCTGCATAGCATCGCGGGCTTGATCGACGTCAGCGACGGCAGCATCGAGATCGCGGGCGAAGACATGACGTGGGCCGATCCGAAGGATCGCCGCATCGCCCTCGTGTTCCAGTCGTACGCGCTCTATCCGACGATGAGCGTCGAGCGCAACCTGTCGTTCGCGCTGCGCATCAACGGCACGCCGAAGGCGGAAATCGCGCGGCGCGTCACGCGCGCCTCCGAGATGCTGCAACTCGGACCGCTGCTCAAGCGCAAGCCGTCGCAGTTGTCGGGCGGGCAGCGGCAGCGCGTCGCGATCGGCCGCGCGATCGTGCGCGAAGCCGACGTGTTCCTGTTCGACGAGCCGCTGTCGAATCTCGACGCGAAGCTGCGCACCGAGCTGCGCCGCGAACTGAAGCAGTTGCATCAGCGCCTCGGCGCGACCATGATCTATGTGACGCACGACCAGGTCGAGGCGATGACGCTCGCGACCCGCATGGCCGTGATGCGCGGCGGCGTGATCCAGCAGTTCGGCACGCCGGCCGAGGTCTACGCGCGGCCGAACAATCTGTTCGTCGCGACGTTCCTCGGCTCGCCGGCGATGAATCTGCTGAAGGGGACGCTCGAGGCGCGCGACGGCACGCTCTACTTTTGCGCCGCGCAGGTGCGCCTCGACGTGTCGGCGTACGCGTTCAGGGAGACGCCCTCGCACGGTGTGCCCTGCGTGCTCGGCGTGCGCGCCGAAGACGTGCATATCACGGAAAGCGCCAGCGAGCACGCAAAAGTTTCGCTGATGGAGCCAATGGGCAACCACCGCGTGATCTGGCTCGACTATCATGGCGAACAGATCGCGTCGATCGATCAGACCAAAGCGCCGTTTGCGGAGGGTGACACCGTGGCGTTCTCGTTCGACGCCGCGCATGTCTCGCTGTTCGACGAAGCGAGCGGCGCGCGCTTATAACGCCGCGGCGCGTCACGCGCGAAGCGGCTCGTCGAGACAGGCTTGATGGAGAACGGCGTGGCAACACTCAAGGACGTCGCGGAACTGGCCGGCGTGGGCATGTCGACCGCCTCACGAGCCATTTCCGGCAAGGGACCGATTTCCGCCGATGCCGCGGCGCGCGTGAAGGCGGCGATCGAGGCGCTGAACTTCCGCCCGTCGTCGATCGGCCGGGCGATGGCGACGCAGCAGCTCGGCATCATCGGCATCTTCGTGCCGACTTTCTTCGGTTCTTACTACGGCACGATTCTGAAACAGACCGACACCGAGTTGCGCGCGGTGGGACGGCATGTCGTGGTCGCGACCGGCTGCGGCGAGGTGTCGCCGCGCGAACAGGCAATCGAGGCCGTGCGCTTTCTGATCGGCCGCGATTGCGATGGCGTGGTCGTGATCAGCCACGATCTGCACGACGAAGACCTGATCATGCTGCATGGCATGCATCCGAAGATGGTGTTCCTCAATCGCGCGTTCGAGCAGTTGCCGGAAGCGTCGTTTAGCGCGGATCATCGGCGCGGCGGCGAACTCGCGGCGCGCACGCTGCTCGATCATGGGCATCGCGACATCGCGGTGATTTCCGGGCCCGCTACCGCGTCGGACAACGTGATGCGGATCGACGGCTTTTTCGCCGAACTCGCGCAAGCCGGCATTGCGCGCGACGACGTCACGCTGATCGAATCCGACTTCTCGCCCGAAGGCGGCTACGCGGCCGCGCAGAAGCTGCTCGATACGAAGCGGCGCGTGACGGGCCTCTTCTGCGCGAACGACACGATGGCGGTCAGCGTGCTCGCGCGCTTTCACCAGGCAGGCATCTCGGTGCCGAACGATATTTCCGTGATCAGCTACGACGACGACTACTCGGCCGCCTACGCGGCGCCGGGGCTCACGTCGGTGCATATTCCGACCGCGGAGCTCACGCAAAACGCGGTGCGCTGGCTCATCAACCAGTGCTACGGCACCGCGTCGGAGATCTTCCGCGAGTTTCCGGTCAGCGTGACGATGCGCGAATCGGTCGGGCCGGCGCCGATGACGAACCACAGGACACGCTGAGCGGCGCGCTAGAGGTGTCCACCTAATTGCTGTGCGTGACTGACACCTGTCGCGAGCTCGGTCGTGCGGTCACGCTCCTATGCCGTATTCGCGCGGTTTTTCATGCGGCACACTCCAGCACATTCGCGTTTTCACTTACGCCCGCGACGGTCTTTTTTGATGTCGATGTAATCCTTCGCAATAGTGCTTTGCGGTTTTCCCTCATTAAACTTACTTCAAATTTCTTTAAACTTGCTGGTAACAAGTTGTTACGGGGTGAGTGTCATGTTGGCCATCTTTCTGATCGCCTGTCCCATCTGCATCGCTGCGCTGTTCGGTTTTGCGCGCCATGTGGATCCGCAGACGGGGCAGTTCAAACGTTAGTTCGTCGGGCGGTTTTACCGCGGCCGTGCCGTGGCGAATTTCGCTTTGCGATTAATGGTTCGTTAGTTTGTTGTCAGTTTGAAATGAGCAATCGTTTGCTTTATTTCGATCTGCTTTCTATTTCTCGTTTTCGTCAATAGCCCGTCCTACCTTTCGTCAAGTCTTGCCTTTGTGTGCCGATTCGCGGCACGATGCGCGATTACCTTCGGTTTGGGGCAGCATCGCGTATGCAAGATTCTCTGCAAAAAATGGCGGCACGTGCCGGCGTGCTGAAGGGCATTCTTCCTTTGAGCCGGATTGCGGCGGCGCGTGATGCGCTGGCCGGCGTGCAGCTTGCGTCGATGGATATTCCGCAGGTGCTCGGCTATGCGCGTATTGCCGGCATGCCGGCCGTGACCGGGCTCTATACGGTGTTTCTGCCGCTCGTTGCGTTCGCGTTCTTCGGCGCGTCGCGGCATCTGGTCGTCGCCGCCGATTCGGCCACCGCGACGATCTTCGCAAGCCGTCTGTCGACGATGGCACCGGCATCGAGCGCCGAATACGCGGCACTCGCCGCGATGGTCGCGCTGCTGACGGCGGTGTTGCTGCTCGTCGCGCGCATCTTCAAGCTCGGCTTTCTCGCCGATTTCCTGTCGCGCACGGTGCTGGTCGGCTTTCTCGCCGGCGTCGGCGTGCAGGTCGGCATCGCGATGCTCGGCGACATGCTCGGCATACCCGGACATGCGGCGACCAGCGTGAATCAGCTGCTGCTGGTCGTGCGCGAGGCCACGCAGATCAACCGGCCGACGCTGGCGATCTCGGTGCTCGTGCTGGCGGCGATTCTGGTCTGCAAACGCTTCTGGCCGCGCTTGCCGGTGCCGTTGATCGCGGTCGTGGCGGGCATCGCCGCGAGCGACGTGTACGGTTTCGCGGCGCATGGCATCTCGATCCTCGGACCGGTGGAGGGGGGCTTGCCGCCGCTACGGATTCCGTTGGTGACGTGGCAGCAGATGCTCGATCTCGTGCCGGTCGCGGCGTCGTGCTTCGTGATGATCGTCGCGCAGAGCGCCGCCGCGAGCCGCGTGTTCGCCGAGCAGTATCACGAGCCGGTCGATACCAACGCGGACCTGCTCGGCATTGCGGCCGCCAACGCGGCGGCGGCGTTTTCCGGTGCGTTCGTCGTCAACGGCAGCCCGACGCAGACCGCGATGGCCGATCGCGCCGGCACGCGCAGCCAGTTCGCGCAGCTAGTGTTCGCGGCGGTCGTGGTGGTCGTGCTGCTGTTTTTTAGCCGCTATTTGCAGTATCTGCCGCACTGCATTCTCGCGAGCATCGTGTTTACGATCGCGGTCGGCCTGGTCAATGTGCAGTCGCTCTTTTCGATTCGTCGCGAAAGTCCCGGCGAATTCTGGCTAGCGGTGTTCACGGCGGCGGCGGTCGTACTGATGGGCGTCGAGCACGGCATTCTGGTCGCGGTCGCGTTGTCGTTGCTGCGTCACGTGCGACACAGCTACCGTCCGCACACGATGATGCTCGCGCCCAACGGCGACGGCCTGTGGGTGCCGGTGCCGGCGGTGCCGGGCATGGAGACCGGGCCCGGGCTGATCGTCTATCGCTTCGGCGCGGATCTGTTCTACGCGAACGATCATTTTTTCGTCGACGATACGCGCCGCCTGATCGAACACGCGCCGAACCCGGTGCGCTGGTTCGTCGTCGATGCGAGCGCGATCACGGATGTCGATTATTCGGCGGCGCGCTCAATCGGCGAATTGTGCGCGGCGCTCAAGCGTAATGGGATCGAGGTGATCTTTGCACGGGTGAATCGCTATTTGCGATCGGATATGGATCGCCACGGAATCACGCCGATCGTCGAGGAGCGCTGTATTTTCGGCACGCTGCACGAGGCGCTGACGATGGCGGGAGTGGAAAAGCCGCATGAGCAGGTGAAGGGGGCGCCGTAACGGGGAATGATTGGTCGCGCGCGGACTAGCGACCCTGATTCGCCGGAACGCACACGTTGCCTTTGCGTTTGGCGATCGAGACGGCATAGTCCTCGGAGAATGCCCGCTGCGCGAAGCAGGGCGCCGAGTTCGCGAGCAGTGCATCGACCTGGGCGTACTGTTTGTTGAACACCCATGGCCGGCGTGCGAGCGTGCGGTCGTCGAGCCAGTAGGGACTCCAGTCCCGGGTCGTCTCGATGACCTCGCGCGCGAATTCCGGCCCGTATTCGAGCGCACCCTCGATCACCACGTCGATATACGACTCGACGAGCGGAAATTTCGCGTCAGGCAGCGGCAGCCCTTCCCCTGGCGCCTGGCCTTCGGCCTTCGGCACGTAGACCCAGACCGTTCCTTGCGCCGGCAGCGGCTGCCACGACACGGCCTCGATCAGCGCGCGCGGCACCTCGACGCGCACGTATCCTTTCTCGCGCTGGTCGAACGCGGACATGTCGTTGCCGGCCACCGGATAGATCACGCCGTTGATCGTCATCGGCGCCTCGCCCTTGAACGGACGCCGCAGGCCGAGCGCCGTGAACCCCGAACTCGCGCGGTCGCTCCAGCTGCGCACATAGCCGAACGCCGCCGCGACGCGCACCGGAATCGCCGCAACCGGCTTGCCCGCCGTGTCGGCTCGCGATGGCGTGTTGATGAGCGAGCCGTAGCCGAAAATGAACTGCGTCGGCTGATCGGGAAGACGCGTTCCCCAGAAGTCGGTGGTCTGCGCGTGCGC
>DATAQT010000419.1:0-4691 GCA_036264535.1 Paraburkholderia sp. | reverse complement strand
ACGGCCGGGGCACCCCGATTGCGTTGCGCAAGGGGGCGTCTCGGCTGTTTATTTTCAGGTTGTTACCGGTCAGCCTTATCGGTGTAACGAGCCGAGGGTATTGAAAAGGAAAACCTATGCAAACCAGTTTGTTGAAGCCCAAGATCATCGCAGTTGAATCGCTTGGTGAGAGCCACGCGAAAGTGGTCATGGAACCGTTTGAACGCGGTTACGGCCACACCTTGGGTAACGCGCTTCGGCGCGTGCTGTTGTCGTCGATGGTGGGCTATGCGCCGACCGAAGTGACGATCGCAGGCGTCGTGCACGAGTATTCGACGCTCGACGGTGTGCAAGAGGATGTGGTCAACCTGTTGTTGAACCTGAAAGGTGTCGTCTTCAAGCTGCATAACCGTGACGAAGTGACGGTTACGCTACGCAAGGAAGGCGAAGGCGTGGTCACCGCCGGTGATATCGAACTCGCACACGATTGCGAAGTCATCAACCCGGATCACGTGATCGCGCATCTGTCGAAGGGCGGCAAGCTCGACGTGCAGATCAAGGTCGAAAAGGGCCGCGGCTATGTGCCGGGCAATGTGCGTCGTTACGGCGAAGAGTCGGCCAAGATCATCGGCCGTATCGTGCTAGACGCATCGTTCTCGCCGGTTCGTCGCGTCAGCTACGCGGTCGAAAGCGCTCGCGTCGAGCAGCGTACCGACCTCGACAAGCTCGTGATGAACATCGAAACCAACGGTGTGATTTCGCCGGAAGAGGCGATCCGTCAATCGGCGCGCATTCTGGTCGATCAGCTGTCGGTGTTCGCGGCTCTGGAAGGTACGGAGGCAGCGGCGGAAGCGCCGTCGCGCGCACCGCAGATCGATCCGATCCTGCTGCGTCCAGTCGACGATCTCGAACTGACGGTTCGTTCCGCGAACTGCCTGAAGGCCGAGAACATCTACTACATCGGCGACCTGATTCAACGCACCGAGAACGAGCTGCTCAAGACGCCGAATCTGGGCCGCAAGTCGCTGAACGAGATCAAGGAAGTTCTGGCGTCGCGTGGTCTGACGCTCGGCATGAAGCTCGAAAACTGGCCGCCGGCTGGTCTCGACAAGTAAGCCGACAAGTCGTTCGGGTGTAACCCGCGATTTGTACCGCTGTACGGTACTGGCAAAGACGCGGATTTTCCTTTAAAATCCGCGCCTTGTCTTTTTTCACTACCGGCCCGTGCGCTCACTGTCTGCGGTCGACGAGACAGAAAGAGTGCGATAGAAGAGCTGGACCAAAACTTTGAACTGAAGGAATCAACATGCGTCACCGTCATGGTCTGCGGAAACTGAACCGCACGAGCAGCCACCGCCTGGCAATGCTCCGTAACATGTCCAACTCGCTGATCGAGCACGAAGTCATCAAGACCACGCTGCCGAAGGCGAAAGAACTCCGTAAAGTCGTCGAGCCGCTGATCACGCTCGGCAAGAAGCCGTCGCTGGCAAACCGTCGTCTGGCGTTCAACCGCCTGCGCGATCGTGACTCGGTCACGAAGCTGTTCGACGTGCTCGGCCCGCGCTTCGCAAACCGTCCGGGCGGCTACCTGCGCGTGCTGAAGTTCGGCTTCCGCGTTGGCGACAACGCGCCGATGGCACTGGTCGAACTGCTCGACCGTCCGGAAGTTGAAGAAACGGAAGTGCAAGAAGCTGAGTAAGCTTTCAAGCTTTGACAAAAAGCCAGGCGTGTCGCCTGGCTTTTTTGTTTCCGGCGGCGGATCTTTCGTCGATCGGAAATGGCAGCGGAGTGGCCAAATGCCGCGGCCGCACTGCGTGGCGCTCTGCGGGGCGGCAGGGCCAGGTGATACGATGTGGGGATAGTAATCGTGCGTCGCCGGAGCTTTGTGTGAGTGTGAATGTGACCTTGATGCTGACTACGGTGCCCGATACGGCTGTCGCTCAAAAGCTCGCCGCTGACGCGCTCGCCGCGCGCCTTTGCGCTTGCGTCACGCAGCTAGGCAGCGTGCAGTCGAGCTTTCACTGGCAGGGCGCAATCGAAACCGCGCAGGAAATCCAACTGCTGTTCAAGACCAGTGCCGCTCGCGCACTCGAGCTCGAGCAATACATTCAGGCCCATCACCCCTACGAAACGCCGGAAATCCTCTCATGGCAAGCAACGGCCTCCGCCGCCTATGGCCAGTGGATCACTGCTGAAACGCAACGTCCTATTCATGTTTAACGGTCTCGACCGCTGTGCGCGCGCTGCGCTGCGCACCGCATTCTTTCTGCTCGGCTGCGTGATCCTCGCGCAATTCGGTACGCTCGCGCGCGCCGCGGACGACTTCCTCGACCCGGCCGCCGCGTTCAGGTTCAGCGCGACCGAACAGCCCGGCGAAGTCGTCGTCACGTACAAGATCGCGGACGGCTACTACATGTACCGCGAGCGCTTCGCGTTCGCGATTCGCAACGGCTCGGTGACGCTTGGCGAGCCGCAACTGCCCGCCGGTCACGTGAAGTTCGATCAGACGTTCAACAAGAATGTCGAGACGTATCGCAATGAGCTGACAATTCGTATTCCGGTCAAGCGGGCCGCAGGACCTTTCGATCTTGCGGTGACGTCTCAGGGCTGCGCCGACGCCGGCATTTGTTATCCGCCGATGGAGCGCGTGTATCACGTGAGCGGCGAGGCTCTGCAAGCGGCCGACAGCGCCGCAGCCGCCACAAGCGCGCAACAATCCGTCCCCAGTAACGACGAGCCTTGGTTTGAACGCGCGACCAGCGCCGACTACGCGCAGTCTCTGCTACAGCGCGGCGGCTTCTTTGCGATCGTCGGGCTTTATTTCGTCGCGGGCGCGATTCTGAGCTTGCTGCCGTGCTCGTATCCGATGATCCCGATCCTGTCGGCGATCATTATTGGTGAGGGTGCGCGCGTCACGCGGGGGCGGGGTTTCGCGCTGTCGCTCGCATATGTAATCGGGATGGCGCTCGTGTACACGGTGCTGGGTGTCGCGGCGGCGCTTGTTGGACAGAGTCTCGGTGCGTGGCTGCAAAATCCGTGGGTGCTCGGCGCGTTCGGTGGGCTTCTGACGATTTTCGCGCTGCTCTTAATCGCCGGGGTGGATATCGAACTGCCGGCGCGCTGGCGCGCTCGGATGTCGAGCGCGTCGGGCACACATTCGGGCGGCAAATTCACCGCGGTTGCTGTGATGGGCGCGCTGTCGGCGCTGGTGGTCGGCGCCTGCATGACCGCGCCGCTTTTTGCGGTGCTCGCGTTCATCGCGCATACCGGCAATGCCGTACTCGGCGGCGCGGCGCTGTTCTCGATGGGCATCGGGCTCGGCGTGCCGCTGCTGATCATCGGCCTTGGCGCGGGCACGCTGTTGCCGCGCGCGGGCAGGTGGATGGACAGCGTAAAAGTATTTTTCGGTGTCGTGCTGCTCGCCGCAGCGCTGTGGATTGTTTGGCCGGCACTCGGCGGAGCGGCGTCGATGCTGTTGAGCGCCCTCTGGCTGTTGATCACCGCGGTCGCGCTTGGCCTGTTTTCCAAGTCGGTTGCGGGCGGCTCGTTATGGCGTCGGCTCGGACGGGCGCTCGGCGTCGTGATGACGGTCTGGGCGGCCGCGGTTCTAGTTGGCCTCGCGGCTGGGTCGTCGGATCCGCTCCGGCCGCTGGCGGTGCTCGCGGCGCGCGCAGGCAATCAGGCGAGCGTCGCGAATATTGGCTCCAGCGCGGCCGCAACTGCCTCACAAAGTGATTTGACGTTCGCGCCCGTGCGATCGTCAGACCAACTCGACCAAGCCGTCAAAACGGCCGCACAACCCGCCATGCTCGATTTTTACGCGGACTGGTGCGTGAGCTGCAAGGAAATGGAGAAATTCACCTTCAGCGACCCGCGCGTTCAGGCGAAGCTGAAGCAGATGAATCTTCTGCGCGCGGACGTCACCGCGAACAATACCGACGACCAGACACTACTCAAGCGCTTCAACCTGTTTGGCCCACCGGGAATTATTTTCTTCGATCAGGGTGGCAAGGAAGTGCTGCGGGTGGTGGGCTACGAATCGGCGGACAAATTCCTGCGGACTCTGGATCGGGCGAGCGCGTCGGGGGTGTAATCGAGCGTCGCCGCGTGTTCACGGGCCGCTGCGGGAAAGATGTCCAGCATAAAAAACGGAGGCGAACCCCCAGGGGTTCGCCTCCGTTTTTCTATCTCAACGCGTGCGCGCCAGATCGCGCGCCGGCTCACCGCTGCGAACGCAGAATCCGCGCGGCATCGAGCGCGAAATACGTCAGCACGCCGTCCGCGCCCGCGCGCTTGAACGCGAGCAGCGATTCCATCATGACCTTGTCGTGATCGAGCCAGCCGTTTTGCGCGGCGGCCTTCAGCATCGCGTATTCGCCGCTCACCTGATACACGTAGGTGGGGAACTGGAACTCATCCTTCACGCGTCGCACGATGTCCAGATACGGCATGCCCGGCTTGACCATCACCATGTCCGCGCCCTCGTTGATGTCGGCCTGCACTTCCCGCAGCGCTTCATTCGAATTGGCCGGGTCCATCTGGTAGGTCATCTTGTTGCTCTTGCCGAGGTTTGTCGCGGAACCAACGGCATCGCGGAACGGGCCGTAGAACGCCGAAGCGTACTTCGCCGCATACGCCATGATGCGCGTGTGGATGTGGTCCTCGCTCTCGAGCATCTCGCGGATCGCACCAATGCGGCCGTCCATCATGTC
>DATAQT010000400.1:0-6714 GCA_036264535.1 Paraburkholderia sp. | reverse complement strand
GTCAGGATTGAACTCCACCCTCTCGCGAGGCATCTTACGTGCCTCATGTCACATTAGCGTCTAATGAACTAGATGGATCGCACCAACGTACCGCGCCGATTGCTGCGGGTGGTCGGCCGGTTGGCAGCCTGCGCAGCGAGTCTCTCGCTCATCTGCACCGCTCCCGCATTCGCCGATCAACTCGAACAGCACAACGATCTCGTCAACAGATTTGTCAATGACCTGCATGCGGACCCGCTAGTCGCGGACTGCGCCGCTCACGGCGACTTTGTCGCAAGCACGTCGACCGCGTTCGACCACGTCGAGTTTCCCCCAAGCTCGTTCGATGGCGCCCATTCGTCCGTCACGCCCTGGAACGACTCGTTCGACGAAGGCAAGCAGCGCGTCAAGGTGGACAGCATCGTCACCGTTGAAGGTGTCGGCGTGCGCCAGAACAACTCGGGCGAGCCGGCCGATCTGAAATTTCGCTGCGGCTACGTGGGCTCCCAGATGCTCGCGTTCAGCTGGAACGATCCGGTGCCACCGAACCGCGCGCATAGCGAGGGATCAGGCAAGCACAAGGGCGGTAAAGGCAAGCACGCGGTCGGCGGCAAGGCGAAGAAGTCGTCGAGCACAGGCTCGGGTAAATCGTCGCGCGCGACGTCAAGCAAATCGGCAAACAAGAGCTCGAAGAAACAGAGCCAATGACCTGTGCCGCTGATCGGCTCGCGTCGCCATCCGATTGATTGCCCCAATAAAAAGAGGCACGCACTTTTTCCGTGCGTGCCTCTTTTTTTGTGCCCATCCGTCGACTTCTTTAAGCGAAAGTCTCCACATGGCGCAGAATCGCCTGCAACATCGCGGCGCCTAGCGACGCGCTGCGCTCGCCGCTCCAGCCCACCCGCTCGTCCGGCAGATTCGCGTTGTCCTTGAACGGCATTTCCAACGTCAATGACAAACAGCCGAATTCGTTGCCGATGTACTTCGACGCGAGCTTCAACGCATCCTCGCGATACTTGCTCGCCGCATAGCCATACTTGTCCTGGAAATCCGGACTTGCGTGCCTGAACGCCTCGATGAACGCCTTCTGCTCGCGCCCCTGCCGCTCGGTGAAGCCCGGAAGCATTTCGGAGCCCGCGACGAACACATACGGCAGCGCCTCGTCGCCATGAATGTCGAAGAACAGGTCGCAGCCCGTCGCGTGAATCGCGTCGCGCACCACCAGCACCTCAGGGCTGCGCGCGGCATCCGGTTCCATCCATTCGCGATTCAGGTTCGCGCCGGCCACGTTGGTACGCAGATTGCCACGCACGCTGCCGTCCGGATTCATGTTCGGCACGATGTGGAACACCGCGTGATCGTAGAGCTTGCGCGCGACCGGATCGCCCGCCCAATCGCCCCAGCCCACGAGGCGCTTCACGAAACCTTCGATGAACCATTCGGCCATCGTCTCGCCCGGATGCTGACGCGCAATCAGCCAGATCGTCTTTTTCGGCGCCGCGTTGGCGGCATCGTCCGTCGGCGGCGTGCCGAGTGTGAGCAGCGAAATCGGCCGCCCTTCGACCGTCTTGCCGAGCTCGGTCAGCGACGCGTGCGGCATCTGCTGCACGGCGCCGAGAAACTCGGCATGACGCTCCTCGCTATACGGCTCGAAGTACGCGTAGTAGATGCTGTCGAAATCCGGCGTGTGGTCGATCGTCAGCACCTTGCCATCGTACGAGGTCGGCACGCGAAACCAGTTCACGCGGTCATAGCTGGCCACCGCCCGATAGTCGCGCCAGCCCTCGGCGAACGCGCACGCGGCGGCGTTCTCGAACGTCATCACGCAGCGCTCGCGCGCCGCGCCCGAGAGACGGAAATAGAACCACTGTGCGAACTCGGCGTGGCTGTCGGGCCGCACGCGCAGGCGAATATTGCCGGCGTCCTCGCAGGACAGCACATCAATCGCCCCTGCGTCGAAATTGCTCGTAATCGATAACGTCATGAGATCCTTCCCTGCTTGAATTCACGCTGCCTGTTCAGCGCAGCGGCATGCTTATTCCGCAATGCGGCGGCGAAAAACGTAAGTGGAGTCGTTCGAGGCTTCAGCGTTGAACGCATAGCCTTCGGTGTCGAAATCCTTCAACTGCTCGGGGCGCTCGAAGCGGTTTTCCACCGCGAAGCGCGCCATCAAGCCACGCGCGCGTTTTGCATGGAAGCTGATGATCTTGTAGCGGCCACCTTTCCAGTCTTCGAACACCGGCGTAACGACCGGCGCGTCCAGCAGCTTCGGCTTGACCGATTTGAAGTACTCGCCCGACGCGCAATTGACCAGCACACGCGAAGCCGCCGCATTCTTCTTCAGCTGCGCGTTCAACGCCTGCGTGATCCGCTCGCCCCAGAACGCGTACAGATCCTTGCCGCGCGGATTCACGAAGCGCGTGCCCATTTCGAGCCGGTATGGCTGCAGCAGGTCGAGCGGACGCAACAGACCGTAGAGACCCGAAAGCACCCGCACATGATTCTGCGCATAGTCGAGATCGGCCGACGACAACGTCTTCGCATCGAAACCTTCGTACACGTCACCGTTGAAAGCGAGCACCGCCTGCTTGGCGTTGTGCGTGCCGAATTGCGGCGACCAGTCCGCGTAACGCTGGAAATTGAGGTGCGCGAGCTGATCGGAAATGCTCATCAGCGAAGCGATTTGTTGTGGCGACAAACGGCGCAGGCCGTTGATCAGTTCGGCGGCATCGTCGACGAAATCGGGGATCGTGTGCTTTTTGACGTGCGGCGGGGTGTCGTAGTCGAGTGATTTCGCCGGCGACAGAACGATTATCATAGAGGCTTGCAGGCACGCCGTGCCTGGCGGTCAAAGACGAAAGCCCGATTGTAACGAATGCCTGGTTCCCTCGCCTCAAGCGACGCGTTGCGCGTCGTACTCGATTCCAATGTGTGGATCGATATTCTCGTATTCGACGACCCGCACACGCGGCCGATCGCCGCCGCGCTCGAGAGCGGCGCGCTCGCTGCGCTGATCGACGCGCGCTGCCTTGCCGAGCTCACCTATGTGCTCGACTATCCGCAGTTCGCGCACCGCAACGTCGACAAAACCGCTGCGCTCGCGGTCGTCGCGCGGCTGGCGCAACTGGTCGAGCCGTGTGTTGCCGCCGGACCCGACGGCAACACACGGCCCCTGCCCCAATGCAAGGATCGCGACGATCAGAAGTTTCTCGAACTCGCGCATGCGGCGCAGGCGGACTGGCTCGTGTCGAAAGACCGCGCGGTGCTGAAGCTCGCCAAACGCATCGCGCGCGATTTCGGCTTTCGGATCGCGCAACCGGCACCGTTCGTCGCGGCGCTCGGCATCGCGCAGAATGTCGGGAACGAGAATGTCAACGCGTGAATCCGGTCATTCAATTCCCTACAATCAGGCTTCGCCCTTCGCAACAACAGTTTCGAGAACCGGCCAACCCTATCGCCCTGCTACCCACGACGCCATGAACGCACCGCACGACACGCCCACGAGCCCCACGTTTCCGTCTCGCCTGCCGACCGTCGGCACGACGATCTTCACCGTGATGAGCGCGCTCGCCGCGGAAAAAGGCGCCGTGAATCTGGGCCAGGGCTTTCCAGACTTCGCCTGCGATCCGCGCATCGTCGACGCGGTCGCCAACGCGATGCGCGACGGCCACAACCAGTATCCGCCGATGGCCGGCGTGCTGCCGCTGCGCCAGGCGATCTCGGACAAGATCGCGAATCTGTATGGCCGCCGCTACGACGCGAACAGCGAAATCACCGTCACCGCGGGCGCCACCCAGGCGTTGCTGACCGCGATTCTTTGCACGGTCCATGCCGGCGACGAAGTGATCGTGATCGAGCCGACCTACGACAGCTATCTGCCGTCGATCGAACTCGCGGGCGGCAAGCCCGTCTTCGTCACGCTGGACGCCCCCGACTACACGATCCCGTTCGACAAGCTCGCCGCCGCGATCACGCCGAAAACGCGGCTCATCATGATCAACTCGCCGCACAATCCGACCGGCACCGTGTGGCGCGAACAGGACATGCGCAAGCTCGAGGAGATCGTGCGCGGCACCAACGTGCTGATCCTGTCCGACGAAGTGTATGAGCACATGGTCTACGACGGCGCGCCGCATGAAAGCGTCGCGCGTTATCCGGAGCTCGCGCAGCGTAGCTTCGTGGTGTCGAGCTTCGGCAAGACCTATCACGTGACCGGCTGGAAGGTCGGCTACGTGGCCGCACCCGCCGCGCTCACCGCCGAGTTCCGCAAGGTGCACCAGTTCAACGTGTTCACCGTCAACACGCCGATGCAGATCGGGCTCGCCGATTACATGAAGGACCCCGCGCCGTACGTCGATCTGCCGGCGTTTTACCAGCGCAAGCGCGACTTCTTCCGCGCGGGCCTCGCGAATTCGCGCTTCAGGTTGCTGCCGTGCACGGGCACGTATTTTCAGTGCGTCGACTATTCGGCGGTCAGCGATCTGCCCGAAGCCGAATTCGCGCAATGGTTGACCGGCGAGATCGGCGTCGCGGCGATCCCGGTGTCGGCGTTCTACCACGAGGCGCACGAGTCGGGCGTGGTGCGTTTCTGCTTCGCCAAGCAGGAAAGCACGCTCGCCAACGCGCTCGAACGGCTCGTGCGGCTATAGGATGCTCCGCGCGATGTCACGAACGAATCCACGTTCCTTGCCATCGCGCTTCGCGGCATGGGTGTGCGTTTCGCACCCATGCGCGCTTCACAGTACCACCGTCATTCCCTCAGGACGCACGCGACGCCGCGACATAGGCCTTGCGATCCTCGCTCACGCGCTGCGCAGCCGGCCGCGCGCTGATCGTCTTCACGTAGCTCTTCCAGTCGATCCCCGCTTCGAGCAGAAAATCGCGGCCGTAGATGGTCTGCGTCGTCATACCGACGAGCGGCAGGCTCACGTAGCCGGCGGTATCGGCGACGCCGAACTGCTCGCCGCACAGGTACGGCGCGAACTTCGCGATTCGCCTGAAGCCGGCGATGTGATGCGTGAGCAGCTTCTCGACGCGCCCTTTCGTCGCGTCGCTAACCGTGCCGCCGAAAAACGCTTCCCTGTACAGAGTGCGCACCGTCAGCTCGAGATGCACATCGACGAAGAAGATCATTTCGCGTTCCTTGGCGGCTTGCCACGGATCGGCGGAGAAGATCTGCTTGTCGGGAAAGCTCGCAGCCAGATATTCGACGATGCACTGCGACTCGCACAGATCGCCGTGCTCGGTCTGCAAATAGGGCACCTTGCCGAGCGGCGAATGCTCGAGCAGCGCTGGCTCCTGACTCGGCTTCACGAGTTGCTCCTCGAACTCGATGCCATGCTCGAGCAGCACGAACTTGACCTTGTTGAAGTAGTTGGAAACCGCAAAACCGCACAGCTTGATCATCGGGTGTCTCCTTGTGTCATGGTGTGTGAGCCCGCGCGTCGAAGTCGAAGCAGCGGCTTTCGATCAAATCATCCAGGAAATTGCACGATCGTGCTATTCTAAAATAACCATGGAGTCAGGCATCGCAATGAACTCTCGCAATTTCAGCATCGAGACCATCGGCATTGTCGGCACCGGCGCAATGGGCCGCGGCATCGCGCAGATCGCGGCGCTCGCGGGCCTGCGCGTGCGGCTCTACGACACCAACGCGGCCGCCGTCGGCGTCGCGCGCGACTATCTCGCGGAGACTTTCGCCAAATTGACGGCCAAAGGCAAGCTGGAGCAGTCGCGCTCGCTTGCCGCGCTCGCGAACGTGAGCGGCGTGCAGGCAATCAGCGAACTGGTCGGCTGCGATCTGGTCGTCGAGGCGATCGTCGAAAAGCTCGACGTGAAGCAGGCACTGTTTCGCGAACTCGAAACCGTGGTCAGTGGCCGTTGCATCCTCGCGTCGAATACGTCGTCGCTGTCGATCACCGCGATCGCCGCGGGCTGCACCGATCCGTCGCGCGTGGTCGGCTATCACTTCTTCAATCCAGTGCCGCTGATGAAGGTCGTCGAAGTGATCGACGGCTTGCGCAGCGACCCCGAGGCCGGCGACGCGCTGATGGATCTCGCGCGCCGCATGGGACACACACCCGTGCGCGCGAAGGACATGCCCGGCTTCATCGTCAATCACGCGGGCCGCGGCATGAATACCGAGGGCCTGCGCGTGGCGGGCGAAGGTGTCGCGAGCTTTGCCGACATCGACCGCATCATGCGCGAGCAGGCCGGCTTTCGCCTGGGGCCGTTCGAGCTGCTGGACCTGACCGCGCTCGACGTGTCGCATCCGGTGATGGAGTCGATCTATCACCAGTTCTACGAAGAACCGCGCTATACGCCATCGCCGATCACCGGCACGCGGCTATTGGGCGGACTGCTCGGCCGCAAGAGCGGTGAAGGTTTCTATCGTTACGTGGACGGCAAGCAGCAGGTGCCCGCCGAAGCCCCCGCGCCGACCACGCTGCCGCAAAGCGTATGGGTCAGCAAACGCTACCGCGAGGCGTACGAGGCCGTCGTGCAACTGGTCGGCCAAGCGGGCGTGAAGCTCGACGAAGGGGCGACGCCCGCTGCCGGTTCGCTGATCGTCGTCACGCCGTTCGGCCACGACGCGACCACGGCCGCCGTCGACGAAGCACTCGACGCGAGCCGCGTCGTCGCCGTCGACGCGTTGTTTCCGCTCGTCGGCGCGCAACGCCGCACGCTGATGAGCACGCCGGCCACGACGCGTGCCGCGCTCGATCGCGCGCATGC
>DATAQT010000398.1:0-7376 GCA_036264535.1 Paraburkholderia sp. | reverse complement strand
CGCGCCGAGCTCGCACAAGCGATGAACATGGCGCTGTTCGACGACCTGCTCGCGCGCTCGGAGAACGGTCGCCGCTACACGGAGGAAACGGTCGCCGCCGGCGGCAGCGTGTATTTCGATCATGGCGCGCTGCGCACCGTGCGCTGGCCGCACAGTGGCGCGCTGCCGCCCGGCGAGGCCGCGTTCGCGCGCATCCTGCGGCCGCTCGGCTTTCGCATCAACGGCCGCTATCCTCTCGATCGTCTTGGCATGACCGGCCGCGCCTGGGCGCACGACGACGCGCCCGACGAGATCGCGCAGTTCTTCGTCAGCGAACTGCATCCGGAGCGTTTTTCCGCGGCGTTTCAGCAGGCGGTGACGAACGTGATCGGTGCGTCGCGCGATCCGTTGACGCCGCGCGCGAACGGCCTGTTGTGGGAGCTCGAACGCGACGGCGTGCTGCCGCTCGATGCGGCGCATGAGCTGCTACCGGTGATCGTCGCTGCGTTCGCGCGTCAGCACGAGATGCCACGCGAAGTCGATTACGAAGTATTGTTGAAGGAATCGGCGGAAATGGCGTGGATCGCGACCGAAGGCAACGCGTTCAACCACGCGACCGATCGCGTCGCGGACGTCTTCATGCTGTCGGACGAAGAAAAGGCGAAGGGTCGGCCGATGAAGCCGGAAGTCGAGCATTCGCGTTCCGGGCGCGTGTTCCAGACCGCGTATCGCGCGGATATCGTGCAGCGGGAATTTCGCGCGGCCGACGGCCGCGTCGTCACGCGCGACGTGCCGGGCTCGTTCTACGAGTTCATCACGCGCAAGCGCAGTTTCGATCAGGACGCGCGCCGCTGGGAAACGGACCTGCGGTTCGACGCGGGCAATGCACAGGGCATCTTCCGCATGACCGCAAGCCAGGCGGCCTGAACGCAGACGGCGGCGCGGGCGCCGCCATCGCAGACGAGGTGCGCAGTGGGGACGTCATTGTCATTGAATGAAGAGCGGCGTGTTGGCACGCAGGGGGACGTGGTGGGCGAGCGCGGCGCATCGATTCAAGCACGCGTCGCTACGCCCTTCGTGGGCAGCGCCGCGCTGTTGCAGGCGCTCGAAAGCGACCTGCGCCAGCATGTGCGCGGCGAAGTGCGATTCGATCAGGGGTCCAAGGCGTTGTATGCGTCGGATGCGTCGAACTATCGGCAAGTCCCGCTCGGTGTCGTGGTGCCCGCCGATATCGACGATCTGCTCGCGACGCTCGCCGCCTGCCGGCGCAACGACGTACCGTTTCTCGCGCGCGGCGGCGGCACCTCGCAGAACGGCCAGTGCGTGAACGTCGCGGTCGTGGCCGACGCGAGCAAGCATGTGAACCGCGTCGTCTCGATCGATCCGCTTGCCGGCGTTGCGATCGTCGAACCGGGCGTGGTGTGCGATACCTTGCGCGATGCCGCCGAACAGCACGGCCTCACGTTCGCGCCCGATCCCGCCACGCATAGCCGCTGCACACTTGGCGGCATGATCGCGAACAATTCGTGCGGCGCGCATTCGGTGATGGCCGGCAAGACGGTCGAGAACATCGAGGCGCTTGAAATCGCGACCTTCGACGGCGCGCGTTTCTGGGTCGGCCCGACCTCCGAACAGGAGCTCGAACGCATCATCGCGGAGGGTGGCCGTCAAGGCGAAATCTACGCGGCGCTCAAGCAACTGCGCGACACCTACGCCGAGCAGATTCGCGCGAAATTCCCGCGGATCAAACGGCGCGTGTCGGGCTTCAATCTCGATCAACTCCTGCCGGAAAACGGCTTCAACGTCGCGCGTGCGCTGGTTGGCAGCGAAGGCACGTGCGCGGTGACGTTGCAGGCGAAAGTGCGGCTCGTGAAGAGTCCGGCCAGGCGTGTGATCGTCGTGGTCGGTTTCACCGACATCTATACGGCGGCGGACGCCGTGCCGCATTTCATGCGCTGGGGGCCGATTGCGATCGAGGGACTCGACCGCGCGATCATTCGCGGCTTGCAGGCGCGCGGCCTGAAGAGGGACGAGATCGCGCTGCTGCCCGAAGGCGATGCGTGGGTCGTGCTCGAGTTCGGCGCGGATACCCAGGACGAGGTGCTGCAAAAGGCACGGGCCGCCGCCGCGTACTTCCAGTCGGGCGGGGCGGGGCCGGAGATCTCGACGATGCTCGTCGAAGATCGCGCGTTGCAGGCGAAGGTGTGGTCGATTCGCGAGACGGGCGCGTCGGCGGTCGCGTTGTCGGTGGATCGCGACAAGCCCGATCCGGTGGTCGGCTGGGAAGACGCGGCGGTCGATCCGCTGCGGCTCGGCGATTATCTGCGCGCGTTCCAGGCGCTCGTCGATCGCTATGGCTACGAGACGAGCCTGTACGGCCATTTCGGCGATGGCTGCGTGCACGCGCGCATCACGTTCGATCTGCGCAGCGCGGAAGGTATCGCAACGTGGCGCGGGTTCTTGCGCGAAGCGGCCGAACTGGTGGTCGAATTCGGCGGCTCGCTGTCGGGCGAACACGGCGATGGCCAGGCGAAGGCCGAATTTCTGCCGATCATGTATGGCCCCGAACTGATGCAGGCGATGGAACAGTTCAAGGCGATCTGGGACCCGGCGAATCGCCTGAATCCGGGCAAGGTCGTGCACGCGTATCGCGCCGACGAAAACCTGCGCATCGGGCCCGCCTACAAGCCGGTGACGCTGCATACGAAGCTTGCGTTCGCGAGTCAGGAAGGCGACGGTTTTCAGCGGGCGATCGAACGCTGCATCGGCATGGGCAAATGCCGCTCGCTCGAAGGCGGCACGATGTGCCCGAGCTATCGCGCCACGCGCGAAGAAAAGTACTCGACGCGCGGCCGTGCGCATCTGTTCTGGGAAATGCTGCAAGGCGAAGTGATCGCCGATGGCTGGAACAGCCGTGAAGTGAAAGAAGCGCTCGATACGTGCCTCGCGTGCAAGGGCTGCAAGTCCGATTGCCCGACGCATACGGACATGGCCTCGTATAAAGCGGAGTTTCTTGCGCACTACTATGAGAACAATCGTCGGCCGCGTCAGGCGCTGTTCATGGGGCGGATCGGCGAATGGGCGCCGTGGGCCGCGCGTTTTCCGCGCGTGACGAACTTTCTGACGACGGCGCCCGGTTTGTCCGCGCTCGGCAAATGGATGGCCGGTGTGGCGCAGGCGCGTGCATTGCCACGGTTTGCATCGGCCACTTACAGACAGAGCGCATCGTCGCAAGCGTCTGCGATTCGCGCGCAAGGCAGCGACGCAAAGAAAGTGATCCTGTGGGTCGACACGTTCAACGACCACTTCACGCCCGAGATCGCGCACGCCGCCGCTGATGTGCTCACGCAACTCGGCTGGCACGTCGTGCTGCCGAAGAAGCGTTTGTGTTGCGGGCGTCCGCTGTACGACTTCGGTCTGCTCGAACGCGCGCGCGAACTGCTCACGCATATCGTCGACGACCTCGCGGACGACATCGCCGCCGGCGTGCCGCTGGTCGGTCTGGAGCCCGGTTGTCTATCGGTCTTCAAGGACGAGCTGCTGAAGCAGCTCCCCGATCATGAGTTGGCGAAGAAGCTGTCCGCGCAAACCTATCTGTTTTCCGATTTCGTCGCGCGTCAGCCGTTCGAGTGGCCGACGCTCGCAGCCGATGTGATCGTGCATGGCCATTGTCATCAGAAGGCGTTGTTCGGCATGCAGGGCGATACGGCCTTGCTGAACAAGCTCGGCGTCAAATGGAAGCTGCTCGATACCGGCTGCTGCGGGATGGCGGGGTCGTTTGGTTTTAACGTCGAGCATCACGCGTTGTCGGAAAAGATCGGCGAGGACACGCTGTTTCCGGCCGTGCGTGACGCCACGGCGGCGAATGCGGCGACCATCGTGCTGACCAACGGCTTCAGTTGCCGCGAGCAGATCGAGCACGGCACGGGGCAACACGCACTGCATATCGCGCAACTCGCGCAACGGGCGCTGGCCGCGCGCTGAGTGAGTGCGGGTCGCGCAATGTCGGTTATTTTTTCGCCGAATCGTTTGCGGGCGGCGGCGTGTGCGCAAGGTCCGCATTGGTCGCCATCCACAACACTTCGGCGTCTTCCTCGCTGGTCGACACCGCCGCGTGACCCGTGCGGCTGTCGAAATAGAGGCTGTCGCCCGCGTTCAGATGCGTCGGCGCGTACAGCTCCGAGTAGAGGCATACGCTGCCGCTGATCACGTAGAGAAACTCCTCGCCCTCGTGGCGACCCCAGTCGTCGAAGGCGTCGAGCGTATGCGCCGAGATGCGGATGCGAAACGGCAGCATCGTTTTGTGCGCAAGGTCGGTGGCGAGCAACTCCATCTGATAGCCGCGATACGCGTGGCGCTGGCCTTCGTTCTTGCGCGTCAACGCGCGCCGGCCGCTCGCGCTGACTTTCGGCGTCGAGCCGAACAGTTCGCCGATTTCGATCTTCAGGCCCAGCACGATTTTTTGCAGCACGTCGAACGTGGGGGACATCAGGCCGTTTTCGACTTTCGACAGCGTGGAGCGGGAGACGCCGCACAGGCGGCTCGCGGTTTCGAGCGTGAGGTCCTGCGCCTGACGGGCGGCGCGCACGCGCCGGCCGAGATCGGTGGAGGACGTGTCGGCGGATTTGTTGAGGTGGGTGTCCATGAGGCTTGCCGCTGTTCGGGTACGCGCTGGATCGGAGCGAATGATGTTTCCGATCATAACATTTGGCACGGCCGATGCCTTTGCAAGCCCATGCAGACGTGTGCGCGCCTTTCTCATCGGAAACGTCACAGCTTTCCGGCAAGCTCGGTGCGTCGTCCGAACGCTTGTTGCGCAACCGCGAGCCGGCTATTTGACGGCCGCGACGCAATCGATCTCGATGTCGAAATGCCCCGGCCAGGCGAGCACGTTGACGAAAATGCGCGCCGGCGGATCGACCGGGAAAAAGCGCTGGTAGACCGCGTTGACCGCGGCGAATTTCTCGACCGAGGTGCAATAGACGTTGCACTTGAGCACGTGATCGAGCGACGAGCCGGCCGTCTCCAGACACAGCTTCATCTGCTCGAGCACGAGTTCGGTCTGCCGCTCGATCGGCGCGTCGATCACTTCGCCGGTGTCGGGATCGAACGGCGGAAGGCCCGACACGTAGACCGTATCACCGTGACGCGTGACGGCGCAGGCCGGTGCTTTGAATTTTTCCAGGTAAGTCGACAATGGCTCGACACGAATGATTTCGCGAGGCATGGCGATCTCCTGCTATAGAGGTGTCCGCGCGCGCGGCGGGGAACCTGCACGGTTTCGAATGTTCGCGACGCTTCACGCATCGCCGCTGAAAAGCGCATTGAGCTGGCTGCCCGCCGTCGCGCCCGTGAAGTCGAAGCGGCCATCGGCCAGCGCCTGAGCGGCCTGCATGAAGCCACCCCACGCCGCGCGCGCGAGCCCGCCGCCGACGCTGATACGCCGCACGCCGAGCGCGGCCACGTCCTGCAGCGTCAGGTTCGACGTCGAGCCGATCAGCAGATTGACGGGCTTCGGCGCGACGGCCGCGACCACCGCTTCGATCTGCTCGCGCGTCTGGATGCCGGGTGCGTACAGGCAGTCGGCGCCGGCCTCTGCATAGGCCCGCAGACGCGCGATCGCGTCGTCGAGATCGGGCCTGCCCGCGAAGAAATTCTCCGCGCGCCCGATCAGCAGCGTGTCGCTACCGTGCCGATCGATCGCACGGCGGGCCGCGCTGAGCCGCTGCACGGCGACGTCGACCGGAAAGAGCGGCGCGGCGGGGTCTCCGGTCGAGTCCTCGATCGACAGACCCGCGACGCCTGTTTCCACCGCAAGCGTCACGCTTTCGGCGACTTCTTCCGGATCGCGGCCGAAGCCGTTTTCGAAGTCGGCATTGACCGGCAGATCGGTCGCTTCGACGATCGCGCGCAGGTGCGCGAGAATCGCTTCGCGCGGCAGCGTGTTGTCCGCATGCCCAGTCGACCACGCGAAACCGGAACTCGTGGTGGCAAGCGCCTTGAAGCCGAGCGTCGACAGATAACGGGCGCTGCCCGCATCCCATGGATTGGGCAGCACGAAACAGCCAGACGAGTGCAGCGCGCGGAAAGCGGCGCGCTTTTCAGCGGCGGTGCGGGGCATCGCATTTCTCCTTGGAGTGAGGGAGCGCGGCTCCCTCGTTGAGGGGAAAACGTCGGGTCAATTAATGCGAGGGCAAATCGGTATTCACCACGGAAAGTCTATGTCCGTATCGAATCCATGGTCGATGAAATTAGTGGCGACTTTCGCAGGCGTTTCCAATAATTGAAGAGTTGCTTGACCGCAAGGAGACACGAAATGAACATATCCACGCAGATGCGGGCGATTCTTGCCGCGTTGGTGGTCACGCTCGTTGGCTGTGCCGCTGGCGGCGGGAATGGAGGCGCGCAAACCCATCTCAGCGCCACGCAATGCCGCGACCTGACCGACATCAGGAACAAGGCACCCGCCACTCACGAGCGCAGCATGAGCGAATTGGCGGCGTTGCAGCAGGCGGGCTACCACCCTGAACGACGCTTCGATCCTGACTATCCGGCGAGTCTCGAACGCGCCCAGCGTCAGGTGGAGATCTGGTATCGGGCGGAATGCCCGCAGGCGCGCTCTGGTTGAAGCAGCAGTAGCGGCACGTTCAAGACAGCCCTATAAACGCAAAAAGCGAGCGCATGCCCGAAAGCATGGCTCGCTTCATATCAAATTGAAACGGCGAAAACCGCAAAGGCGGAAAAGACTCTTATCTACGAATCTTTCCTGCTACGGAATCTCGCTAAGGGTTCGCAACACCTCACTGACCGTCCGGATTGACCCACATCGGATGTTGGCCCGATTGCGACGATCCGCCCATCGGCGATCCATATCCGGACGTGTTGCCTTGGCCCTTCATCGCGGAAACGCGCGCTTCGGCTGCCTGAATGTCCGCGGGATACTGCGGATCGCGCGCGGCGGCCGGGTTGTAGCCCGCCTGTTCGAGTTGCTGTACCTCTGCCTTGACTTCGGCGCGCGTGATCGGCTGTTCCGATTGTGCGAACGATGCGACCGGGGCGGCAATCAAGGCCGCAAGCGCAACTGCCTGGATCAGCGATTTCATGATGTTTCCCTCCGTTGTTGTCTATCCAGCACCGCTGCAATACCGGTGCCCATAGACGCAGTCTAGGAGGGAGCGCATTCGGGGAAAACCACTAGACGATTAATTCAGTATTGCAGAGAACAGGCAGTCGGCGAGCTGTAATCCCGCACTCTCGGTTTCCGTAAGACCGCGGAACAGCGCGCATCAATTCAGTCACACACCTTTACGCACATCGACGCGATAAGTCGTGATTTGCCGGTAAGTATCACCCGGTCGCACGATCACCTCGTCCTGTCCGGTCATATTGACCTCGTT
>DATAQT010000387.1:0-2365 GCA_036264535.1 Paraburkholderia sp. | reverse complement strand
ATTTGCGTTCTTGTTTCGTGCCCCGAGGCGCCCGCGCGTCAGTCTTTGGCCAGCGCGCGTTGCGCGATGTCGCTCACGTCGGGTGAAAGCGAAGGCGCTGCCGCTACCCGCCGGAGGGCGGCTTCCGCCCGTGCGCGCCGTCCCGGCTCGAGCACGCGCCAACTCTTGAGCGCCGACAAGAGCCGCGCCGCGACCTGCGGATTCTTGGGGTCGAGCGCCAGCACCGTGTCCACGATGAAATCGTAGCCGGCGCCGTCGGCGCGGTTGAACTCCTTCTGATTCGCAAGCGCAAACGCGTGGATCAAGGCGCGTACACGATTGGGATTGGCAAACGAGAAGGCGGGATGCTTGGTGAGCGCCTTGACCCGGTCGAGCGTCGCCGGCTCCGGAATAGTGGCCTGCAGCGTGAGCCACTTGTCGACGATCAGCGCGTCGTCGGCGTAACGGACGTAAAAATCGTCGAGCGCGGCTGTGCGCTCGGGCACGTCGCACAGCGACAACGTCGAGAGCGCCGCCATGCGATCGGTCATGTTGTTGGCCGCCTGGTACTGCCGCGCGGCGAGCAAAATGGCGTCTGCCCGTTGGGTCGCCGCGAGAAGGTCGAGACAAGTGTTGCGCAGCGTGCGTCGTCCGGCGCTGACGGCATCGGGCGCATAAGGGCCGCTTTCGGAGAGCCGGCGATAGTGATCCAGGAGAGGTTCGGCGAGGTGTTCGCCGACCGCCGCCTGCAAACCGCGCCGCGCCGCGAAGACCGCATCGGGATCGACGTCGCGAGCGATATCGCGCGCGATATCGGCCTCGCCGGGAAGCGTCAGCGCAAGCGCGACAAAGGCAGGTTCGAGTGTCCCATCGGCGAGAACCGCGCCCAGCGCAGCGAGGAGGCCCGGGTCTTGCCGCGCTGCGCCGTTCGCGCGCATAGCGGCGGTATTATCGACGAGCAAGCGAGTGGCCAGGGTCTGCAGCGCTTGCCAGCGATTGAACGGATCGGCATCGTGCGCGGCGAGGAATCGCAGATCATCAGCGCAAAGGTTGGCGCTGAGCTTGATCGGCGCGGAAAATCCGCGATTGAGCGAGAGGACCGGCGGTTCGCCGACATCGGCGAACACGAAGGTGTCGGCAGGCTCTGTCAAAATCAGCACGCCGTGCTCGATTGCGCGGCCAGCAGCGAGCTTGAGCGGCAGGTCGCGCCCGTCGCGTCCGACGAGACCGACGGCGAGCGGAACGACCATCGGCTCCTTGCTCGGCTGGCCGGGCGTTGCGGGCACGCTCTGCGCCAGGTCGAGGCGATAGGTCTTCGCGCGCGCATCGTAGCGGCCAGTGGCGACGACCTCGGGCGTGCCGGCCTGAGAGTACCAGAGCATGAATTGCGTGAGGTCCGCGCCCGATACATCGGCGAAGCATCGCACGAATTGCTCGACGGTCGCCGCCTCGCCGTCGTGGCGGGCGAAATAGAGGTTCATGCCTTTGCGGAAATTCTCCGGGCCGAGCAGGTGGATCAGCATGCGCACGACCTCTGCCCCCTTCTCGTAGACCGTCGCGGTATAGAAGTTGTTGATCTCACGGTAGACGGTGGGTCGCACCGGATGCGCGAGCGGACCGGCATCCTCGATGAATTGGTGCGCGCGCAGGCCGCGCACGTCGCTGATGCGCTCGACCGCGCGCGAGCGCTGATCGGCTGAAAACTCCTGATCGCGAAAAACCGTGAGTCCTTCCTTGAGGCAGAGCTGGAACCAATCGCGGCAGGTGATGCGGTTGCCGGTCCAATTGTGGAAATATTCGTGGGCGATGATCGCCTCGATCCGCTCGAAATCGGTGTCGGTCGCGGTCTCCGGCGAGGCGAGCACGTATTTGTCGTTGAAGACGTTGAGGCCTTTGTTCTCCATCGCGCCCATGTTGAAATCCGAGACCGCGACGATCATGAAAATATCGAGATCGTATTCGCGGCCGAACGCGGTCTCGTCCCAGCGCATGGCGCGCTTGAGCGAGTCCATGGCATAGGCGCAGCGGGACTCCTTGCCGGGCTCGACATAGATCCGCAGCGTGACCTCGCGGCCCGACATGGTGCGGAAGCGATCCTCGACGCAGGCAAGCTTCCCGCCCACCAGCGCGAACAGATATGACGGCTTCGGGAATGGGTCGTGCCAGACTGCAAAATGCCGCGTGGTGCCCGGCACGTCGCCGGATGCAACGAGATTGCCGTTGGCGAGCAGAACCGGCGCGTCGGCCTTCTCGGCCTCGATGCGGGTGGTGTAGACCGCCATCACGTCGGGGCGATCCGGGAAATAGGTGATGCGGCGAAAGCCCTCGGCTTCGCATTGCGTGCAATAGATCGCGCCCGAGCGATAGAGGCCCGACAGTTGCGTGT
>DATAQT010000358.1:0-7365 GCA_036264535.1 Paraburkholderia sp. | reverse complement strand
TGGCTCAACTACAAGGGCTTCCTGAATGCGCTGCTCACGGCGGTAGATCTGCCGGGAGTGCCCTGGCTGTCCGATCCGCACCTCGCGCTCTGGTCGCTGATGCTGGTCGATGCCTGGCAATGGACGCCGATGGCCTTCCTCGTCATTCTCGCGGGACTACAGTCGATTCCGCCCGAAATCGCGGAGGCGGCTCGCACCGACGGCGCAAGCGAATGGCAGTGCCTGCGCTACATCACGTTGCCGCTCGTTGCGCCACACGTCGCTCTCGCCATGCTGCTGCGCTCGATCGACACCTTCAGGCTGTTCGACAAGGTCTATGCGCTGACAGGCGGCGGTCCCGGCAATGCCACGCAGACGCTGTCGACGTACATCTACGACACGGGCTTCCGGTTCTTCAACGTCGGGCCTGCCAGCGCGGCTTCGGTGCTGATGCTGATCACGTGCGCGGTGCTGGTCTCGGGATACCTATGGAAATCGGCCGTCAAGCGCGACCGGTGATGTCAGTCGCGCGCCTTCAGGGTTTCGCACGACGCTCATCCGGTCCCGGGCTGCGTGGGCTGTTGCGGCTCGCTGCGCTGGCGGTGCTGCTGCTGCCGTGCGTATGGATGGTTGGCGCGGCCTTCACGCCGACGCTGGAACGCCTCGCCCATCCGCTTGCGCTGTGGCCTTCCGCGCCCACGTTCGAGCATCTCACGGCGGTGTGGGAAAGCGGCATGGCCCAGTCGGTGCTGAACTCGGTGTGGGTCGCGCTGGGCGCAACGCTGCTCGCGCTCGCCCTGGCGTTTCCGGCCGCCTATGCCCTCGCGCGACTCGCGTTTCCAGCGCGGCTCGATCTGCTGTTCCTGATGCTCGTGCTGGCGCTCAAGCTGATGCCGCCGATCACCGTAGCGGTCCCGCTGTTTTCGCTGGCCAAGTGGCTCCATCTGCTCGATTCACTGATCGGTCTGATACTCGCCTATCAGCTGTACGCATTACCGATGGCGATCTGGATGTTGCTGCCGTTCGTGCGCGACGTGCCGATCGAATTCGAGGAGGCCGCGGCGCTCGACGGCGCGAACCTCGCGCAGCGCATCGTCTTCATCGTCATGCCGCTGTGCGCGCCAGGTCTCGTTGCCACTGCAATCTTCGTGTTCATCATTGCGTGGAACGAGTTTCTGCTCGCGCTGTTGTTCGTCTCGTCGCCGGGTCATTTCACGTTGGCGCTCGCCATGGAATGGCCCGCGCGTGACAGTGTCCGCACGTTTGCCGCGACCTTCGAATGGTACGTGGCGCAACTCCCCGAGGTGCGCTGGCACCTTGCCCCTGAACTGCCGCTGCTACAGAGGGTACGCGGCGGCATCGTGCTACTGCGGCGCTTCGCGAGCGAGAAGCCGCTCGGCATCGATCTGACGGCCTGGCCCGACAACGCGACGTTCGATATCGGCGACGTACCGGCCCCGTTCACCATTCAGCACGAGTTTCGCGTGCCGGTACCGGGATCGATCGCATACAAATGGCGCGCCATCGATTCGCTGCTGGACCTCGCCCCCGCTCTGTGCGGCGAACGCTGGGTGATCAACTTTTGCAGCGGCACGGGGATGGGAGCACCGCCCATCGTCGTAGCGTTTGGCGATTCACGGCACCGCGGTATCCACGAGCAGCTTGCCGAGCGACTCGCAGCTCGACCGGGACCGTGCGGCACCATGATGCTCGACTTTTGCGACTGGCAAGACCGGTGCCTCGTCCGTGCATTGATCGATTGCAACCGGAGCCGATAAGGCTTCGTTGCGGGATCGGCCTTACCCGCGAACGTCAGTGTGGTTCCTTGCGTGCCGTAGGCTGCCGGGGTGGCTGCCTCGGTTCCTGCCCGCGTTGCGCCGGTTCACGCGTACAGGCGTCCGGGGGCGTGACGTAAGGAACGTCGTCGCGGCAACACGCATAAATCGGAAACCCGTACGTGTTCGTGCCGACGATGGTCGTTGGCCCGTGCAGCGGGCACACCGCCTTCATGGCAACTCCTTGATCTCGTCGTCGTTCGATGGCTTCCATCTTACGCTCGCGGGCGAGTGACGTTCGAAGTACCCACGCGCTGCCTTCCTCACGCGTGCCGCGCCGCAACATTTCCCATCCTCGCAGCCGCAGGCCAGGGAATGTACTGATTAGCGTACTTGTGTATACATTCGTACTCTGAGATGAACAGAGTAGATGCAACTCATTCGACCGACCGCAAAACGGAGCGCGATAGATGGCTGACTATGACGTGATCGTGGTGGGCGCGGGCAATGCCGCACTGGCAGCAGCGGTATCCGCGAAGGAAAACGGGGCTGAGCGCGTGGTCGTGCTCGAAAAGGCGCCGCGTGGCATGCGCGGCGGCAACACGCACTGGAGCGGCGGCGTGCTGCGCTTCGCGTTCGACGATCCGCACGAGCTCGGGCCGCTGCTGCCCGGCGTCGAATCAGAGTTCGAGGACTTTTTTGCCGGCATCCAGCCCTATCGCCGCGAGGATTTTCACGGCGACCTGATGCGCGTCACGAGCGGCCAGACCGATCCGGTATTGTCGCGCGTGCTCGTCGACAACTCGAGGGACACCGTCTTCTGGATGCACGAGGCCGGCCAGATCAAGATGGAGCCAGCCGTCAGCCTGACCGGCGTGCGCCGTGGCAATCAGATCATCTGGGCGCGCGGCCTCGTCGTGCGCGCGGAACACGAAGGCGTCGGCCTGTCGCGCAGCTGGTTCGCGGCCTGCGAACGGCTGGGCGTCGAAGTGCGCTATGGCGCGGCGGCGCTTGCGCTGCTGCAGGACGACAGCGGCCGCGTGTGCGGCGTGCGGATCCGCGACGATGACGGCATCCACGAGCTGAGGGGCCGCTCGGTCGTGCTCGGCTGCGGCGGTTTCGAAGCGAACGTGCAGATGCGCACGCAGCATATCGGGCCGCTCGTCGGCGCCGCGAAAGTGCGTGGCACGCCACACAACCAGGGCGACGGTCTGCGCATGGCGATGCAGATCGGCGCGATGCCGTGGGGACAATGGAGCGGCTGTCACGCGACGCCGATCAGCGCGGACTGGGGCAACTTCGCGCCGCGCGAGCTGACCGATCGCAGCAACCGTCTGAGCTACCTGTACGGCGTGATGATCAACCGCAAGGGCAAGCGCTTCGTCGACGAAGGCGAAGACGGCGCGATGTTCACCTACGCGAAATACGGCCGCGCGGTGCTCGCCGAGCCGGGCGCGAAGGCGTATCAGCTGTTCGACTCGCAGACCGTGCACCTGCTCGAGCCGCGCTATTCGACGAGCGACCCGATCACCTCGGACACGCTGGAAGGTCTGATCGGGCAACTCGATATCGACGACAAGGCGCAGGCGCTGAAAACCGTTCAGGAGTACAACGCAGTCGCGCACGACGCAGCCGACGGCTTCGATCCGACCGGCAAGGACGGCCTGTCGACGCATGGCCTCACGCCCGAGAAAACCAACTGGGCGCTCAGGCTCGACAAGCCGCCGTTCTATGCCTATTCGGCGACAGGTGGCATCACGTTCACGTTTGGCGGCGTGAAGGTCGACGAACAGGCGCGCGTGATCGGCACCGACTGGCGTCCGATTCCCGGCCTGACGGCATGCGGCGAGATGATCGGCGGGCTTTTCTACGACAACTATCCGGCCGGCACGGGCCTCGTTTCCGGTGCGACTTTCGGCCGTATCGCGGGCCGTACGTCGGCGCGCGGCTGAGCGGCGGAGGCACATCATGGACCGTCAGACGGCAACTCCCGACACGAACACCGATGCCAGCATCGCGAGGCGCCTTGCCGGGCGCATCGTCGGCTTCGATACGCACAGGATCGGCACGAGGGCGCGCGACGCGGCGCGGATCGCTATCATCGACACGATCGGCGTGACGCTCGCCGGCTCGCAGGAGCCCTGCGCGCAGATCCTGCTCGACACGCCCGGTGTCGCCGAGGCCAACGGGCCGTGCACGATCTTCGGCACCAACCGCAAGACGTCCGCGCTCGACGCGGCGCTGATCAACGGCACCGCCTCGCATGCACTCGACTACGACGACTTCAGCCAGCCGTTCGGCGGCCATCAGTCAGTGCCGCTCGTCGCACCACTCGTCGCGCTCGCGGAAGCAGGCAAACGCTCGGGCCGCGCGCTGGTCGATGCCTACGTGGTCGGGATCGAAACGGAGATCCGCTTCGCGCACGCGGTGAATTTTCATCACTACGACAAGGGCTGGCATCCGACCGCGACCCTCGGCATCTTCGGCACGGTGGCGGCGGCGAGCCATCTTCTGAAGCTCGACGAAGCGCGCACGACCACGGCGCTCGCGATCGCGGCGTCGCTCGCCTCAGGGCTGAAGGCCAATTTCGGCACCATGGTCAAGCCGCTGCACGTCGGCCACACGTGCCGCAGCGGCCTCTTTGCGGTGTTGCTCGCGCAACGCGGCTACACGGCCAATGCGCTCGCGCTCGAACACAAGCAGGGCTTTTTCAACGCGTTCAACGGACCGGGCACCTACGACGCCGAGCGCATCTTCGAGTCGTGGGGCGAGCCTCTCGAAGTCGAGAGCGACACGCTGGGCCTCAAGCAGTTTCCGTGCTGCGGCAGCACGCATCCGGCGATCGCGATGGCGCTCGCGCTCAGACAGGAATCGCGGATGGAGCCCGAGCAGATCGAATCGATCCTCATCCGCGCGCATCGCCGCCGTCTGCCGCATACCGACAACCCACAGCCGCAAAGCCCGCTGGGCGCGAAGTTCAGCGTGCAATATGTGGTGGCGCGCGCGCTCATCGATGGCGCGGTGCGGCTCGATCATTTCGAGGGCGATGCCTATCGCGATGCGCGCATCCAGCGGCTGCTCGCGATCACGCGCACGGAGCCGCATCCCGACATGGCGGAGAACTCGCCGGATCAGTTCGGCGCCGAAGTCACGCTGACGCTGCGCGACGGCAAGGTGCTGACCAAACGCATCGACAACCTGATCGGCCGCGGTCCCAGCAATCCGATGTCCGCCGACGAACTGTGGGAGAAATTCGAGGACTGCGCGAAACGCGCGATCGGTCCATCGGAAGCCTTGTCGCTGTACGAGCGTCTCGAAGCGATCGACGAAGTCGAGGATCTCAACACGCTCGCGCGCCTCCTGATGAAGCGCGCGCTGCCCGGCGCTAGCCGATCGAACACGGCGCAAGCGCCGCAGTCGATCGCGCGGCCTCACAACGCGGAATCGGTGGAAACGTCGTGGGTACCCTGAGGCACCGACGCTGAAGGGAACGAGCACGCAGCATTGGCACGCAAGCAGCACGGGCAGGAAGCACGATTACCGGCAGTGATACCAACATCATGGATGGAGACTCCCATGCGGAACGTTTTCCGTTTGACTCGCGGTGCATCCGGATTGCGTGGCGGCGCGCGCGAGGTGAATCATGAATGACGAACTTATCGCCGCGCGGGTCGACCGGCTGCCCGTCTCGCGCTTTCACTGGAAGCTGCTCGCTCTCGTCAGCCTGCCCTTCTTCTTCGACATCAGCGACATCTTCACCTTCTCGTACGCAGCGCCCGCGCTCGTGAAGGAATGGGGGCTGTCGATCTCGGCGATCGCGATGCTCACGTCGGGCGGCTTCTTCGGCATGTTCATCGGCGCGACGCTGGGTGGCATGCTGTCGGACCGCATCGGCCGCAAGCGCGCACTGATCATCTACGTCGCGTTCTACTCGCTGTTCTCGCTCGCCAACGCGCTCGCACCCAACGTCCCGCTCCTGATGATCACGCGCGTGCTCACGGGCGTCGGCATTTCGTCGGCGACCGCCGTGGTGATGGCCTACATCACCGAGATGTTCCCAGCGCGCACGCGCGGCACGTGGCAAGGCTGGGCGATGGTGATCGCGCTCACGGGCATTCCGATCACGAGCTGGGTCGCCCGTCTGGTGGTGCCGTCGGGTCCCGACGGCTGGCGCTGGATCTTCGTATGGGGATCGCTTGGCATCGTGTTCCTCGCGTTCGCGAAGTTCTTCCCCGAGTCGCCGCGCTGGCTGTCGCGCCAAGGCCGCATGGCGGAAGCGGACGCGATGCTGCGCAGGATCGAAGCGCAGGTCGAGAAGAGCACGGGACCGCTGCCCGAAGCCGTCGCCGCCGTGCGTCCGCCCGAAGTACGCGCGCGCTGGACCGCGATGTTCAAAGGCCAGTACATCGGCCGCACGCTCACGCTATGGTCGATCTGGATTCTGCAAACGCTCGGCTTCTACGGCTTCCAGGCATGGGTGCCGACGCTGCTCGTCAAGCACGGCATCACGATCACCCACAGCCTCACGTACATCACGCTGATCAATGTCGGCGCGGTGCCGGGCGCGTTGATCGCGACCTATCTCGCCGATCGGGTCGAGCGCAAGTTCAGCATCGCGGCCGCGGCGTTCCTGATCGCGGTATTCGGCCTGCTGTACGGCCTCACCTTCCAGCCGGTGCTGATCGTGTCGTTCGGCTTCGTGGTCGGCATGCTGTTGCAGACATTCGCCGCGCTCTGCTACGCGTACACGCCGGAGCAATATCCGACCGACATCCGCAATACCGGCGCGGGCTTCGCGTACGGCATGGGGCGACTGGCGAACGTCGCGAACGCGTTCATCATCGCGGCGATCTACACGAATTTCGGCTACGTCTGGGTGTTCGCCTATATCGCGGGCGCATGGCTGTGCACGTCGGCTGTCACGCTGCTGTTCGGGGCGCGCACCACCGGGCGCCGGCTCGAGACCATCAACCCGGTCCCGCTTCACGACGCGCAGACCGCGCTCGACGGTTCGGCGCTGCGCCCGGGCAATCGCTGAGCGTTCGCTGAAAGCAAGGCCATGCAACGATGACAACGACACCGCAACCTATCGCCCGCGCGCTCGCCGAGTTCGCCTGCGCGCTGACACCCGCCGCGTTTCCCGACGCGCTGCGTCGGAAGGCCACGCATCACATCACCGATGCACTCGGGCTCGGCTTCGCGGCGCGCCACTATCCGTTCGCGGGCACAACTCTCGCGGGCATCGCAGCCGCCGGTTCGCCGGGCGAAGCGACCGTGATCGGCGAACCGGCCGCGCGCGGACTCGCGCCGCGCGACGCCGCGCTCGCCAACGGCTTCCTGATGCACGGCCTCGATTTCGACGACACGCATCCGCTCGCGATCGTACACCCCACGGTCGCTTGTCTGCCTGCCGCGCTCGCGCTCGGCGAGGCGCTCGATGCCGATTGGGACGACGTGCTCACCGCCTACGTCGCGGGAATGGAAACGGCGATCCGCCTCGGCATCGCCGTGAAGGGCGGGCTGCATCACGCGGGCTTTCATGCGACGGGGATCGTGTCGCACTTCAGCTCGGCCGTGGTCGCCGGCAAGCTGATGGGCCTCGACGCCGCGC
>DATAQT010000342.1:0-27713 GCA_036264535.1 Paraburkholderia sp. | reverse complement strand
GTCTCCGTTCGTGTTGTGCACTGGCCATACTGCACCGGCTGACGAACAAGTCTGCTCGTAAATGTCCTCAGGCGCCACGACCAATTTGCTGAAGACCGAGGCTTCGATACAGCGCGAAAAGGAAGACGAACTCATCTTTTGTGTTCTGTATCACCGGACCTTTCGAGAGCTTTTGCAAGTCGCGAATATGCGACTGCAACCGGGCCGAACTTGGTCCGTTGACGGCCGGCTGTGTCGCCCCTCTCAGGACTGAGGGCCGTTGTCCTCCACTCGCGCTTGTGTCGAGATCACACGCCGGGTTTCCATGGCCACGACGGATAAAAACCTCCGTTGCTTTCGGTACTCTCCCGCTGCGCCTCGCCCGCTTCATCGGCTCGCTCGGCATCGCCGGTGTCCGGTGTGTCCGCCGTCGGTGCGTCCCCGGCGCCGGATTCACGCGATAGCGCGGTGTTCTCCGCAACATAGGGCAACGCATCGCCGAACCATTGCACTTGGCGCTTGAGCGCGTCGACATACGCGTCCCAGCCTCGCGCGTTGTCCGCGAACAGATTGCTACGCACGGCGAGCGCCAGTTGCGGATAGTCGACCTGCGCTTCGAGCAGTTGCTCGGGCCATAGGGCAAACGACGCACTGAGGCACTTTGCGAAGTCCGTTGTCTTCATGTCGGGCGA
The DNA here is from genome assembly GCA_036264535.1 of Paraburkholderia sp. Taxonomy (GTDB): domain Bacteria; phylum Pseudomonadota; class Gammaproteobacteria; order Burkholderiales; family Burkholderiaceae; genus Paraburkholderia. Next base: position 27,042 of record DATAQT010000342.1, on the reverse strand, counting down.
TACGGCGGCGAGCCACGCGTACGTCGCGAGGTCCGCATGAGCGTTCAGCAGTTCGCGTACTGTGTGGCAGGTGGCGTTAGCGGCGAGCGCCGCTGTCATTGCATGCAGCGCGTCGCCGAGATGCAGCAGCAACGCGCGTCGTTCAAAAGCGTCGTTCATCGGAAATCCGTGTGTGAGTCGATCACTCCATTTTAATGGACCGCGGAGTTGATGCAGTTCGAGCGAGGTTTTGTCGCGTTTGGCCGCCGTGCTTTCAGAGTTCGACCGCGTGGCCTCGGCGGAGGCCCAAGGCGTTTGACAGGCGAATTGAATTTGGTTTGTCTACCAACCTAGACGTACCGCCCTTTGTCCGTGCGCATGGCGGAACCTTCACCTTATTCAACAGTAAGCCCTCGGGCTTGACGGCTCGCATCGAATTCTTATAAGTGCCAATAGCGATGCATGGTGCCCAAGGTGACGTAGCTGGACCGAACTTCATTAGCGATGAAGCCAATAAGGTCGTTTATTGGGCTACGACAATACGTTGAATGACCCGTCGCGCCTCGGGATCCATGGATTTTTCTATTTGTTTCCAGGTTATCCGGCACCGACGGCTTGACGGCTTAAAGGCTTGCGTTCATCGCAGAAGAGGCACCTGGCCGACCTTGAATAGATCGCACTCGTCGATCCCGTCAGGCAATTCGACCGTCGAGCGCTACAGGGTCGCGGATGTCCCCGCGACCCCGAGAAACGTTTGCACAATCCCTCTCTTACGTTGGCTGTGAAGGCAGACCACTGAATCCACATTGCAGCCCCGTAACTCCTCGACTGGGTTGGCAATGGTTCGCGTGCCCTCGGGAATCTCCCGCTCAAGCACGAATCCTATGCCGAGGCCTTGCCTGACCGCTTCCAGAACGGCCTCACGACTACCCAGTTTCATCGCCGTCGGGAGCGAAATCCTCGCACGCCGCAACGCTTCGTCGACAAGCCGTTGGGTATGGGAACCCGCCTCCCGGCGAATCACGGAATACGTCCCGAGATCGGCAAGAGACACGCTTTTGCATGCTGCGAGCGGGTGACGCTCCGGCACGAGAACCCGCATGTCCTGCCGCGCGACGGGAATCGACATCACGCGCGCATCGCTTTTGGCATTACCGATGACGACCGCGTCGACGCGATACGCCAGCAGATCGTCCCAGACCTCGCGCTGACTTCCGAACGAGACCGACAGTTCGATATCCGGATACTGCGCGCGCAAAGCGGCCACCACCTGAAGGACCACTTGGAGACCATCGGCGGCGAGTTTGAGGCTGCCGTGGCGGAACATCGTCGCCTGGCTCACCATGTCCTCGATCTGCTCTTCCATCGACAACATCTGCCGGGTCAATTCAAAGAGCGGCTTCGCGGCATCGGTTAGATCAGCGCCTTCAGCCGTGCGGACAAAGAGCGCCTGCTTGCAATCCTCTTCGAGATTGCGAATCTGCGCCGTGACGGCCGGTTGCGTCAGGCCCAGAAGACTCGCCGCCTTCGAGAAACTACCCTCCCGGGCGACCGCGTCGAACGCCCTGAGCTGGAAATAGCGCATTGCCATCCCGAGCCTCACCCCATAAATTTGAATATGAAAATATGGCATTCATATTAATTTGACTGCCAGATGGGCCACACGATACGCTCGCTGTTGTTGCAGCGCGGGCTGCAGTCGGGATCGGAAATAGGGCCAGCGGTGCAACCAAGGCGGCCGCTCGCGCCAACTGACACGCGATCCTGTCTGACCCGCGTCTGCCCTTAACCCGTATCGTGATTCGTAATGAGCAAAGAGATCGACTACCTCAATCCCGCCCTGCCCCGGGGCCTCCGGCGCGTGGCGATGCCCGTGATCGACGCAACTCCGGCAACGCTGAATGGCTATGGAAAGCTTGTGAGCGACCCGGGCGAATGCCAGATCGAAATCGTGCAGTGGCCTGCAGTGGGATCGAGATCTATCGACCAGGGAACGGGGAACGAAGCGGGTACGACCGAAGGCACATTTGTCAGCGAATGGCGCGGTGACATCCTGTACGGTCGAAACGAAGCGGTAAGCGGAAACTATGTCCTCGCATATGCAACGGAGCCAGGCGATGCACGCGAAGACAGCCTGGCCGCACCCGAGCGCATGTTACTTTGGCATGCGAACTATCACCCGGACGGCGGTCAACTGTTCTTCCCGCTCGATCGCCGCCCGTTCTACGTTCCTCTGGCATTGCCCGGCGACGATATTACGCCGGAAAAGTTCGTGTGCTTCCGATTCGACGGTCGACAAGGTTTGTACATCCACCCCAACATCTGGCATGAAGGCGTGTTCACCCTGGAAGGGACCCAGCGATTCTTCGACAAACAAGGCGCTGTCCATGCCCGCGTCTCAGTCGAATTTGCGCACGAGTTTGGTTGCTTGCTTGAAGCATCCATTGCCTGTGGCGCGTAGCACCTTGTCTCGTGAGGACTCCTGGAACCGACGACGTCTCTCGCTCAGGCTCACTCGATGAACGATCATGGGACGATCCCATCGGTCTCGTGACGACCGCATCGGGAATAACGAAGAACTCCGACCGGATCGTCTGGCACCACGTCTCAGGCCATTGCACGAGTCGGCCTTCGCACCTCGTTCTGATACGTCGCTGACCTCGTCGTTTCGTTCGGCCCGGGCCCGCCAAGGCAGCACGGCGGGCCAGTCGACAACTGCACACAGAAAAGCCTAGCTGGTCAGCAAATGCTCGAGGAAAGCGCCGAGGGCCGGCCGCATCGCGCGATGGTCGCTTGCCGACATGCAGAGGAAGAACTGGCGCCGTGCCCATTCGTCGGTCAGGCGAATGGCCTTCAGGCCGTAACGCGAAAGATAGGCCGCCGCGATCAGTTCAGGCATGACGCCAATGCCGACCTTCTCGCGGATCAAGCGGCAGCGCGCCTCATAGTTCGTCACTTCGATGCGCACGTTGAGCGGCCTCGACAGGCTCGCCTCGGCAAGCGAGAGGAACGCCTCATAGGAGTGACGCGGAAAATAGCCGACGAACGGATAATCCTTCGCGGCCTCGAGCGTCGTTTCCTCCCGCGCCGCCAGCGGATGATCGAGCGGCGTCACGAGCACCACGCGGTCCTGCCGGTACGGCACCGAATGCACACCGGGCGCCGGCGTCGCCGCGTGATAGACGCCGAGGTCCGCTTCGCCTTCCGAGACGAGCCGCGGAATGTCGTAGCTGTAGCGCTCCTGCAAGTCGATTTGCGCGCCCGGTTCGGTGGCGAAGTAGCGACTCAGCGGCTCCGGGAGAAATTGAATGATCGACGAGCGGTTCGCGGCCAGGCGAATCTTCGGCATGCCGCCCGCGCCGAATTCGGCGACGCTGCTCTGCGCGAGCTCCACGCTGCGCAGAATGGCCTTCGCGTGATGATAGAGCGCGACGCCCGCGGGCGTGGGCTCGACGCCGCGTGCGTGGCGCACCAGCAGCACGGCGCCGAGCCGCCGCTCCAGTTCCGCGATGCGCTTGCTCGCGCCCGAGGTGGCGAGGTTTTCGTTTTCGGCGGCTCGCGAAAGGCTCTTCGACTCGATGGCCGAGACGAGCATCTGCAAGCCCAGTAGATCCATTTTCATAGACGGCGTGATGAAGGGGGAACGCGCAGCCGCGTACCGCGCCGCGTGTCGTCATGATACGCATCGTGCGGATCGGGTGGGCAGCGTCGTGCGCGCACCGCGATGCGGAGCTTTATCGATTTGGAAACGATGCTTACACCAAATTGCGTAACACGCGCTTTGTTGCTGGTCAAAATGCGGTGAGGGCGCATGTGCTTTTCCGGGTCGAGATAGCCGGAGCCGCGCCACGACAAGCCACTAGAACACGGGGGAGACAATGCAAGCGTTGAAGATCCTCCTCTCCGCGGACGCCGCGCGCCATTTTGACAGCCACATCGCGCGCACGCTCGGTGCGTTGCCTTACCGGCTGCTGACACCCGACGACACCTCTCGCGAGGACGCCGATATCGCGTTCGTCAGTCGCGACGTCACCGGCCGATCGACCAAGCACGACCTCACTCAGGAAACCCGTCGTTTCTATGACGCGATGCTTTCGGCGCCCAAACTTCGCTGGGTTCAGGCGCATTCGGCAGGCGTCGACCGGCCGGTGTTCATCGAGTTGTTGCAACGCGGTGTATGCGTGACGACGTCGGCCGGGGCGAATGCGCGCACGGTCGCCCACGCGGCGACGGCAGGTCTGCTCGCGCTCGCGCGGCGTCTGCCGCGCCTGCTCGCTGCGCAGCGCGAGCACAGGTGGGCGCCGCTTTTCGGCGATGCCGCGCCGCGCGACCTCGCGAGCCAGACCGCGGTGATCGTGGGTTATGGCGCGATCGGCCAAAGGCTGGCAAAACTGCTCGACGCGCTCGAGATGAACGTGATCGTCGTGCGGCGCGAAGCGGGTTTCGCCGCTGCTTTCCCACCCACCGTCGCGCTCGCCACGCTCGATGAGGTGCTGCCGCGAGCCGACTGGCTCGTGCTCGCCTGCCCGCTCACCCCCGATACGCAGCACCTGATTGACGCGCGCCGCCTGGCGCTGCTGCCGCAAGGCGCGCATCTCGTGAACGTCGCGCGGGGCGAAGTCGTCGTCGAGGCTGACCTGATCGCTGCGCTGCGCGAGAAGACGCTCGCGGGTGCCTATCTCGACGTGTTCGAGCATGAACCGCTGAACGAAGCGTCACCGCTATGGGACATGCCTGCGGTCATCGTTACGCCGCATACGGCGGGTCACGCGGACAGCCACTACGAAGCGGTCGGCCGCATCTGGCTCGATAACCTCGCGCGCTGGAGCCGTGGCGAAGCGCTCGTGAACGAAGCGCGCGTGTGACGTAGGCACACATTCCGACAATAAAAGGAGACGACGATGCACGACACACCGACATCCGCGACGCCAGCCGAACTCGTGGGCGGAGCGCGACTTTCGCGCCGGCGCAGCGCGATCCGTTCGATCGCGGGCGGCTCGATCGGCAATCTGATCGAGTGGTACGACTTTCACGTCTACACGACCTTCTCGATCTACTTCGCCGCTTCGTTCTTTCCCCGCGAAAACCGCACGGTCCAGTTGCTCTCGACTGCCGCGATCTTCGCCATCGGCTTTCTGCTACGCCCGGTCGGCAGCTGGTTGATCGGCTGCTATGCGGACCGGCACGGACGTCGCTCGGCGCTCACGCTGTCGGTCATCCTGATGTGCGCGGGATCGCTCGCCATCGGCCTATGCCCGACGTATCCGCAGATCGGCATGGCCGCCCCGCTGGTGCTGCTGCTCGCCCGTCTCGTGCAAGGCTTCTCGCTCGGCGGCGAATATGGCGCGAGCTCGGTGTATCTGAGCGAAATCGCCAAGCCCGGACATCGCGGCTTTTACAGCAGCTTCCATTACGTCACGTTGATCCTCGGCCAACTGCTCGCCACGCTCGTGCAAGTGGTGCTGCAAGCCGCCCTTCCGCATGCGCAACTGATGGACTGGGGCTGGCGCCTGCCGTTTCTCACGGGCGCGGCGCTGGCATTGGTCGCGTGGTGGGTCCGTCGCAATATCGACGAAACGCCGGATTTTCGCGCGCTGGCGGAGAAGGAGAAGAGCGGCGCCACGCTCGGCGCGCTGCGCGAGCATTGGCGTCCTGTGATGCTGGTGTTCGGTCTCACGACGGGCGGCACGCTTGCGTTCTTCACATACACGGTCTACATGCACAACTATCTGGTCAACACGGTGGGGCTCAGCGCGAGCCTCAGCGCATCGCTGTCGCTCGCCACGCTCACGCTCTTCATGGTCGTCCAGCCCCTCTTTGGCGCACTTTCCGATCGCATTGGCCGGCGCGCGCTGCTGTTGTGGTTCGGCATCGGCGGAACGTTCGGCACCTGGCCGTTGCTCAGCGCGCTCGCACATACGCGCGATGCGACCACCGCTTTCCTGCTGCTGGCGCTCGCGCTGATGATCGTGTCCGGCTACACGTCCGTGTGCTCCGTCATGAAGGCGGAGCTTTTTCCCGCGCGGCTGCGCGCACTCGGAGTCGGCGTTCCCTATGCGATCGCCACGGCCATCTTCGGCGGCACGGCGGGCTATGCCGGGCTCTGGTTCAAGAGCATCGGCCACGAGAGCGGCTTTTACCTGTATGCGTCCGCGTGCATCGGCTGCACGCTGATCGCGACGCTGTGCCTGCGCCGCAGCGACATGCAGATGCGGTCCTGAGCGCCGCGCGCCCTGCTTCCCTCGTCCATCCCGTTACAAGGAACCGCACATGACTCAAATGCCCGAATTCTCCATCCCGTCGATGCGCGAGCAATGCTCCGAAGCCGAGTGGCAAATGCGCGTCGATCTGGCCGCCTGCTATCGCCTGATCGCCCTCTATGGCATGTCCGACATGGCGGCCAATCACATCTCCGCGTGCGTCCCCGGCGATGAAGAGGCGTTTCTGATCAACGCATACGGCATGCTGTACGAGGAAGTCACCGCATCGAGCCTCATCAAGATCGACAACGACGGCAACATCCTCAGCAAGCCCGCGTTCGTCGGGGCCGACTACGGCATCAATCGCGCCGGCTACGTCATTCACGGCGCGATTCACGAGGCGAAGCCCGATCTCACCTGCGTTATTCACACGCATAGCTGGCCCGGCATGGCCGTGTCGTCGCTCAAATGCGGACTGCTGCCGCTCACGCAAACCGCCATGCGCTTCTACAAGATCGGCTATCACGATTACTCCGGCGTCGTGCTCGACCTGTCCGAGCGTGAATCGCTGTTGCGCGATCTCGGCGAGAACAACGCGCTGATCCTGCGCAATCACGGGCTGCTCACCGTCGGCCGGACCATACCCGAAGCGTTCAACGCGATGCATCGGCTGGAGCTGTCCTGCAAGGCGCAGCTCGCGGCGATGGCCTGCAACACGGAGTTGAATCCGGTGCCGGTAGACGTGCTCGAGGAAACCTACATGAACTATCAACCGCAGACGCGCCGTCCCTACGGCGTGATGGAATGGCCCGCACTGCTGCGCAAGCTGGACCGGATCGATCCGTCGTACCGGGAGTAAGGAGTAAATAGGCGACAGGGGCGCCGCCACGGCTGGCGACGCCCCCGCCACACCGACCAGCGTGGCAACGGCATTGCGAAACAGCCTTACGTCGACGAAGCCGTCGAAGCCTCCCGCCCCGAGCCCCGCCGGTAGAGTCCAAGCGTCGCGCCAAGCCCGCACAGCGCGGCGAAACTGAGCCAGTAGCCAGGCGCGGCCTTGTCGTGCGTCGCTTCGATCAGGAAGGTCGACACGGCGGGCGTGAAACCGCCGAAGAGCGCCGTCGCGAGACTGAACGCCAGCGAAAAACCCGCGACGCGCACTTCCGCCGGCATGACCTCGGTGAGCGCGGCGACCATCGCGCCGTTATACATGCCGAAGAAGAATGAGAACCACAGGAGCACGGTCAGCATGCGGCCGAAGCTCGGCGCCGCGGCGAGCCATGACAAGGCCGGATACGCGGTGAAGATCGCCAGCACGGAAATGGCGAGCAAAATCGGCTTGCGGCCGATCCGATCCGATAGCGCGCCGCCGATCGGCAGCCAGATGAAGTTCGAGACGCCCACGAACAGCGTCACCACCAGGCTGTCCGACGTCGAGAGTTTGAGGACGGACCTGCCGAAGGTCGGCGTGTACACGGTGATTAGGTAGAACGTGGTCGTCGTCATCGCCGTGAGCAGCATGCCTGCAATCACCGTGCGCCAGTTGGCGAGCAGCATCGCGAAGATCTCGCGCGTCTGCGGATGATGCCGGCGTGCCTCGAACGCGGCGGTTTCCTGCAGCGAGCGGCGCAGGATGAAAAGGAACGGCACGATCGCACAGCCGATGAAAAACGGAATGCGCCACCCCCACGCACCGATCTGCTGCGCGCTCATCCAGTGATTCAATCCGTAACCGAGTGCCGCCGCCACCACGATAGCGACCTGCTGGCTGGCCGACTGCCAGCTCGTATAGAAGCCCTTTGCGCCGGGCGGCGCCATTTCCGCGAGATACACCGACACGCCGCCCAGCTCCGCGCCCGCCGAGAAACCCTGCAGTAGCCGCCCGAGCAGAACGAGCGCGGGCGCGAGCAGGCCGATGGTCGCGTAACCCGGCACGCACGCGATCAGGATCGTGCCGCTCGCCATGATCGCTAGCGTGACGATGAGGCCGGTACGACGCCCCACCTTGTCGATGTAGGCGCCGAGAAAGATGGCGCCGAGCGGACGCATCAGAAAGCCCGCGCCGAACACGGCGAAGGTCAGCATCAGCGAGGCGAACTCGCTCGACGCCGGAAAGAATATTCTCGAAATCGAGGTGGCGTAGAAGCCGAACAGAAAGAAGTCGAACTGTTCGAGGAAGTTGCCGCTCGTCACGCGCAGTACGGTCGCTGCTTTGGACCGGCGCGAGCCGCCCGGTGTGCCGGCGATAGGCTCTATGGGGTTCATGGATGTGTCTCCTGTTGTTGGTCTGCCCGCAAGGGGCGCCATCGGTGCCTAGTCCGAGCCAAGCCCCAACGTATTGGGCTGGCGCTTTTCGATAGACGATTTGAGCAACGCCGCCGAGCGGAAAATGCCGTGCGCGAACTTGCCGTAGGGAAGCGTCGCGAACAACGCAATCACGATGCCGAGATGCACCGCCAGCAGCCACGGCATCGCCGCCGTTTCGCGAAGCGCCAGCAGCCCGAGGCCCGACGCGCTCGTGAGCAACAGCAGCGCGATAAAGGCACGGTCCATCGGACGCTGGCGCGCATCGCCCTGTTCGGGATGGCGCTTCAGGTTGAGCCATAGGAGCCCCACCGGCCCGACGATCAGCCCGATTCCGCCCGCCGTACCCAGCAACACCGGCACGCTAAGGAACGTATAGGGCGCTTCCAGGCCGAGCACGTAGTGATAAAGCGTCGCCACCACCGTTGCCGCGAAACACAGCATAAACCCGTAAAACGTGAAGTGGTGAAAACGCCGCCGCGCGAGCGTGAAGGCATCGTTCGATTCGTTACAGCCGTCGCCATGTCCGCCGTCGAGATACTTGAGCGTCAACGCGTTTTTTGCCGCTTCCGTCACAGCCGGTGTGCTCGCGCTCGCCGTTCCCGGGGACACGTCACGCCAGAAGCGCGTCACGCCGATGCCGAGCGCCACGATGGCGAACAGAAAGACCGCGCCGAATATCGACGCGAGCAGGTTGTGCGGGAAGATCGCGTAGAAGTTCGCAGGCGCGACGTTGCCACTCAAACCGCCATGCATCGCCATGCCGAGCAGCAGAAAGAGCGCGAGCCCCGCCGCCAGCGCGACCGAGAGCGTCACACCATTGCGCTTGTACAAGCCGCCGAGCGCCGCGGGCCACGCGTATTCCGTGTAGGTTTCGAGGCGCACTTTCGCCATCGCCTGCGGTACGTTCACGGCGAATTCGTGTGGCGGCGCATACTGGCACGCGTGGTAGCAGGCGCCGCAATTGTGGCAGAGATTGGCGAGATAGTTGACGTCGGCCTTGCCGAATTCGAGGCGCCGCGTCATCGCCGGGAACACCGCGCAGAAACCTTCGCAATAGCGGCAAGCGTTGCAGATGTGCATCTGTCGCGCCACTTCACCTTCGCTTTCGGTCATCGGCACGATCGGAATTACACGGGCGCCGCCACGCGTGCCGTGAGCGTCCCGCGTCGATTCAGACGCTGCGGCGCCCGTGCTTTCGGGCGCGAGCGTTTCAGTTTGCTGCACAGGAAGCCTCCGTTGTCTGCAGTGCGGCGCGCGCCGCCTGGGTGCCGGCAATGCGCCCGAACGCCGTGCCGATCGACATGCCGACACCCGCTGTATAGCCCTTGCCGAGCACGTTGCCCGCCATCATCTCCCCGGCGACGAAGAGGTTTTTGCTCGCCTCGCCATCGAAGTGCACTTGCGCCCGATCGTTGGTCTTGAGGCCGAGATACGTGAACGTGATGCCCGGGCGCAATGCGTAGCCGTAAAACGGCGGTGCGTCGATGGGGCACGCCCAGTGCGTCTTGGGCGGCGTGACACCTTCGGTATGGCAGTCATCAAGTGCGGTGTGATCGAAAGTGCCGACCCGGCATGCCTCGTTGTAACGCGAGAGCGTTTCGACGAAGCGCGTTTCCGGCAGCTCCAGCTTGCGCGCAAGTTCGGGCAACGTGTCAGCCTTCACGCCCGGAAAGACGGGTGGCATGAAGCGGCCGATCGCCTTCGAATCGATGATCGAGTAGCCGATCTGCCCCGGCTGATGCGCAACGAGGCGCCCCCAGATCGCGTAGCGCTTCGGCCAGAAGTCCTCACCTTCGTCGTAGAACCGCTCGGCATCGCGATTGACGACCACGCCCAGCGACACGCAGTCGATGCGCGTGCAGATGCCGCCGTCATAGAGTGGCGCGCGCGCATCGATGGCAACGCAGTGCGACTGCGACGGATCGCCGATCATGTCCGCGCCGGCATCCATCATGTGCCGGATCAGCACGCCCTTGTTGAAACGTGTGCCGCGTATCAGGAAGTTGTCGGCGGGCCATTCTCCGCGCTCGTTTTGCCCCCAGGCCTCGCGCAGCCATTCGCGGTTGGACTCGAAGCCGCCCGCCGCCAGCACGCAGGCACGCGCCTCGAAGCGCTGGTTGCCGCTCATCGCCGCGACGAAACGGCCGCCGTCGAGTTCCAGAGAATCGACGGGTGTCTCGTAGCGAATTTCCACGCCTAGCGCCTCCGCACTGCGGTAGTAGGCATTTACGAGCGCCTTGCCGCCGCCCATGAAAAACGCGTTGGTGCGTGCCACATGCAGCGCGCCGGACAACGGCGGCTGAAAGCGTACGCCGTGCCTTTGCATCCAGGGCCGGCATGAGGACGACGCGCGAATCGTCAGCCGCGCGAGATGCTCATTCGTGATGCCGCCCGTGACCTTCAGCAGGTCTTGCCAGAATTCTTCTTCTGGATAGGCATCGACAAGCACGTCCTGCGGCGCGTCGTGCATACAGCGCAGATTGCGGGTGTGTTGGGAATTGCCGCCGCGCCATTCGCGCGGCGCCGATTCCAGCAACAGAACCGAGGCGCCGGCTTCGCGCGCCATCAATGCCGCGCATAACGCGGCATTGCCTCCTCCGATTACGAGTACATCGACCATCTCGTTGGCCTCCTTTCGGACGCACTCTAACGGCCGCGCTCGCCGTCCGCCATCAGCGGGCCGTCAACAGGCCTTCACTTTTCGTGAAGCCCTCGGCTTCACGCAGGCGCGCGCCCGGCCAGCGGCCTTCGCGCACGAGCTCGCGCGCGACATCGGCGAGCACCACGCGCGCGGCGAGCCCCGCGGGCGAAAGCTCGTCGTCGGAGATGCTCGCGATCAGGTTGGGCCGCGTAGCGAAGCTTTCGGTCACGGGCACGCTTGCCAATACCGCATTCTCCGGCCGCGCGAGCGCGGCGCCCGGCTGGATGGTTGCAGCGAGGCCCGTGCGTACGAAGTCCATCAGCAGCGCGAGGCCGTCGACTTCGGCCACGATGTTCGGTTCATATCTGGCGCGCTTGAACGCGGCGGACAGCAGCGAGCGCAGACCGTGCGCGCCGCTCGGAAGCACGAGGGGAAGCTTGCCGAGTTGTCCGGGACGCACGTTCGCGCCGGACGGCATACCTTCGAGCTCGTGCCGGCCGATCACGAAGAGACGTTCGTCGAGCAACGACACCACGCTCAGGCGCTGCGCGGGCTCCGCGCGAAACAGCACGGCAAGGTCGATCTGGCGTGCGTTCAACATCGAGGCGAGATAGCCCGAGAGGCTTTCGACGATGCGCAGGCGCACATCGGGATAGCGCGTGCGCATGGCCTGCATGAAGGCGACACCGAGCACGCTGGCCGTGCTGGGCGCCATACCGACGCTCACGTGGCCCGAGAGCCGGGCGGCACGCGCGGCGAGCGCGGCGTCGTCGATATGGCGCAGCGCGAGTTGCGCCTGTCGCCAGAACGCGAGACCGGCGTCGGTCGGCACGACGCCGCTGGAGGTGCGCTGCAGGAGGCGCGTCGACAGTTCGCCTTCGAGGCGGCTGATCTGCTGACTCAGCGCGGAAGTGACGACGCCGAGCTCCAGCGCGGCCTTTCCCATGCTGCCATGTTCGACGACGCTGAGAAAATAGCGTAATTGTCTGAGTTCCATTTCACGATCGGCGAGGACGGGAATCGGGCTATTGTCGCAGATCGGAAATGGGTACAGACGGCATCTCACGGCTCTGGTTTACGCGAGTCAATCGTCATCGACCGCTCATGATTCGTCGCCGCGCGGGCTCAACTCATGAAACAGGGTACCCGGCCAGCGTTCGGTCGCGGCCAGCTCGCGCGCCACGTCGGCGATCACCACGCGCGTGGCGAGCGCCGCGGGTGAAAGCTCGTCCTCGTGGCGTCCTGCGATCAAGGTCTGCCGGCGTGCATCGGAGTCGCTGACCAGCAGTGCCCGCAAATGGCGGCCCGGATCGCGGCAGATCACCGAGCCCGGCTGCAAGGTTGCGCCGAGCCCCGCGCGAACGGCGTCCATCAGCAACGCGAGGCCGTCGATTTCGAGGCTGATATTCGGCCGCACGCCGGCGCGCTCGAACGCAATCTCCAGGATCGCGCGCAGTCCGTGCGAGCCGCTCGGCATGACGAGCGGCAGCTCGCCGAGATCGGCGAGGCTCAGTGTGCTGGTCTGCGGAAGGCCAGCGAGGTCGGCGCGTGCGAGCAGGTAGACGCGTTCCTCGATCAGCGGCCACAGGCTCCAGCGCCGCATGCCATTGCCGCGCGCGATGAGTGCCAGATCGAGCTGGCGCGCGTCGAGCATGGTGCTCAAATGCCCGGACAAGGCTTCGACCAGATGCACGCGCAGTTCGGGATGGCGCTCGCGCATCGCCAGCAGCAACGGCATGCCGAGCACCGAGGCGGTACTCGGCGGCAAGCCGACGGTGACGTGCCCGACGAGCCGCTGGCGCCGCGCCGCTTCCACGGCATCCAGCGCGTGCTGCAGGGTCATTTGCGCATGGCGCAGAAAAGCGAATCCCGCATCGGTTGGAATGAGCCCCGTGCGCACGCGGCGAAACAACTGCGTAGCGAGTTGCGCTTCGAGCTTCTCCAGGTCGCGGCTCAGCATCGAAGCCGCCATGCCCAATTCCGAGGCAGCACGCCTTATACTGCCCGATTCGGCTACCCGCACGAAGAACCTCATCTGTCGCAGTTCAATGGGCAGATCGAGCGGGTCTTCATCGGCAAAATCCAGATTTGCTGTCGACATGGGTTGCATTCTGTGAACGAGAGACATGCGGCACATCCGACGCGCCGCGCAGGGATGAGACATGGACATGCGTCAGCTGAAGTACTTCGTGCAGATCGTCGAGAGCGGCAGTCTCTCGAAAGCGTCGCGGCAACTCTTCATCGCGCAACCGGCGCTCAGCCAGCAGATGACCCGCCTCGAGGAGGAAGTCGGCAAGCCGTTGCTGGTGCGCTCTTCGCGCGGCGTGCGGGCGACCGATAACGGCGAGGCGCTTTACCATCACGCGCGCTTCATTCTGCGTCAGCTCGATCAGGCCGTGTCGGTCGCGCGCCGCGAACACGCGAACGTGAACGGCCGCGTGAATCTGGGGATGGCACCCACCACGGTCTGCGCACTCGGGCTGCCGCTCATCAAGCATCTGAACGCGAAGTATCCTGGCATCGTGCTGAACGTCGTCGAGGCGCTGTCGGGGCACCTCGAACACATGACGCGCCTCGGCGAACTCGATCTCGCGATTCTCTTCAGTGCGAACGCTGCGCCGGACCTGCCCGTCGAATCGCTGCTCGAAGAAGAACTGTTCGTGATCGTGCCGCGCGACAGCCAGATGATCGCGCCGCATCGCACCGACATCACGCTGAACGAGCTCGCGAAGCTGCCGCTGATTCTGCCGAGCCCCGGGCACGGGCTGCGTCGGCGCATCACGATCGAATTCGACCGCATGAACCTGTGCGTCGACGCGGTCGCGGAAATCGACTCGTTGCCGCTGCTCATGCACTGCGTGGCGGACGGCATCGGCGCGACGATCAAGCCGATGGCCGCCGTGTACGCACTGCAGAACGCGCCGGAGCAATGGCGCTGCCTGCGCATCTCCGACGCACAGATGCTTCGCCGCAACTACCTTTACTCGCTTGCGCCGGAAAAGCTGTCGCAGGCGGCGGTTATCGTCCGCGACGAGCTCAAGCACGTCATCCAGATGCTGATCGAGCGCGACGAGTGGCAAGGCGTGCAACTGATGTTGCCGCGCGATCTGCCCGAGCCCGAAGACATCGAGCTTCACGACCTCTCGTTGCACGACGCGCAAACGTGACGGCTTCATCGCGACCCTCACGCCGTTGCGGCTCGACTCAGCGCCACGGATTCCTGACGAGCCGCACTTGCGGCCAATCTTCCCGCGCGCCGGCCTGACACGAACGCCCACGCGAGGTGGTGGCCGTGCCCCTTCAATAGCAGCCCGCCCTGCCCCGTCGATCCCGCGGCAAAGAGCCCAACAATTGGCTGTCCGCTCGCATCGAGCACATGGTGCTGCTCGTCGACGCGCAAGCCGCCCTCCGCGTGCACGAATACCGCGCGCACCGGGCCGAGCGCGATGAACGGCGCGCGCGTGAGCGCTTTCGCCCCACCCACGCTCTCGCGCAGTAAGGCAGCCGACATGCCGGTGAGGGCGGCCAGTTCGTCGACCGTTCGCGCTTCCCGATAGACGTCCGGCCGGTTGCGGCGGTAATCGGCCAGATAGGCGTAGGCGACACCGGGCGCCGTCGAGATGAAATGCGGCCATTGCGAATAGCGTTCGGCGATACGCCCGTCGATCACGATGTAGCCGACGCCGTCCGGCTGATCCGGCAAGCGATAGGCGGGCCGGTCGGTCTCTTCGCCGAAACGTTCGCCGCGGGCATTGACGAGCACCGCGCCGTCTTCGAACAGCGAGAGCGACGGTGCGAGCGCCGTCGTCAGGAACTTCATGAGGAACGGACGCAGGATGGCGTCGGGCACATGCCGCATCGACCATTGCATGAGCGCGGCGAGCGAGCGCCATGGTGGCAGCCGGCGAATGAAGTTCTCTTTCGCCGGCGCAATGAAGCGGATTTCAGGGCCCAGCGCGAGATCTCCATTGACGATCTGCGCGCCGCAACGCTCCGCGAGCCGCTGGCCATCTCCGGTTGCGCCAGGATTGACCGCGGCGACTTTCGCCTCCTGCGGACCCATGAAGCGCGCCTTCAGCTCCGGGCTGTTGGTGAAGTCGCCCGCCGCGAGAATGACACCGCCGCGCGCATCGGTGCGCCGCGGCGCGCCGCCGTCACGTCCGGCGAGCACGCCGCGCACGTGTCCATCCTCGAGCACGAGGTCCGACACGCGCGTGCTCACACGAATCTCGACACCGGCGCGGCGTGCGCGCCGCGTCAGGTGATAGATGAACGAGCGCGAATTCGGCAGCACATTGTGCATGCGCGGCACGCGATGCGGCGGCTCCGGCATGGGCCCCATGAAGCGCACGCCGCTGTCGAGCAGCCACTGGAACGTCTCGGGCATGGCGTCGCACAGCACGCGCCGCAACGCGTCGTTGTCGCGCCCGGCGAGCTCGCCCGCGAAGCCGGGCATGTCCTCCCAGTGCGCTTGCGGCGTGTCCTCAATACCCTGGGCGCGTTGATGCGGCGTTTGCGACGCGCTCACCGAGCCGATCGACCACGCGGTCGAGCCGCCCGGCGCGTCGTTTTTCTCGAGCAGCACGACGCGCGCCCCGGCTTCCGCCGCCTCGATTGCCGCCGCGAGTCCCGCGCCGCCCCCGCCGACCACCAGCACGTCGACGGTTTCGTCTGCCGGTGGAAAGCGTCGATTCGGTGTCAGCATGGCTTGCGCTCCTCGCGCTCAGACGAGCGCGCCATTGGCCTGGACGATCTGACCGTTGACCCACGAGGCCTTCGCCGACACGAGGAACGCGACGACTTCGGCCACTTCGGCCGGCTGGCCGACGCGGTTCATTGGGCTCATCGCGGCGGAGCGCTGCTTCGCCTCGTCGGTCTTGCCCGCGCGGAACAGATCGGTATCGACTGGCCCGGGCGCGACGGCATTCACGCGCACCGTGCGCGACGCAAGTTCCTTCGACATCGACCGCACGAGGCACTCGACAGCGGCTTTCGTCGCACTGTACGGACCGACGCCCGGCACGGCGTGACGCACGAGCGAGGTGGTGAGCGCGACGATCGCGCCACCGTCGCTCACCTCGCGCGCTGCCGCGCGCAGCACGTGAAACGCGCCAACGATATTCACCTCGACGAGGCGCTGGAAGTCGGCGTCGCCGAACTGCGCGAGCGGCGCGGGCGGAACGTTGATGCCAGCGTTGGCGATCACCGCCTGCAACGGACGGCCGAAGTCGCGCATGGCGTCGCGGCAAACGGCATCGACGGCCGCGGCGTCGCGAATGTCGACCTGATATCCGCGGATGCACGCACCATGCGCATCGGCTTTGGCTTCGAGTTCGCGGGCCGCCTCCGCCTGGGTCGTATAGGTGAATGCGACGTCCATGCCATCGCGCACGAGCGCCTCGACACACGCGGCGCCAATGCCGCGCGAGCCGCCAAACACTAGCGCGAGTTGTCTGTTTTCGTTCATTGCCGGTCTCCGGTTGTAGCTGAATTGGCCCCTGCACTCTGACGCGCAAGCGCGGTGCGGGTGGCCTCGATGGTTGCCTCGATGCCGCGTTGCAAGTCATAGCGCGGCTCGTACCCGAGTTCGGCGCGCGCGCGACTGATGTCGAGCGCGCCCTTCTTCGCACTGAGCACCCTGCCGCCATGACGGTATGGCCCGCGGCTGCCCACGCTGATGCGCGCGCCCGGGATCGTGCGATTGACCGCCTCTGCGATGTCTGCAATGGTCGGTGCGGCACCCGTGGCGATGTTGTAGCTGTCGAAGCGATGCACCGGCTTGTCGAGCACGAGCAGCAATCCCGCGACGGTATCGTCGACATAGACCTGATCGACGGCGAAATCCGCGCCGTCGGGGTCATGCAGCGCCTCGCCGCGCAAAGCGGCTTCGACATAAGTGCGCGGCACGCGCAGCCGCGGCAGATGCGGCCCGTACACCCAGCACGTGCGCACATTGAGGCATTCGAGCCCATGCTCGCGCGTGTAGATGCGGCCGTAATGCTCGACTGTCAGCTTCGTCGCGCCATACACACTGGTGGGATTTTGCGCGTGCTCCTCGTCGATTGAAGGCGCGCCGAAGTCGCCGTAGGTTTCCTCGGTGCTTACATGCACGACGCGCTTCACGCCCATCAAACGCATCGCCTCGAACAGATTGAGAGCACCCTCCACGTTCACGCGATTCGCCTTGATCGGAATATCGGCGCACTGAATCACGCCAACGATCGCCGCCGCGTGGATCACCGCATCGGGCCGGTGCGCCTCCATCAGACGCAGCACCTGGGGCCATTCGCACAGATCCGCGGCGCTTGCCGTGAAGTTCGGCTGGCGCGCCGCGAGCGCGGCCGTCGCCGGACTGATCGCGATATCGGTGCCCACCACGGCGTCGCCGCGCGCGAGCAATGCCTTCACGATTGCGGTGCCAAGCCAGCCGCTCGCACCGGTTACCAGAATTTTTTTCATCGTCGTCTCTCGTCGTGCCGCCTCAGCGCGGCTGCGGCTCCTCGTCGGTGGGCGGGCTCGTTATCACCAGAAACACCAGCGTATCGGTGCCGGTGCAATGCAATTCGTGATGCACGCCCGGTGGGATGTAGGTCACGTCGTTGGCGCGAACGAGACGGCGCTCGCCGTCGACCGTCAGCACGCCCTCGCCCGAAAGGACGTGATAGATCTGTTCCTGCACCTTGTGCACGTGATTCTCGACGTACGCGCCTGGCTCGTAGCAGGAGATCCGGTGATCGAAGAACCGGCTGCCGACCGTCTCCGGCGTCACGATCGCTTTCGATAGCGCCTGGTTGAAGTGGCCCGGATACTGCACCCACAGCAACTCGGCGAGGTTTCGCGTCACGGCCTGCTTTTCCTTCGCCGCGTTCCGGTAATGTTTGTCGTCGGGGATGATGGTCGTCATGGTCAGTTCTCGAAGCCGGGCAAGCCGGCCAGCAAATGCCGCTGGTCGTACTCGGACACGAAGCCGAGCCGCGTCGCGGCGTGAGACAGGTCGTAAAGCGGAGCAAACGGGTTGCGCCGGTAATGGTCAGGATCGCGAATTTCCACGGCATCGCCGTGCAGCCGGCGCAATCGGTCGATGGTCGGTTCCGGCGCCAGGGTCACTTTCGCCGACAAATAGAAGCTGTCGAATTCGCCGGGCTGCATCGGCAGTTCGAGCGCGAGACGGAATGCGCGCGCCAGATCGCGCGCGTCGATGTGATGGTGCAACGGTCCGCCGCCCGCGGTCGATGGGCCGCCGGCCACGGGCGCGTGATAGCTGAGCGGATCCTTTGCACGTGCGACGATCTCGCCCGCCATCTCCGGATACGCGACAAACACCGTGCGCAAGGCGAGCACCGACATGCCTCTCAATGCAAACGCACGCGCGATGCTTTCTCCCGCGACCTTGCTCAGCGCGTACGGATCGGTCGCGTTGAGCGGATGGGCAAGATCGAGCGGCGCGTAGCGAGGCGGCACCATCTTGCCTTCGCGCACCGTATAGCCCGCGACGGAGTCGCTCGAACAGAACACGACACGCCCGAGTCCGCGCGCCTCCGCCGCGTCGAACACGAGCCAGGTGCCTTGCGTATTGACGTGCATGATGGTGGCGCCGTCGCCCGACCAGATGTTCGGCATCGCCGCGATATGCAGCACGGCATCGATGCCCTCCATGGCCGCGCCGACCGCGGCGGCGTCGGTCACGTCGGCGACGACCCATTCGATATCGGCGTCGCCTGCACGGCGATCGAAGCCACGCACAGCGTAGCCTTGGGCGAGCAGTTCGCGCACCACGAAGCGTCCCAGCAGGCCGGCCGCGCCCGTGACCAGAACGTGGCTCATGCCGTGGCCTCGCCGGCGGGCGCGAAGCCGAATGCCGTCAACGCGCGGTGGCTGCGGCGGATCGCGCCTTCCGGCTCAGCCGCAATGATTTCAAGCATGCAAGCTCCTTCGAAGTGAATGTCGGTAAGGGCGTCGTGGACCTGCGCGAACGGCACGTCGCCGAGGCCAACCTCGTCATGGCGCCACGCGTTGCGCCGGGTGTCGGACACATGCACGAGGCGGACCAGCTCGCCCAACTGACGCAGGCCGGCGCCCGGCGACTCGCCGATGAAATGCGCATTCGCGGCGTCGTAGCAAATACCGAGCGAACTCGACCCATAGCTGCGTACGAACGCGCCGAGCGTGCGCGCATCGGGAAACGACGCGAACGGCACGTTTTCGAGCGCGAGCGTCACGCCGCGCCGCTGCGCGTGCGGCAGCAGCGCGTCGAGCGACTCGCGCATCCATGCCTCGCGCTCTCCGGGCTGCGGTGGAAACAGCGGGCTCATGCGGCCGGGCACGACGACGAGATCGGTCGCGCCGAGATCCGCCGCCAGATCGATCGCGTCGAGAAACAGATCGATCGAGTATCGACGCATGCGGCGCAGCGGGCTTGCCAGGTTGTGATCGAGGCTCGGCACGTTCAGCGAACGCACGCTGAGCCCAACGGCTGCCATCGTGCTGCGCAGCTTTGCTCGCGCACCGGACGGGAATTCCTCCAGCGCGAGATGCGGCGGATTGAGCACCAGCTCGAACTCGCGGTAGCCAAGCTCCCCAAGCCGCAACACGCATTGCTCCGCTGGCGTCGACCAGATATAGCCGTATGTGTTCACGCCGAGCGGCCGCGCGCGCTCTCGTGCCGCCGTCATCACGCGCTCTTCCTCAGAAGGTGTTCCGTATCGGCTGCCGACACGCCGAGCAGTCTTTCCTGCAGCGCGGTGTCGGCCGCCAGCTCCGACGCGCTGCCGCCGAACGCCACCGCGCCATTCACGAGCACATAAGCGCGGTCTGCCGCGGCGAGCACCGAATCCGCCTGGTGCTCGACGATCATGAGGCTGGCTCGCGACGTCAGCTTCATGACGGCCTGCCGGACCTCGTGCACGACCGCCGGCGCGAGCCCTTCGAACGGCTCGTCGAGCAGAATCAGCTTGCTCGGCACCATCAACGCCCGGGCGATCGCCACCATCTGCCGCTCGCCGCCGGACAGGCTCGCGGCTTGCGAGCGCATCAGGATGCGCAGCTTCGGAAACAGCTCGCAGATTTCGTCGAGCGGCGCGCCGCCTGCACGCGCGCCGATCTTCAGGTTGTCCTGCACCGTGAGGTTCGGGAACAGCCGCCGCCCTTCGGGCACCAGCGAGATGCCGAGACGGTTGATGAGATCCGGGCGCATCGACGTGACGTCGTTGCCGTCGAACGTCACACGGCCGCTCGCCGCGTGCAACGTTCCCGTGATCGTGCGCAGCAGTGTCGTCTTGCCCACGCCGTTGCGGCCGAGCAAGGCGACGACTTCGCCCGGATCGATGCTCAGGTCGACGCCTTCGAGTACGGTGCCGCCGTCATACCCGGCCCTCACCTGGTCGAGCACGAGCAACGGGCGCGTCGCGGGCTGTGCGGATGCCGGCCCGCGCGCCGCGCCGGTGTGCGCGGAGTGCTCCGGCGCGCTGCCGCTGCCCGAGGCCTCCTTGTCCTTTTCCTTGTCTTTGTCCGACGCGCCGGAGTCACCGAGATAGGCGCTGACCACCTGAGGATCGCGCGCCACGTCCGCCGGCAAACCGTCGGCGATCAAGCGCCCCTGATGCAACACCGTGATGCGATCGGACAGCGCGAGCACCCGATCGATGTCATGCTCGATCAGCAGCACCGCGTGCGAGTTCGCGAGCCGCCGGATCAACGCGGCGACGATCTTGCGGTCCGCTTCGGCGAGGCCGGCGAGCGGTTCGTCGAGCAGCAGCAGCTTCGCGCTGGTCGCGAGTGTCATGGCGATTTCGAGCAGCCGCTTCTCGCCGTGAGACAGCTCGGCGCACAGGTCGGCGGCCCGGTCGGCAAGACCGACCGCCTCGAGCAACGACCAGACGCGCTCGTTCGCTTCGTCGTCCGCGTAGGCGTCGCGCCAGAAACCGCGCCACTGACGCCGCGCGGCCTGCACGGCGATACGCACGTTTTCGAACGCGCTCAGGTTCGGAAACACGCTGAGGATCTGGAATGAGCGCGCGAGACCAAGACGCGCGCGCTTGTGCGCCGACAGCCGCGTGATGTCGCTGCCCTCGAAGACGATGCGGCCCTCGTCGGGCAGGATGAAACCCGTCAGGATGTTGAAGAACGTGGTCTTGCCCGCGCCGTTCGGCCCGATGAGGCTGTGCAACTGATTGCGCTTGATGTCGAGCGAAATTTCGCTTTGCGTGACGATCGAGCCGAATCGCTTCGACAACTTCTGGACCGACAGCACGGCCTCGCCTTTGTCGCCATCTGCATCGGCTGGGCGGTACGGCACGATCCGCGCCGGACGCGCGGGAATGCCGGGACGCGTGAGCGTCCAGCGCGGGCGCTTGCCGAAGCGCTGCCAGAATCCCTGAATGCCTTCCGGCGACAGCAGCGCCATTACGATGATGACCGGCGCGAAGAACAGCCACCAGTTTTCGGTGATTGCGCTCAGGCGATCTTCGAGCAAGATGAAGGTCACCGCGCCCCACAGCGGGCCGAGGAACTGATGGATGCCGCCGAGCACGGCCATCAGCACGGCGTCACCGGCATGCGACCAGTTCAGGTTGTTGGCATACACCCCCTGCAGCAGCAGCGCCATCAAACCGCCCGCCATGCCGATCGCGCCACCCGCGATGACCAGCGCGATCAGGCGCGTCGTATAGACGTCGTAGCCGAGACTCGTCACGCGTTGCTCGTTGTCGCGCAGCGCCTGCATCAGCCGGCCGAACGGCGCGTGCGCGATGCGCCAGAGCAGCCACGTCGAGGCAAGCACGACCACGAGCGTGAATGCGTGAAACGACAGCGCCGAAGGAAACAGCGGGCGCGCAACGTTCTGAATGCCGTTCTCGCCGCCCGTGACCGAAGTCCACTTGTACGCGATCTCGAAAGCGATCTGAGAACACGCCAGCGTCAGCAACGAAAAATAGAGGCCCTTGCGGCGCAGGATCAATGCGCCGATCACGAGCGCGAGCAGCAGGGAAAAGCCCGTGCCGATCAGCACGCCCGTGATCTCGTTGCCGCCCCAGGCCGCGGATGCGATCGCGAGCGCATAGCTTGCGCAACCGAAGAAGAACGAGGCACCGAACGGCACGAGGCCGAGATAGCCGATCAGGAAGTTGGTGCCCGCCGCGTAAAGCGTATAGATCGCGATCTGCGTGATGCGGTCGATCGGCAGGCCGATGGCCAGCGCGAGAGCCGAGCCGGCGATCAGCACCACGGCCATCACGAGGACCGGATGGCGCCACGGGCGCAGCGTGTTGCGCACGCGCGCGTTCGGCTGCGCAGCGGCGGAAGCAGTCGTATTCGTGCGCATATTCATTCGAAGCGCTCCCAATGTTCTCCAAACAACCCGCGCGGACGCAGCAGCATGACGACGAACATCAGCGCATACATCGACGCCGCCGCCGCATCCGGCTGAAACTGGATCGTCAGCGACATCACGACGCCGACCGCCAGCCCGGCGACGACGGCGCCGGCAAACGAACCGAGACCGCCGATCGCGACGACGACGAACGCCGGCATGATCGCGTTCTGCGACATCGAAGGCGACACGGTCCACAACGGCGCGGCCAGCACGCCCGCAATCGCCGCGAGCGCGCAGCCGAGCCCGAATACGCCGGTCATCACGCGCGGCAGATTGATGCCGAGCAGCTCGACCATTTCCGGGTCGCGGCTGCCGGCACGCAGCACCCGCCCATAAGGCGTCCATGCCAGGAACGCGGCGAGCGTGATCAGCGTGCCGAGCGTCGCGAACAGGACTGCCACGCGGTATTTCGTAATGAGCAGCGGCCCCGCCTCGACGATGCCCGCGAGGAATTCGGGCGCATTGAACGGCTTGCCATCGGCCCCCCAGAAGTAACGGATCAGCGCCTCGATCAACAGCGAGAGCGCGAACGTCACGATCAGGCTGGAGAGCGGTTCCTTGCCGTAGAGCCGCCGGATGATCGTCACCTCGACGACCATGCCGATCACGCCGACCAGAACGGGGGCGAGCACGACCGCGGGCCAGCCGTACATCTGAAACAGCTGGTATGCGACATAGGCCCCCAGTGCAAAGAAAGCGCCGTGGGCGAAATTGATCACGCCCAGCAGACCGAACGTGATGGAAAGGCCCACGGCGATCAGCACATAGACGAAACCCAACACGAGTCCGTTGGCCGATTGGGAAACGAGCATATCGAGCATGATGGCTCCTGGTTGGGCGATGGCGCAGCCGCTACAGCGACGGCATCTTGCAGCCGATCTCCTGCTGGTTGCCGAACGCCTTTTCGGTGTCGGCCGCCGTGCTCGAGGTATCGCGCACCACGTCGAAATAGTCGTATTTGTCGGTGATCTTCGACTTCACCTTCACGACCACGGAGGGGCGAATCAACTGGTGATCCCACGGACGGTAGTAGACCGGCACGGCGCTGTCGGTGTCCTTCCACTGTTCGAGCTGGGTGACGATCGCTTTCGGGTCCGTCGACTTCGCGGCGTTGATCGAGTCGAGCAGCGAGCGCATGGCGATCCAGCCCGACCATGACTTGTCCGAGGGAGGACGGCCGTACTTCTTTTCGAAGTCGGCGGTGAACTTCTTCTCGACTTCGGGGTTCTTCGGATTGTTGTAGTACCAGGGCTTCACATAGATGCCGGTGGAGGCCTGCGGCCCCACGTCCCAGAAGTCGGTATCGGTCACCGCGACGGCCACGTACGGAATCTTGCCCGTCATCGCCATCTCGTTCCATTGCTTGAGGAAGTTCGAGAAGTCGCCGCCGACGAGGCCGCCTAGCACGGCATCGGGCTTCGCCTGGCGGATCTTGAGGATGTAGGAGCTATAGTCGGCGGTATTGATCGGCACCTCGTCGACACCGACTTCCGTCATGCCGTCCTGCTTGAGCTGGCCGCGCGCGGCGCGCAGGATGTCCTGACCAAATGCATAGGATGGCGTAACAAAATAGACTTTCTTGCCGTTTTGCGACAGGTACGGCATCAGGCCCGCGATCTGCACCGGCACGGTTGCCTGGGTGCGGAACGTGTAGCGGCTGCACTGCTTGCCGGTGATCTCGCTCGCGGCGGCGCCAGGCAGGATCAGCGGAATTTTCTCGCGGTTCGCGACGCTCATCATCGCGAGCGCTGACGAGCTGTAGTTGCCGCCAACCACCGCGACCACCTTGTTCTCGCCGATCAGCTTCTGCATGTTCTGCTGCGCTACCTGAGGGTTCGCTTCGTCGAGCCAGACGAGTTCAATCGGCCTGCCCAGCACTTTGCCGCCGGCCTGCTCGACCGCCAGTTCGCTGCCGCGTTCGAGGAACTGGCCGATCGACGCGCCGGGCCCCTGCTTCGAATAGATGAGCCCGATCCGCACCGGATCATTGCCCTGTGCAAATGCTGCGACGCTGACCGCGAGACCTGTTGCGATGGCGAAGAGCGAACGAAACCCTACCCGCGCGCGCGGATTGCGGAACTTCATGGTTGTCTCCTTGTTTTATGGTGGTACGCCCGTCATCAGGTATTGCGCGGGCGTCCGATTGCTTCGCTGCGAGTACGGCTTTGTGCTTTTGTCGTATTGGGCCGCTATGCGATGTAGGGTTTGCCGTAGACCGGCTCTTTGTACGGAATCGGCGGCAATTGCCAGGTCCCGGTCGAAGGCGGCCGGACCTCGGCGTCGACATGCACGTCGATGACACACGGCCGCCGGTTGCGAAGCGCCTGCTCGACCGCATTGCCGAGATCCTGGGGCCGCGTGACGGTCACCCCGTCCGCGCCGCAGGCACGCGCCCATGCCGCGAAATCCGGGTTGTAGCGCTCACCCGATTGCCCCTTGTAGAAAGCGGTGCCG
Organism: Paraburkholderia sp.; assembly: GCA_036264535.1. Lineage (GTDB taxonomy): Bacteria > Pseudomonadota > Gammaproteobacteria > Burkholderiales > Burkholderiaceae > Paraburkholderia. Next base: position 2,093 of record DATAQT010000342.1, on the reverse strand, counting down.
ATCTCGCGGCCGTCGAACAGGCCGTACTGCAGATCGCGAATCGCCCCCCACGCGAAGTTGTTCCAGATGATCCAGACCACCGGCAGCTCGTATTCGACCGCCGTGCAAAGCACATACGGCGTCATCGTGAAGCCGCCGTCGCCGACCACCGCGACACACGGCCGGTCAGGCGCCGCCAGCTGCGCGCCGAGGATGCCGCACACGCCGAAGCCCATCGACGAATAACCCCAGCTGTTCAACATGCTTTGCGCGCGCGCCGGCTTCCAGAACTGCATGAACCAGTTGTGATGAACGCCCGAATCGAGCGACAGGATCACGTCGTCGGGCAGCGTTTTCTGCAGCGTGCCGACCACGAATTCCGGCCGCAGGGGGCTCGTCGAATCGCCGAAATGCGGGCGCACGAACGCTTCCCACTGGCGCACCCAGCCCAGCACTTCATCGGCCCACGGGGCGTAGCGCTTTGCCTCGATCACCGGGTGGCGAGGTAGTGCGTTCAGCAGTTGGCGCGTGAACACCTTCGCGTCCGCGACGATACCGATCGTCGCCGCATAGTTGCGGCCGAGCTCAGTCGGGTCGATATCGACGTGCACGAGCTTCGTCTTCGGAAAGTTCCACGAGTACCCCGCATGCCAGCTCGACGACGACCGGTCGTCGAAGCGCGTGCCGACCGTGACGACCAGGTCGGCATGACGGCCCGCCTCGTTCGCCGCGTAGGCGCCATTGCGGCCAATGAAGCCGAGCGTGAGCGCATCGTTCGCCGGCACGCAGCCCATGCCGTTCGGCGACGTGATGACGGGAATCTGCAGCGTCTGTTGCAGCTCGGTCAGCTCCGGGCCGGCCTCGGCCAGTGTCGCGCCATGACCGATGAATAGCACCGGCTTGCGCGCGGCGGCGAGCAGCTCCAGCACCGCGGCGAGGTCCGCATCGCTCGCTCCGGGCCGCACCGGCCGCCCGAGCTGCGAAGCGGGTGGCAGCTCGACATCGGCCTCTTCCTGGAACACGTTGTATGGAATGTCGAGGTTCACCGGGCCTGGGCGGCCCGTCACCATCGTGTCCATGGCCTGGCGCAGCGCGAGCGGCAGCATGTCGACGCGCGAGGGCTGGAAGGCGCGCTTGACGACCGGGCGCATTACCTGAGCGAAGTCGGCCTGATTGTGGCGGTAAAGCTCCTGGAATGGCCCGCGATTATGCTGCGAAGTCGGCACGTTGGCCGTGATCGCCATGAACGCCGACGAGTCCGACAAGGCGGTGGCGAGCGACATCACCAGGTTCGCCGAGCCCGGTCCGGTGGACGTGAGCGTTGCCACCGGTTTGTGCTTGACGCGGAAATACGCGTCGGCCATGTGTCCCGCGCACTGCTCGTGGCGCGGCGAGATCAGCTTCAGCGAGTCGCGTACGTCGTACAGCGCATCGAGGATGCCGACGTTGCCGTGCCCGCAGATTCCGAACACGTAGGGCACCTTTTCCTTGACCAGCGTCTCGGCGATCAGTTGACCGCCTTTCATCATCGGCATTGCATCGTCCCCTTCATGTACTCAGCGTGATCAAACGTTCTTCGCTCATCTCTCGCACGGCATAGTGCGGACCTTCCCTGCCGAAGCCGGAATCCTTGCTGCCGCCGTATGGCATCAGATCGACGCGCGAGCTCGAGGTCTCGTTGATGTGCACGCCGCCGACCTGCAGCCGGCGCGCGGCCTTCAACGCCGCGTCGAGGCGGTTCGTGAATAGCCCCGTGGCGAGACCGTACGGCGTCGCATTGACGAGGTCGATGGCCTCGTCGAGCGTGTCGAACGGCACCAGCGACATCACCGGCCCGAACACTTCCTTGCAACTGACCGGCGTGTCGGGATCGACGTCGGCGAGCAATGTAGGCGGCACCAGCGCGCCTTCGCGCGCACCACCCACCAGCCGGCGCGCACCGCGGCGCACCGCCTCGTCGATCCAGCGCTCGATGCGCTCGGCCGCCGCGAGGCTGATCACCGGACCGACGAGCGTCGACGGCTCGCTCGGGTCGCCGTAGCGCAGTTCGTCGACCAGCGTGCTGAGCCTCGCTTCCACTTCGGCAAGACGACTGCGCCGCACAAGCAAAGTCT
>DATAQT010000314.1:0-5076 GCA_036264535.1 Paraburkholderia sp. | reverse complement strand
GAGCGCGACGATGCGCGGCCCGAACAGGAACACATAGAAGAGCGGCGCGAACAGTGCCGAGCACAGCGCCGCAAGCGACGAGTAGCGCGTGAAGAACGCGACGATCAGCCAGGTCAGCAAAGTCGCGACGCCGAGCGTCGGGTTGATCGCGAGCAGCACACCCGCGGCGGTCGCGACGCCCTTGCCGCCCTTGAAGCGGAAGAAAACCGGATACAGGTGACCGAGAAACACCGCGAGCGACGCAATCGCGATCGAGCGTCCGTCGAGCCCGTAACGCGCGCCGAAATGCACGACCAGCCATACTGGCAGCCAGCCCTTGAAGGCGTCGCCGATCAGCGTCAGAATCGCGGCCTTCTTGCTGCCGCTGCGCAGGACATTGGTGGCGCCCGGGTTGCCCGAGCCGTACGAGCGCGGGTCGTCGAGACCCATCGCGGCGCTCACGATCACGGCAAACGACAACGAACCGATCAGATAGGCAACGACAGCGACGATCAGGTTTTGCATCTGGGACTCTTATAAGGATCACGGTCTGACATTCGATACCCCAACCGCAACAGGGCAAGCCCATCGAAACCGGGCGGCGCACATTTTACCGAACGCGTCCGCGCGAAAAACATTCAGACAAACGTCAATTCGCGCATCGGCGTCAGTCAACGCTCGCGCATTGCACCGGCTTTGCCGCGAGCAGATCGGTCAGCACCTTCGGCTCGATGCTGACGAGAAAGCCGCGCCGCCCGCCGTTCAGCCAGATCTTGTCCATCTCGAGAATGGTCGACTCGACATACACTGGCATCTGCTTACGCGTGCCGAACGGCGACGTGCCGCCGATCAGATAACCCGAATGCCGGTTCGCGACCTCGGGCTTGCACGGCTCGACGCGCTTCGCGCCGATCTGTCGCGCGAGGTTTTTCGTGCTGACGGTGCGATCGCCATGCATCAGCACGATCAGCGGCTTCGCGTGCTCGTCTTCCATCACCAGCGTCTTCACGACGTGATGCTCGTCGACGCCGAGCTGACGCGCCGATTCCTCGGTGCCGCCGTGCTCGACGTAGTCGTAAGGATGCTCCCCGAACGTGACGCCGTGACGGCGCAGCAACTGCGTAGCGGGGGTTTCGGAGACGTGTCGGGATTTGCTCATCGGCGCATTGTAATGGCGAGTTTGCACAACGGCTATTTGCCGAATGGGCGATTGTGCGGGTCCGACGCCTGCGGCACGATCGTTCGAAAATATGCCGGCGTGATCCGCGATACTGAACGCAAGGCAAGGAAACGCTTCAGGAGACAGTGTTGAACCCAGCTTCATCCATCCGTTCCACCATCGACGTCCCCGCGCTGCTGGCCGCCCTGCCCGCGCGCATCAGCGACATTCCGGCGCTCGCCGCCGCGCGCGATCCACAGCATGTTGCACTGATCGAAGATGCGCGCCGCCTGACCAACGCGCAACTGTACGAGGCCGTCGATGCCGCCGCCGCGCTACTGCGCGACTGGGGCGTGCGCGGCGGCGATCGTGTGATGATCGTCGCGGAGAACAGCATCGCGCAGATCGTGCTGCTGTTCGCGACCGCGAAACTCGATGCGTGGGCGCTCGTGTCGAATGCGCGACTGTCCGCGGCCGAGCTCGATTCGATCCGCGCGCATGCGCGGCCGCGCGTCGTCGCGTATGCGCTCGAAAGCTCGCCCGACGCGCGCCAGCATGCGCAGCGTCATCAGGCGACACTCGCACCCACGCTGTCTCCGGATATCGGCGCATGGTCGTATGCGTTGGACAGCACCGCGCAAACCGAACCGGTCGAAGCCGCCAACGACCGCCAGTGCGCAGCGTTGATCTACACGACCGGCACCACCGGCGCGCCGAAGGGCGTGATGCTGTCGCATCGCAATCTGCTCTACATCGCGGCGGTGTCGAGCCGGCTGCGCCAGGTCGGGCCCGACGACGTGGTCTACGCGGTGCTGCCGATCTCGCACGTGTACGGCTTCGCCTCGGTGTGCCTCGGCAGCCTGCATGCGGGCGCGACCTTGCGGCTCGCGCCGCGCTTCGTGCCCGAAGCGGTGCGCCGCGCGCTGGCCGACGAACACGTGTCGATCTTCCAGGGCGTGCCGGCGATGCACGCGAAGCTGCTCGAACATCTGCACACGCACGGCCACGCATGGTCCGCGCCGCGACTGCGCTTCGCGTACTCGGGCGGCTCACCGCTCGATGCCGCGCTCAAGGCGCAGGCCGAAGCCGTCTACGGTCTGCCGCTGCACAACGGCTACGGTATGACCGAAAGCAGCCCGACCGTGTCGCACACGATGCTCGACACGCCGCGCCGCGACTGCTCGGTCGGCGAAGTCATTCCGGGCGTCGAAGTGAAGTTCGTCGGGCTCGACGGCGTCGAAGCGACGCCGGGCGAGATCGGCGAACTGTGGGTGCGCGGGCCGAACGTGATGCTCGGCTACTACCGCAGCCCTGAGCAGACGCGCGCGACGGTCACGGGAGACGGCTGGCTCAAGACCGGCGACCTCGCGCGGCAGGACGCCGACGGCGCGTTGCATATCGTCGGGCGCAGCAAGGAGCTGATCATCCGCTCGGGCTTCAACGTGTATCCGGCCGAGGTCGAGCACGTGCTGAACGCGCATCCGCAGGTCGTGCAGTCGGCCGTGATCGGACGCGCGGTCGAGGGCAACGAAGAAGTGATCGCGTTCGTCGAGCTGATTTCGGGCGCGACGGTCACGTCCGCGGAGTTGATCGCGTGGTGCGGTGAACGGCTCGCGCCGTACAAGCGGCCGGCCGAACTGAAGGTGCTCGCGGCGCTGCCGGCTGCGTCGACCGGGAAGATTCTCAAGCACCGGTTGCGCGAGTTCGTGTGAAACGGCGGGCGCTGCTCATGCGCCCGCGCCTCTCATGCCGTCCTCACCCGCGCGGATGATGCTGCGCGTGCAGCGATTTCAAACGTTCGCGCGCGACGTGCGTGTAGATCTGCGTCGTCGAAATATCGGTGTGGCCAAGCAGCAATTGCACGACGCGCAGATCCGCGCCGTGATTGAGCAGGTGCGTCGCGAACGCGTGCCGCAGCGTGTGCGGCGACAACGGCGCGTGGACGCCCGCCGCCTGCGCGTGTCGCTTGATGATGTTCCAGAACTGCTGGCGCGTCATGCCTTCCGCGCGCGCCGTCACGAATAGCGCATCGGCCGCGCGCGGGCCGAGCAGCGCCGGGCGCGCCTCGCGCAGATAGCGCTCGATCCACGCGTGCGCCTCTTCGCCGAACGGAACCAGCCGCTCCTTCGAGCCCTTGCCGGTCACCCGCACGACGCCTTCGTTGAGCCCCACCTCGACGCTCTTCAGCGTGACCAGTTCGGTGACGCGCAAACCGCTCGCGTACATCAATTCGAGCATCGTGCGATCGCGCAAGCCGAGCGGCGTGTCGATGTCGGGTGCGCCGAGCAGCGCTTCGACCTGCGCTTCGCTCAACGTCGACGGAAAACGCGGCGGCTGCTTCGCCGAGCGGATCCGCAGCGTCGGATCGGCGGTCGCGCGATGCTCGCGCACCGCCCACGCGTAGTAGCGGCGAAACACCGACAGCCGACGATTCGCCGAGGTCGCCTTGTCCTTCTGCCGCGCCGCGCTGTAGGCGGTCAGGTCGGCTTCGCTGGCGATGTCGAGCGAGGCGTTGCGGGTGTGCGCGAGCCATTCGCAGAAGAGGCGCAAGTCGCGGCGGTACGCGTCGAGCGTGTTGCGCGACAGGCCGTGTTCGAGCCACAGCGCGTCGCAGAAGGCGTCGATCGATGCGGAGCTGGTCAGGAGCAGCGGGGAGTCGGCGGCTGTGTCTTCGACCTGTGCAGCGGTATGGGTATCGGCGCTCGTGCTCATGCGTACGGCACACCCTCATGCGCGAGCAGCCAGCGCTTCACGTTACGAAAGAAACCGTCGCTGCCATCATGCGCGAAGCCGCCGATGCCGCTCGAACTCACCACCCGGTGACACGGAATCACGATCGGAAAGTAGTTCGCGCCGCACGCCTGGCCGACCGCGCGCGGCGCGCTGCCGAGTTGCTTCGCGAGTTGTCCGTAGGTCAGCACGACGCCCGGCGGAATGTCGCTGATCGCCTGCCACACGCGCCGCTGGAACGCGGTACCGCACTCGGCGAGCGGCAGCTCGAACTTCGCGGAAGCTCGCTCGAAGTAACGCTCGATCTGTTCGGCCGCCTCGCGCGCGAGCGGCGTCTCGGGCGCGACGTTGGGTGTCGACTCGGGCAGATAGACGATCTCGCGCACGGCCTCGCCTTCGAGCCGGATGCCGACCTTGCCGAACGGCGCATCGATCACTGCGTTGAACATGATTACCTGCTCCTCTTGCGTGCCAACTTGCCGGCACGGAATTGCCGTCACCGAATTGCAGTTACCGAATATGCAGCCACTTTACGCCGCTTCGAGTGCCCACTCCACATGCTCGCGCACCACCGCCGACGGATCGTCAACACGCTGCCGCAACGCCCGCACGATCGCGGCGCGCGCGTCGGCGTCGAGACTCGCGGGCGCGGCGCGCAACGCGTTGCCCATCCCGACCGCGAGATTGCGCAGCCAGCTCTCATAACCGATGCGGCGAATCGCGCTGCCTTGCATGCGCGTATCGAACTCCTGCGCGCTCCACGCGAACAGCTCGACCAGGGACGCGCGATCGAGCCCATGCCGCACGTCGAAATCGGCGACCGGCGCGGCCTGCGCGAACTTGTTCCACGGACACACGAGCTGGCAGTCGTCGCAGCCGTACACACGATTGCCGATCAGCGGGCGCAGGTCGAGCGGAATACTGCCTTTCAGCTCGATCGTCAGATACGAGATGCAGCGCCGCGCGTCGACCTTGTACGGTGCGACGATCGCGCCGGTCGGACAGGCCCCGATGCAACGCGCGCAGCTCCCGCAATGCGAGCCCGGCGTTTCGGGAGCGGCCTCGGGCGAGGTCTCGGCGTCGGTCGGCAGCGGAATGTCGACATAGATCTCGCCGAGGAAAAACAGCGAGCCCGCGTCGCGCTGCAACAGCAGCGTGTGCTTGCCGCGCCAGCCGATGCCGGCCTTTTGCGCGAGCTCGACTTCGAG
>DATAQT010000297.1:0-6121 GCA_036264535.1 Paraburkholderia sp. | reverse complement strand
AAACGCCTGCGTGAGCGGCTCAAGCAACTTCCCAACGAGAAACGGCCCGGGCGCGTCTGCGCTCGGGCCGTCAAATCCAGACCGTTCCGGTATTCCGTTCGAGTCCTCAAAAGAGACCTTAACTGAACGGCATTAGGGCCGTAGCCCGGCTTTTTCAATTCCCGACCGCGCTTCACCCCTGCAACGGATCCCGCACCGTCCCGCACTGCCAGCACACGGTGAACTGCGCCTCGAGCATTTCGCCGCACTGCTGACATTGCCACTGAGGCGCACCCGGCGCCGGCCCTCGCGACGCCGCTTCGATCAACCGCCGCGCGATCGCCTCGTCGCGCTCATCGACGAGCCATAGCTCCGGCGCACACTGATCGGCCGGAATCTCGCCGAGCGCGCCGTTCAGATAGCGGTTGTGCAACTCGCACGCGATGCCCGCGGTCTCCAGCACATTGACCCAATGCTGTCCAATGATCAGGTTCGGCGCGCGCATCAGTTTCATGTCAGCGGACGATCTGGCTTGCCTCGTGCACGAGCTGCGCATACAGCGCATGCCGTTCGCGGCGGATGCGGCCGTCGGCGACCGCTTCGAGGATCGCGCAGCCAGGCTCGTGCAGATGATGGCAGTTGTAGAAACGGCAGTTCGGCAGCAGCGGCCGGAACTCGGGGAACGCGCGTTCGAGCCGGCCTTCGGTCAGGTGGTGCAGACCGAACTCCTGAAAGCCCGGCGAGTCGATCAGCGCGCCGGCGGTGCCGTTGACGTCATTCACGCCGGTCGTGCGTTCCGACTCCGGCAGCGGATAAAGACGCGTGAACGTTGTCGTATGGCGCCCGCTGTTCAACGCGGTCGAGATCTCGCGCGTCGCGACGTCGGCATTGGGAATCAGCAGATTCACGAGCGTCGATTTGCCCATGCCGGACTGACCGAGCAGCAGCGTCGCGTGACCGTGCAGATGCTCGGTCAGCGTGGCGCGTGCCGCGTCGGGCTGCATGCGGATCGACACTTCGAGCGCCGGATAGCCTAGCGCGCGATACGGCTCGAGCCGCTTGCGCGCGCCGTCCAGCGCATCGGTGACGTCGATCTTGTTCAGCACGATCAGTGGCTTCAACTCGTTCGCCTCGGCGGCGACGAGCGCGCGGCCGAGCAGATCCTCGCTGAAATGCGGCTCGGTTGCGAGCACGATCAGCAACTGATCGAGGTTCGCGGCGAACAGCTTCGACTTGAACTGATCCGACCGATACAGCAGATTGCGCCGCTCGCCGATTTCGACGATCACGCCCTGATCCGCCGAGATCGGTTCATAGATCACGCGATCGCCGACTGCTACCTCGCTGCGCTTGCCGCGCGGAAAGCATTGCAGCAGCGCGCCGCCGTCTTCGGGAGCGACCAGATAGTGGCGGCCGTGCGCAGCCACCACGAGACCGCCGGTGCGCGCGCCGTGCCGGCCGGACGCCGCGGCTTGCGCGCCACGCGACGCTTTTTTCGGGGCGCGGCCGCTCATGCGTGCTGCAGCAGTCGGTCGATCCGCTGCGAGGCCGGTGGATGCGAGTAGTAGAACGCGGTGTAGAGCGGATCGGGCGTCAGCGTCGACGCGTTGTCCTCATACAGCTTCACGAGCGCGTTGACGAGATCCTGCGCGTCGGTTTGCGTCGCCGCGAACGCGTCGGCTTCGAACTCGTGCTTGCGCGAGCTGAGGCTGCCGAGCGGCGTGACGAAGAACATAAACACCGGCAGCGCGAGGAAAAAAAGCACGAGCGCGAGGCCGCTGTTGCCACCCACCAGCGACGGCCGCACCCCGAGCCCCTCGTAGAACCACACGCATTGCGTGAGCCAGCCGAGCAGCGCGAGCATTGCGAGGCTGATCGCGAAGGTGACGAGCATCCGCTTCATCACGTGACGGCGCTTGAAGTGACCGAGTTCGTGCGCGAGCACCGCTTCAATCTCGCGGCCCGACAGGCGCGCGAGCAGCGTGTCGAAGAACACGATGCGCTTGCTCGCGCCGAAGCCCGTGAAGTATGCGTTGCCGTGCGCCGAACGGCGGCTGCCGTCCATTACGAACAGGCCCTTGGCGGCGAAGCCGCAGCGTTGCATCAGCGCCTCGATGCGGGTCACGAGCGCTTCATCCTTGAGCGGCTCGAACTTGTTGAAAAGCGGCGCGATGAAGGTCGGGAAAATCAGCAGGCCGAACATCTGGAACGCGATCCACACGACCCACGCCCACAGCCACCACAGGTTGCCGGCGCGGTTCATCAGCCACAGCACGACAAACAGCAGCGGCAGACCGAACGCGATGCCGAGCAGCGCGCCCTTCAGGCGGTCGAAGAAGAACAGGCTTTTGCTCATGCGGTTGAAGCCGAAGCGCTGCTCGACGACGAACTGCCGGTAGTATTCGAACGGCAGGTCGATCGCGCTCGTGATCGCGATCACAGCGGCGACGAGCGCGATCTGGCCGACGTAGCCGCGGCCGAGCCAGTCGGAGATCGCGAGGTCGAGCGTCTGCACGCCGCCGAGCAGCGTGAGCCAGATCAGCACCGCCGCGCCGACGACGATCTCGATCATCGCGAGTCGGGTGCGCTCGACCGTGTAGTCGGCCGCGCGCTGATGCGCGGAGAGCGCGACGGTGTTCGCGAACCGGCTCGGCACCTGTTCGCGATGGGCGACGACGAAGCGGATCTGCCGCGACGCGAGCCAGAGTTTGGTGCCCACCATCGCGACGACGGCGACGATGAACAGGGCGGTGAAGTACAGGGTAGGCATCCGGGGATTCCGTGGTATCTATGCGAGAATTATATGTTTCTTCCCGCTTCGCGGCGGGAGATACGGTTTAGCGCAACAGTTCCTGGCAGTGGTTCAAGGTGGCGCTTCAGCGCGGCCGGACCAACTCGAACCGCGCGCATCCATTTCAAACGAACACATGCCGCGCCACGCCGGTTTTCAGCGAAGCCCGCCGCGCGGCCCTCAGGGTTGCCTTCATGACTGACATCCTCGCATCCACCGAACAGCCGCCGCTCGTGCGCAGCGACATGAATCTCGTCTGGCTGGACATGGAAATGACCGGGCTCGAGCCCGACACCGATCGCATCATCGAGATCGCGGTGGTGGTGACGAATTCGACGCTCGACAGGATGCTCGAAGGGCCGGTGCTCGCGATTCATCAGAGCGACGAAACCCTCGCGAAGATGGACGAATGGAACCAGAACACGCATGGCCGCTCGGGGCTGATCGATCGCGTCAAGGCGTCGACGGTCAGCGAGGCCGAGGCGACCGCGCAGATCCGCGAGTTCCTCGGCCAGTATGTGCCGCCGGGCAAGTCGCCGATGTGCGGCAACTCGATCTGCCAGGACCGCCGCTTCATGGCGCGCTGGATGCCGGACCTGGAGAGCTTCTTCCACTACCGCAACCTCGACGTGAGCACGCTGAAGGAACTGTGCCGTCGCTGGCAGCCGGCCATCTACAAGGGCTTCCAGAAGCGCGCGATGCACACGGCGCTTGCCGATATCCACGAGTCGATCGACGAACTAAAGTACTACCGCCAGCATTTCCTCGTGCCGTCGGCGCCGGATGCCGCCGCGAGCGCTCAATAAAAGCGCGCGGGCCTGCGCGGGCAGGCCCTGAACCTCAGACTTCAGTCCTGCCGCGGCGCGCGTTGCGCGCTCTTCGGCCGGAACGCCTTGACCACCTCGGCGTTGGTTTCCACGTACGGCCCGCCGATCAGGTCGATGCAGTAGGGCACCGCCGCGAAAATTCCCGCTACCTTGACCGCGCCGTCGTCGCGCAGGCCTTCGAGCGTTTCCCGGATCGACTTCGGCTGGCCGGGCAGGTTGATGATCAGCGCGGCGTGCTGCGCCGTCTCACGGATGACCGCGACCTGGCGCGACAGGATCGCGGTCGGCACGAAATTCAGGCTGATCTGCCGCATCTGCTCGCCGAAACCGGGCATCTCTTTCGTCGCGACCGCGAGCGTCGCTTCGGGCGTCACGTCGCGGCGCGACGGGCCGGTGCCGCCGGTCGTCAGCACCAGATCGCAGCCCACTTCGTCGACCAGCTCGATCAGCGTCGCCGAAATGGTCGGCGCGTCGTCGGCGATCAGCCGCGTGACGACCTGCCACGGCGAGCTCAAGGCCGCGCCGAGCCACTCCTGCAGCGCCGGAATGCCCTTGTCCTCGTAGACGCCCGTCGACGCGCGGTCGCTGATCGACACGAGGCCGATGACAAGTTCGTCGGGGTGCTTACGTTGCTTGCGTTGATCAGGCGTTGCGGTGGTCATCGTCGTCATCCGGAGCGAGGTCGGCGTCTTCGGCATCGTCGTCCGTGCCGGCGGCGCTCTTGATCCACTGGAACAGCTCGCGGAAGTAGCGCGGCGGCTTGTTCTGCTCCGCTTCCTTGCGCGCGTTGCGGATCAGCGTGCGCCCCTGCTGCGGGTCGGCGGCCGGGTGCCGGCGGATGAATTCGGTCAGCGCGGCGTCGTCGGCAAGCAGTTTTTCGCGGGTGCGCTCGATCCAGTGAAGCTTCGCCGTTTCGGCCTTGTTGACGCCGTTGTAGCTGTCGAGCGCGGTGCGCAGCGCGGCGGTTTCGGTGTCCAGCAGCGAGCGCATGACGCGGCCGACGTACTGGATCTGGCGGCGTTTGCCTTCATGGTCGGTGATGCGGCGCGCTTCGCGCACGGCATCGTCGAGTTTTTCGGGCATCGGCATGCGCTTGAGCGCGTCTTTCGGCAGCGCGACGAGCGCCACGCCCAGATCCTGCAGCGCTTGCATGTCGCGCTTGACCTGGGACTTGCTCGGACGATCGTAGCCGTTTTCGTCGACTTCCGTGACGACGGATTCGATCGGTTGAATGCGGGTTTTGCGTGTCATGCCGGTATTGTAACGTGCCGCGCTGGCCTGACCCGCGGCGCCGCGTACCTTGCTATGATCGCGGGATGCATTTATCCCGCACCCGCGCGCCTGCGCCGACTACGGTGCGTATACCCGGGCCGCGCGGCCCCAACAGGACGGCAACCACAATGGCAGCAGACATGGACGTCAAGCAGCGCTTTTTTCCGCATACCCAGGACGAGCTGAAGGAAATCGCCTCCGACATCCTCCGTCACGCGAAGGCGCTCGGCGGCTCCGACGCCGCGACCGAGATTTCCGAGGGCGACGGCCTGTCCGTCTCCGTGCGGCGCGGCGAAGTCGAGACGATCGAGCACAACCGCGACAAGATGGTCGGCGTGACGGTGTTCATCGGCAACAAGCGCGGTAACGCGAGCACCTCGGACTTCTCGCCGCAGGCATTGAAGGACACGGTCGCGGCCGCCTACAACATCGCGCGCTTCACCGCCGAAGACGATTGCGCGGGCCTCGCCGAAGCCGAATTGCTCGAAACCGCGCCGCGCGACCTCGATCTGTATCACCCGTGGAATCTGTCCGCCGACGAAGCGGTCGAAATCGCGCGCCGCTCCGAAGACGCCGCGTTCGCGACCGATCCGCAAATCAGGAACTCCGAGGGCGCGAGCGTATCGGCGCAGCACTCGCAGTTCGTGCTGGCGACCTCGCGCGGCTTCCTCGCCGGCTATCCGTATTCGCGCCACTACATCGCGTGCGCGCCGATCGCGGGCAGCGGCCGCAACATGCAGCGCGACGACTGGTACACCTCGACGCGCAGCGCCGACGAACTCGCCGATCCCGAAGCGGTCGGCCGTTACGCGGCGCAGCGCGCGCTCGCGCGTATCGGCGCGCGCGGCCTCGACACGCGCAAGGTGCCGGTGCTGTTCGAGGCGCCGCTCGCGGCGGGCCTGCTCGGCGCGTTCGTGCAGGCCACGAGCGGCGGCGCGCTGTATCGCAAGACCTCGTTTCTGGTCGACAGCCTCGGCAAGCCGGTGTTCGCGCCGCACGTGCAGGTGGTCGAAGATCCGCACGTCGCGCGCGCGATGGGCAGCGCGCCGTTCGACGAGGAAGGCGTGCGCACACGCCAGCGCTCGGTCGTGAAGGACGGCGTCGTCGAGGGCTACTTCCTGTCCACCTACTCGGCGCGCAAGCTCGGCATGAAGACCACCGGCAACGCGGGCGGCTCGCACAACCTGTCGCTGCTCAGCTCGAACACGCGTCCCGATGACGATTTCGAAGCGATGCTCAAGAAGCTCGGCAC
>DATAQT010000465.1:0-6308 GCA_036264535.1 Paraburkholderia sp. | reverse complement strand
GCGTGGGTGTGGGAGCATCAGGCGCTGACGCGGGCGCGCTACTGCGCGGGCGATGCAGAGATCGGCGCGAAGTTCGAGGCGATCCGCGAACAGGTGCTGACGACGCCGCGCGAAGCGCCGCCGCTCGCGAAGGAGATCGTCGAGATGCGCACGCGCGTCGAGGCGGGACACCCGAACCATACGCCGGCGCTGTTCGATCTGAAGCACGATCGCGGCGGCATGGTCGATATCGAGTTCACCGTGCAGTACTGGGTGCTGTTGCATGCGGCGCGCGATCCCGAGCTGATCCGCAATACCGGCAATATCGCGCTATTGCGCGAGGTGTCGCGGTTCGGGCTGATGAGCGAGGCGGAAGCGGAGATGGTCGGCGCCGCGTATCGGCGCTATCGCAAACTGCAGCACACGCTGCGGCTCGACGGGATGGAGAAGGCGCGGGTCGATCCCGCGCTGGTCGCGACCGAGCGCGAGGCGGTGCTGGCGTTGTGGAAGAGGGTGTTCGGCTGATGGTGCTGACGCGCTTCGCGTAGCGCATCATGGGTGACCGGGATCGATGTGAAGTTCCGGCTCACCCGACTTTTCAGGTCGATTGCCGTTGCCTTACGCGCCGCGCAAACTCAAGCGGCCAGCATTTCCTTCGCGTGCTTGCGCGTGGTCGCCGTGATTTCGAGGCCGCCGAGCATCCGCGCGACTTCCTCGATGCGGTTCGCCTTGTCGAGCGAGGTCACGCTGCTCAGCGTGCCGCCCTTGCCATTGCCAGTCTTCGCGACCTGGAAATGATGATCGCCGCGCGCGGCGACCTGCGGCAGATGGGTCACGCACAGCACCTGGCGCGCCTCGCCGAGCTGATGCAGCAGCCGCCCGACTACTTCGGCCACGCCGCCACCGATGCCGGTGTCCACTTCGTCGAAGATCAGCGTCGGCGTCGGGCTGGCCGCGCTCGCGATGACCGCGAGCGCAAGGCTGATACGTGCGAGTTCGCCGCCCGACGCGACCTTCGCAAGCGGCCGCAGCGGCACGCCGGCGTGACCGGCGACGCGGAACTCGATCTGTTCGAGCCCATGCGCGCCGCCTTCGGGCAGCGGCACCAGCGCGACTTCGAAGCTGCCGCCTTTCATCGACAGTTCCTGCATGCCGGTCGTGACTGCCTCGCCGAGCGCCTTGCCCGCTTTTGCGCGCGCCTTCGACAGCTTTTTCGCCTCGGCGACGAATACTTCCTTCGCTTGCGCCTCGGCGGCGCGCAGGGCGTCGAGGTCGGCGGCCGCGTCGAGCGCGGCCAATTGCTTGCGCCGCGCTTCGTGTTCTTCAGGCAGTGTCGCGGGCTGGAGGCGGAATTTGCGCGCGGCCGAGTGCAGCGCGTCGAGCCGCTTTTCGACCTGCGCGAGCCGCTCCGGATCGAGCTCGAGCTTCTGCGCGTAGTGGCTCAGCGAATACGCGGCTTCCTGCAACTGGATTTCGGCCGGTTCAAGCGCGGCGAGCACGTCGTTCAGCGCCGGGTCGATCTCCGCGAGGTCACGCACCTTCGACACGATCGAGCCGAGATGCGTGATCATCGCGTCGTCCGATTCGGACAGCGCGCCGAGTGCGCCCTGCACGCCGTCGATCAGGTTCGCCGAATGCGACAGCCGCCGATGCTCGGTGTTGACCTCTTCCCATTCGCCCGGCTGCGGTGCGAGCTTGTCGAGCTCGGTGAGCTGCCATGCGAGCCGTTCGCGCTCGAGTTGCAGCTCGCGATCGCGCGTCTGCGCGTGCTCGACCGCGTGCGCTTTGTCGCGCCACGTGCGCCATGCACGCGTAACCGCGGCGGCCATGTCGGACAGCCCCGCGTGCGTGTCGAACAGCTCGCGCTGCGCGTCCGGGCGCATCAGCAACTGGTGCGCGTGCTGACCGTGAATATCGACGAGCATTTCGCCGACCTCGCGCAACTGCGCGAGCGTGGCCGCCGTACCGTTGATGAATGCGCGCGAGCGGCCGTTCGCGTCGACCACCCGCCGCAGCATCACGGTGCCGCCGTGCGGACTGTCGTCGACGGTCGCGCCGAGCGCCTGCGCGTCGAGCCACTGATCGACCTGCGCGTGCGTTTCGAACTCCGCGGTGATGTCGGCGCGGCTCTCGCCAGTGCGCACGACGCTCGCTTCGGCGCGCGCGCCGAGCGCGAGTGCGAGCGCGTCGATCAGGATCGACTTGCCGGCGCCGGTTTCGCCCGAGAAAACGGTAAAGCCGCTGTCGAATTCGAGGTCGAGCGCGGCGACGATGACGAAGTCGCGTATCGAGAGGTGGCGAAGCATGGAGGTGGTCGGGTGAGCTTGGGATTCGGGTGACGGTCGCGGCGGCGTGCGCGCTTCACAGCGCCGCTTACGGCCTCGGGTCTTCTTCGTGCGACGGGTACTCGTGCCAGTGCAGCTTCTTGCGCAGCGTCGCGTAATAGCTGTAACCGACCGGATGCAGCATCGGCACGGTGTGACGCGAACGGCGCACCTCGATCGTGTCGCCGAGTTCCAGCGACGTGAAGGACTGCATGTCGAAATTGACGTTCACTTCGCGCCCGGAAACGATCTGGATGCTGACCTTCGATTCGTCCGGCAGCACGATCGGCCGATTCGACAGCGCATGCGGCGCGATCGGCACGAGCACGATGCCCTGCAATTGCGGATGCAGGATCGGCCCCTGCGCGGACAGCGCGTACGCGGTCGAGCCGGTCGGCGTCGCGACGATCAGGCCGTCCGAGCGCTGGTTGTACATGAAGCGGCCGTCGACCGACACGCGCAACTCCGCCATGCCCGAGAAGCCGCTCCGGTTGACCACCACGTCGTTGAATGCGAGCGCGTGATAGATCGGCGTGCCGTCGCGCACGATGCGCGCTTCGAGCAGCACGCGCTCCTCGCGCTCGAAATTGCCGGACAGCATCTGCGGCACGATCTCGCGCATGTCGGAGATCGGGATGTCCGTGATGAAGCCGAGCCGTCCGTGGTTGATGCCGATCAAGGGCGTGCGATACGGCGCGAGCTGGCGGCCGATGCCGAGCATCGTGCCGTCGCCGCCGAGCACCACGGCGACGTCGGCGCGCGCGCCGATCTCGGCGAGACGCAGCGCCGGGTAGTCGGTTACGCCGATTTCGGCCGCGGTGTCGGCTTCGAACACGACTTCGAGGCCGAGCTTCGCGATGCAGGCGGCGAGCGCGACGAGCGGCTCGCCGATGCCTGGCGTATTGCTGCGCCCGACGAGCGCGACGGTCTTGAACTGGCTGGTCACTTGCATGCCGGCATTACACCATAGGTAGGGCCTGAAAAGAACCGCAGACCAACCCGCTAGTGGGCTGGCGCACGCGGCGCGTCTGCGTATGTCGCGATTATCGTTAGAATGGTGAAGACCCGATGACATGCGAGCCGGCTGCCGGCGACGCATTCGCCGGGAGCGGGCGCCGCGGGCGCTCCCGGCTGCGGTGCCATTGAGCTAAAATTTTTCGTCATGCTAGATCCTCGCGCACAAACCCTCCTCAAAACGCTGATTGAGCGCTACATCGCCGAAGGTCAGCCGGTCGGCTCGCGCACGCTGTCACGTTATTCGGGCCTCGAACTGAGTCCGGCCACGATCCGCAACGTGATGTCCGACCTCGAGGATCTGGGGCTCGTGATCAGTCCGCATACGTCGGCGGGGCGCATTCCGACGCCGCGCGGCTACCGTCTCTTCGTCGACACGATGCTGACGGTCGAATCCGCCGCCGACGAGGAAGCCGTGATGCGCACCGTCAAGACCACGCTGCAGATGGGCGAGCCGCAGAAGATCGTCGCCGCGGCGGCGAGCGTGCTGTCCAACCTGTCGCAGTTCGCCGGCGTCGTGCTCACACCGCGCCGCAGCCACGTGTTCAAGCAGATCGAATTCATGCGCCTGTCCGACCAGCGCATTCTGCTGATCATCGTGACGCCCGAAGGCGACGTGCAAAACCGCATCCTCGCCACCCAGCGCGACTTTTCGCCGTCGCAGCTGGTGGAAGCCTCCAATTACATCAACGCGCACTTCGCCGGTCTGTCGTTCGACGAAGTGCGCCGCCGCCTGCGCGGGGAAATCGACGAGCTGCGCGGCGATATGACCTCGCTGATGCATGCGGCCGTCACCGCGAGCACCGACGAATCCGACACCGGCGAGACAGTGCTGATCTCGGGCGAGCGCAATCTGCTCGAAGTCGCCGATCTTTCGTCGGACATGGCGCGCCTGCGCAAGCTGTTCGATGTATTCGACCAGAAGACCAGCCTCCTTCAGTTGCTCGACGTGTCGAGTCACGCCGCGGGCGTGCAGATTTTCATCGGCGGCGAATCGAATCTGGTGCCGATCGAGGAAATGAGCGTCGTCACCGCGCCGTACGAGGTGAACGGCAGGATCGTCGGCACGCTCGGCGTGATCGGGCCGACCCGCATGGCCTACAGCCGCGTGATTCCGATCGTCGACATCACCGCGCGGCTGCTGTCCATGACGCTGAGCCAGCAGTAGTCCTTGCGCCGCGCGGGGCTGCCATCGTCGCAGTCCATGCCGGCCATGATGCGCGAACGCGCGGCGGCTGCCAATCGTCCGAATGGCCAGGGACGTCTGGCGGCGCCTGGCAGAACCCGCGCCGCTATAATGAATCTCCACTGAATCGACTCGCCGCGTGAAGCGGTGAATTCTGCTGCCTATGCGCTTCGACCTCGAGCGGCCTTCACAGAACGCCACGTCGCATCGCGTCGCCGTGTTGCTGATCAATCTCGGCACGCCCGACGCGCCGACGCCGCGCGCGGTGCGTCGCTATCTCACGCAGTTCCTGTCCGACCCGCGCGTAGTCGAAATTCCGGCGTTGCTGTGGCAGTTCATTTTGCGTCTGCTGATTTTGCCGTTTCGCGGGCGCAGTTCCGCGAAGAAGTACGCGGCGGTCTGGATGCCCGAAGGCTCGCCGCTGCGCGTGCATACCGAAAAGCAGGTGGAGGGGTTGCGCCACCTGCTGCAACTGAACGACTACACGGTGCTGGTCGACTACGCGATGCGCTACGGCACGCCAGGCATTCCGGCGATGCTCAATCAGCTGAAGCTCGCGGGCGCCGAGCGCGTGCTGCTGATGCCGATGTATCCGCAGTATTCGGCGTCGACCACCGCGACCGCTTTCGACGAAGCCTTTTCCGCGCTCAAGCGCATGCGCAACCAGCCGGAAATCCGCACGGTGCGTCAGTACGCCGATCACCCGGCGTATATCGCGGCGCTCGCCGCGCAGGTGCATCACTACTGGCATCTGCACGGCCGCCCGGACTTCGCGGCGGGCGACAAGCTCGTGCTCAGTTTCCACGGCGTGCCCAAACGCACCCTCGACCTGGGCGATCCGTACCACGAGCAATGCCAGCAGACCGGCGCGCTGCTGATGCAGGCGCTCGAACTTACGCCGGTGGAATGCCGCATCACGTTCCAGTCGCGCTTTGGCAAGGCCGAATGGCTGCAGCCCTACACAGCGCCGACATTGAAGGAACTCGGCGCGGCAGGCGTGCGACGTGCCGACGTGTTCTGCCCGGGCTTCACCGCCGACTGCCTCGAAACGATCGAGGAAATCGGCATGGAAGTGCGCGACGAGTTTCTGCAGGCGGGCGGCAAGGAGTTTCACCGGATCGCCTGTCTGAACGCGTCGCAGCCGTGGGTTGCCGCGCTCGGCGAAATCGTCGCGCAGCATCTGCAGGGCTGGCCGGTGCAGGCGGTGCCTGTGCCGCACACCTCGGGAGCTTGAATACGCAGATGAACTACCACATCTCAACCGAACCGGGCGCGAAGCTGCGCATCGATAAATGGCTGTGGGCCGCGCGCTTTTTCAGGACGCGTTCGCTGGCCGCGGACGCGGTCGAGAAGGGCCGCGTGCGGATCGGCGGCGCGGCCGTGAAGCCGGCCAAGGACGTGCGTGTCGGCGATCTGGTCGAAATCGAGATCGAGCGGTTCGTGTGGCAGGTGGAAGTGCTGGGCGTGTGCGACGTACGCGGCCCGGCGAGCGTCGCGCAGACGCTTTATGTGGAAACCGCGGAGAGCAAGGCGAAGCGGCAGGCCGAGCAGGAGCGGCGCAAGGTGTACCACGAGCCGGCCGCCGCGCTGCACGGGCGACCGACCAAACGCGACCGGCGCACTATCGACAGATTTTCAGGTGGGGATTGAAAAACTGCTCCATCGTGGCGTGGACGCCGCCGTACTCGGTGGTGTGGTCGTTGACCGCACCGGACATGCAGATGGTCGTGGTGCCCGCGATCAGTACCAATGCGACCACCCCGATTGCAAAGGTCAGTTTCACGGTACTCCCCTTGGGAAGATGG
>DATAQT010000132.1:0-13755 GCA_036264535.1 Paraburkholderia sp. | reverse complement strand
TCGAGACGCTCGACCATCCATTGCGGCGACTTCGCGCGCGCATTGACGCCCCGGATCACGCGACCCGAGAAACGGCCGCACAGATCGGCCGCCGAGATTTTCACAGGCAGCGTTTCGGTGAGCGTGACCGGAGCCGGCTTGATTTCGAGCGGGCGAAGCGGCGCGCCGGTAATCGCCGACGTTTCGCGTGCGACGCCGAACACCGACAGACAGTCCGCCTTGTTCGGCGTCAGTTTGATTTCAAAAACGGTGTCGTCGAGATTCAGCGTCTCGCGGATGTCCTGCCCGATCGGCGTATCTTCCGGCAAGATCATCAGACCGCTGTGATCTTCAGAGAGCTTCAGCTCGCGCGCCGAGCACAGCATGCCCTGGCTTTCCACGCCGCGCAGCTTCGACAGCTTGATCGCGAATGGCGCGGCGCCCTCTTCGGCCGGCGGCAGTTGCGCGCCGACCAGCGCGACCGGCACCTTGATGCCGGGCGCCACATTCGGCGCGCCGCACACGATATTCAGCGTCGCGCCGGTGCCGGCGTCGACCTGACACACGTTGAGCTTGTCCGCATCCGGGTGCTTGACGACTTCCAGCACCTGACCGACGACGATCTTCGAGGTCGGCGGCGCGGCCGGCCGCAGGTCTTCGACTTCGAGACCCGCCATCGTCAACGCGTGTGACAGCTCGTCGGTCGTCAGTTGCGGATCGACAAAAGTTCTGAGCCAGGATTCCGGAAATTGCATGGTTCTGTGTACGTTCTGTTCAGGTTAGGCCCACGTCCGGCCGATGCTTCGTAAAGCCCGATGGTCTTGCGCCGGTTCAGCGATCTCTGCCGGGGACGCTCGCGGCACGCACCGGGTGCACTGCCGCGTTCTATGCTTTGTCGCGCTCGCGCGCGCCGGTTCACGCGAATTGACGCAGGAAACGCAGGTCGTTTTCGAAGAACAGGCGCAGGTCCTGCACGCCGTAACGCAGCATCGTGAGACGCTCGAGGCCGCTGCCGAATGCGAAGCCGATGTAGCGCTCCGGGTCGAGACCCATGTTGCGGATCACGGTCGGATGAACCTGTCCGGAGCCCGAAATTTCGAGCCACTTGCCCGCGTTCTTGCCCGTTTCGAACTGCATGTCGATCTCGGCCGACGGTTCGGTGAACGGGAAATACGAGGGACGGAAACGCACGAGAATGTCGTTGCGCTCGAAGAATTTCTTCAGGAAATCGGTATAGACGCCCTTCAAGTCCGCGAAGCTGATGTTCTCGTCGATCCACAGGCCTTCGACCTGGTTGAACATCGGCGAATGCGTCGCGTCGCTATCGACGCGATATGTGCGGCCCGGCACGATCACCTTGATCGGCGGCGTGTTGGTGCGCGCGTAGCGCACCTGCATCGGGCTCGTATGCGTGCGCAGCAGCAGCGGGCGGCCGTCGGCATCATTGCCGTCGACGTAGAAGGTGTCCTGCATCGAACGCGCCGGATGGTTTTCCGGGCTGTTCAGCGAGGTGAAGTTGTACCAGTCGGTTTCGATCTCGGGGCCGTCGGCCACGTCGAATCCGATCGTACGGAAAATCTGTTCGACGCGCTCCCAGGTGCGCATCACCGGATGCAGGCTGCCCGCGTTGGCGCCTCGGCCCGGAAGCGTGACGTCGATCGCTTCGGCGGCGAGGCGCTGGTTCAGGAGCGCATCCGCGAGCGCTTGACGACGCGCCGTCAGCGCGGCTTCGACCTGTTGCTTGACGAGGTTGATCCGTGCGCCTTCGGTCTTGCGCGTTTCGGGATCGAGCTTGCCAAGCCCCTTCAACAACTCAGTCAGCGCACCCGCTTTACCGAGAAAGCGCGCTTTCTCGTTCTCGAGGGTGGTGACGTCGGAGGCTTCTGCAAAGGCTTTTTGCGCGTCGGCGACAATCTGGTCCAGATCCATTGATCCCATCATTTCAACGTCGGTGTTCTATCGAAACAAAACTGGTTCTACCAACAAAAACGGGGCTCGGTGAGGAGCCCCGTTTTTGTTGCAGCGTCACCGAGACTACCGGATGTTCGCTGCAACGAACCACGCAGTTTTAATTGCCAGAATCGCAATCAGGCTGCAACGGCGGCTTTCACCTGCTGAACGATCGCAGCAAAAGCAGCCTTGTCGAACACAGCCATGTCGGCCAGCACCTTGCGGTCCAGTTCGATCGACGCCTTCTTCAGGCCATTGATGAACACGCTGTACGTCATGTCGTGCTGACGCACCGCCGCGTTGATACGCGTGATCCACAGCGCGCGGAACACACGCTTCTTGTTGCGGCGGTCGCGGTAGGCGTACTGGCCTGCGCGCATGACCGCCTGCTTGGCGATGCGATAGACGTTATTGCGGCGGCCGCGGTAACCCTTGGCCAGCTTGATGATCTTCTTGTGACGGGCCCGTGCGGTAACCCCACGTTTTACTCGAGGCATGTTTCGCTCCTATGAGTGTCGGTTAAGGGTTAAGCGAACGGCAGCATTGCGCGAACGGAGTTCAGATCGGAATCATGAACTGCCGTGGAGCCGCGCAGATGGCGTTTGTTCTTGGTGGACTTCTTGGTAAGAATGTGACGCTTGAAGGCCTGACCGCGCTTGACGGTACCGCCCGGACGCACCACGAAGCGCTTTGCAGCGCTCTTCTTGGTTTTCATCTTCGGCATGACAACTCCATTATTAGATGGACATGGGTGTGCGGTCGGCCAGATGGCCATTTCCCGCCCTTCGAAACCCATTCCACTTGGTATGCAGACCGCCGATACCCACCGGCGGCCGCTTTTCGGGAACCGCCGCGCACTTGCATGCGCACCGTTCCGAAACCTTCCGATACCCCACCGGACACCCGGCGACGTACCAAACAAATCTGCGGTACCGGAGCGCGCGCCACACGGCGCGCCACTGCTCCGGCCAACTGCTTCGCGCTTACTTCTTTTTTTTCGGAGCGAGCACCATGATCATCTGGCGCCCTTCCATTTTCGGCATCTGCTCGACCTGCCCGACTTCGTCGAGGTCGGTCCGCAGGCGTTCGAGCATGCGCATGCCGATTTCCTGGTGAGCCATTTCCCGGCCACGGAAACGCAACGTGATTTTCGTCTTGTCGCCGTCTTCGAGGAAGCGGACGAGGTTGCGGAGCTTGACGTTGTAATCGCCGTCGTCGGTACCCGGGCGGAATTTGACTTCCTTGACCTGGATGACCTTCTGCTTGAGCTTGGCCTCGTGTTGCTTCTTCGCTTCCTGGTACTTGAACTTGCCGTAGTCCATCAAGCGGCAAACCGGCGGAACCGCTTGCGGCGCGATTTCGACCAGATCCACGTCCTGCTGTTCCGACATGCGGAACGCCTCAGCGAGTTTCACGATGCCGAGCGGTTCGTTCTCGACGCCGACCAGTCGCACCTCGGGTGCTGTAATTTCACCGTTGATGCGGTGCGCAGACTTATCAGTAGCGATGTTACGTTTCCTCTAAAAATTAAAAAAAACGAGCCGGGGTACCAAGTGGTTTAGTTGAACGACTGCACGTCCTGGCGCAGACGCTCAATGAAGGCGTCAACAGGCATCACACCCATATCGACACCACCACGGGCACGCACGGCTACCGTTTGCGCTTCACGCTCCTTGTCACCGACCACCAGCAGGTACGGGACCTTTTCCAGCGTGTGCTCACGTATTTTATAGCTAATCTTCTCGTTGCGCAAATCAGCCTCGACTCTAACCCCTTGTTTTTGCAACGATTGGGCTAGAGACTGCGCATATTCGGCCTGATTTTCCGCGATATTCATCACGACGACTTGCATCGGCGCGAGCCACGCGGGCATTGCACCAGCATGGTGCTCGATCAGAATCCCGAGGAAACGCTCCATCGATCCGACGATCGCCCGGTGCAGCATGATGGGGCGGCGGCGGCTATTATCCTCGGCGACATACTCGGCGCCCAGACGTTCCGGCAGCACCATGTCGAGCTGGAGCGTACCGCATTGCCACGAGCGGCCGAGCGCGTCCTTGATGTGATACTCGACCTTCGGGCCGTAGAAAGCCCCCTCGCCCGGCAACTCTTCCCACGTGACGCCGCAGGCCGTCAGCGCCTCGCGCAGACCCTGCTCCGCGCGATCCCAGGTTTCGTCGGTGCCGGCGCGCGCATCCGGGCGCAGCGACAGCTTGATCTCGACGTTGTCGAAGCCGAAGTCGCGGTAGACGCTCATCGCGAGCGTGTTGAACGCGATCGATTCGCTGATGAACTGGTCTTCGGAACAGAAAATATGCGCGTCGTCCTGCACGAATCCGCGCACGCGCATCAGCCCATGCAGCGCGCCCGACGACTCGTTGCGATGGCACGACCCGAACTCCGCGTAACGCAGCGGCAAATCGCGATACGAGCGCAGACCGTGGTTGAACACCTGCACGTGACCGGGGCAGTTCATCGGCTTGATCGCGTAGTCGCGCTTTTCCGATTCCGTCGTGAACATGTTTTCACGATAGTTCTGCCAGTGGCCCGACGCTTCCCACAGCGAGCGGTCCATGATCAACGGCGTCTTGATTTCGAGGTAGCCGGCTTCGTTCACGCGACGGCGCATGTACTGCTCGACTTGCTGCCACAGCGTCCAGCCACGCGGATGCCAGAACACCATGCCCGGCGACTCGTCCTGCATATGGAACAGGTCGAGCTGCTTGCCGAGCTTGCGATGGTCGCGCTTCTCGGCCTCTTCGAGCATGTGCAGATACGCTTCCTGATCTTCCTTCTTCGTCCAGGCCGTGCCGTAAATGCGCTGCAGCTGCTCGTTCTTCGAGTCGCCGCGCCAGTACGCACCCGCGACCTTCATCAGCTTGAAAACCTTCAGCTTACCGGTAGACGGCACGTGGGGGCCGCGGCACAGGTCCGTGAAACCACCATGCGAGTACAGCTTGATTTCGTCGCTGGCGGGGATCGATTCGATGATCTCGGCCTTGTACTTTTCGCCAATGCTCTTGAAATACTCGACCGCTTCGTCGCGCGACACCACGCGGCGCGACACCGGCTCGTCTTTCTTCGAGAGCTCCTGCATGCGCTTTTCGATCTTTTCGAGATCTTCCGGCGTAAAAGGACGGTTGTACGAGAAGTCGTAATAGAAGCCGTTGTCGATAACCGGGCCGATCGTGACCTGCGCTTCCTGGTACAGATCCTTCACCGCGTACGCCAGCAGATGCGCCGTCGAATGGCGGATGATATCGAGACCGTCTGCATCCTTCTCCGTAACGATGGCAAGCGCCACGTCACGATCGATCAGCGTGGACGTATCAACCAGCTCACCGTCGATCTTGCCGCCAAGCGCGGCTTTCGCGAGGCCCGGGCCGATCGAGGCAGCCACTTCGGCGACGGTCACCGGGTGCTCGTACCGTCGAACAGAACCGTCAGGCAAACGTATCGAAACCATTGCGTTCTCCGTGGTGCCGACCGGCGGCGGCACATACAACCAGGGTCAATAAGACAAAAAAAAACGGCCCCGCTTTCGAGGGGCCGCATTCACATTTTATATAAACTTCACTGGCGAAAGTGGTCCTCGACTAGCGTCGTTCCGAAATGGTTTCGGTCAACGTTCGCGGTGTCATAACCGTATTCGCCTTTTTGCGCTCAAAGCGCTTACTGCAGTTTGCGAAATCCCCGCGAGGCCGGAATTTCATTTTCGTTGGTAGGCTCGATTGGACTCGAACCAACGACCCCCACCATGTCAAGGTGGTGCTCTAACCAGCTGAGCTACGAGCCTGAAGAAACGAGAGTATATGGAGTATGACGCGGCTTGGCAAGTACTTTTATGCAACGGCTTTAATTTTCTGCCCCCCTCTACCGGGCTTTTTCCCAATCGCCCGAGCCTCAGTTCTTGCGCGTCGCACGCACCACACCCGTGATCTCGCCCAGCAGCGTGCAGGCGCGCTGAATCTGCGCGGAGCTCGACACCTCGACGGTAAATTGCATGAACGCGGCGTTGCGGCGCGATTGCGTCTTCACGCCGATCACGTTCATCTTTTCCCGCGCGAACACTTCGGAGATATCGCGCAGCAGACCCTGCCGGTCCGTCGCCTCGATGCTGAGGTCGACCGGGTACACCGAATGGCCGCGGCCAGTCATCACGTCCGCCGACCACGCGGTCTGCAGCACGCGCTCCGGCGCGCGCTCGGCCATGCGGCGGAACGTCGCGCAGTCGCTGCGGTGAACCGACATGCCCTTGCCGCGCGTAACGAAGCCGCAGATGTCGTCGGGCGGCGCGGGCCGGCAGCAGCGCGCGAGCTGCGTGAGCAAAGCATCGACGCCGACCACCAGCACACCGGTAGACGCGCCGCGCGCGACGCTCGCGCCGCTGCTGCGCTTCTCGAACCGCTCCGGCGCATCGACCTCGGGCTCGGGCGGCGGTGCATCCTGCAGCGCCTGCTCGACAAGCCGCAGGCTGAACTCCTCCTTGCCGACCACGGAGAACAGGTCGTCCGTGGTCTTGAAGCCGAGGCGAGTGGCCAGCTGATCGAGATTGACCGAAGTCTTGCCCTCGCGCTGCAGGGTTTTTTCGACCATCGCGCGACCGTTCGCGATGTGCTCCTGCAACTCGATCGCGTTGAACCACGCGCGCACTTTTTGCCGCGCGCGCGAGCTTTGCAGATAGCCGAGCTGCGGATTGAGCCAGTCGCGCGACGGACCGCCCTCCTTCACCGCCACGATCTCGACCGTCTGTCCGTTCTGCAGCGGCGTGTTCAGCGGCACCATCGCGCCGTCGACGCGCGCGCCGCGGCAACGATGCCCAAGCTCGCTGTGCAGGTGATACGCGAAGTCGATCGGCGTCGCGCCGTGCGGCAACGGAATCACGCGCGCCTGCGGCGTCAACACGTAGATGTGATCGTCGTCGAGCGTGGCCTGACGCAACTGCTCCCACGGCTGCGCCGCACGCGCTTCGCCATGCTCGCCCTCGGACACCTCGTCCTTCCACGCGAGCAGCTGGCGCAGCCAGGCGATCTTCTCGTCGTATTTCTCGTTCGCGGCGAACGTACCGCCGTAGCCGCGCGCGCCCGCTTCCTTGTAGCGCCAGTGCGCGGCCACGCCGTATTCGGCGAAGCGATGCATTTCCTGCGTGCGGATCTGCACTTCGAACGCGCGGCCGTCGTCGCCGATCACGACTGTGTGCAGCGACTTGTAGCCGTTCGGCTTCGGCCGGGAGATGTAATCGTCGAATTCCTTCGGCACCGGCTGCCACAGGTTGTGCACTATGCCGAGGACGGTGTAGCAGTCCTTGACGTCCGGCACGATCACGCGAAACGCGCGCACGTCGTGCAGCTCGGCAAAGTCGAGCTCCTTGCCGCGCATCTTGCGCCAGATGCTGTAGATATGCTTCGGCCGCCCGCTCACTTCCGCGCGGATGTGCGCGGCGGCCAGTTCCTCTTGCAGACGGTCGATCGCCTGCGCGACATAGCTCTCTCGCTCGACGCGTTTCTCGTCGAGCAGCTTCGCGATGCGCTTGTAGGTATCCGGCTCCTCGAAGCGGAACGCGAGATCCTCGAGCTCCCACTTCAGTTGCCAGATGCCGAGACGGTTCGCGAGCGGCGCGTAGATATCGAGCGTTTCGCGCGCGACGTCGGGCGACGGTGTGATCTTCGCCGCCGCGTAATACCGCAGTGTCTGCAGCCTCGATGCGAGTCGGATCAGCACGACGCGAATGTCCTGCGCGAACGCGAGCAGCATCTTGCGCAGCGCCTCGACCTGCGCGCGGCGCGCGGCCTGCGCGTCGCGCCCGGCTTCGGGCATCGCGTTTTGCGCCGCGCGCAGACTGACCGTGCCGAGGCGCAGCAGCTTGCGTACGTCGCCGACCAGTTGCGCGACTTCTTCACCGAAGTTCTCGGCGATCACACGCTCCGGATCGCGCAGATGCGGCGTCAGCGCAAACAGCGCCGCGGCCAGCACCGCCGGCGGATCGACGTTGAGCTTGCGCATGATCGACGCAGTGCCCGCCGCGTGATCCGCGAGCAATTCTCCCGATGACAGCCGCACCTCGCCCGCATTCTCGCGCACGAACGCCATCGCTTCGTCGAAGGAAGGATGGGGATGAGGCGCGTTCGGAACGGTTTCGGTGTTCATGGTGCGACGGCCCACCGGGCCAGACGATTCAACGGGAATTCAACAACGGTGCTGCGCGAGGGTCGCGACTCAGCTGCGCTGCGCCGCGATCACGACGATTTCGACGAGGCACTTCGGATTCGCGAGCTTCGCTTCGACGGTCGCGCGCGGCGGCGTGTCGCCCTGCGCAACCCACTCGTCCCACACCGCGTTCATGCCGGCAAAATGCGCCATGTCCGAGATGTAGATCTGCACCGACAGCAGCAGCGACTTGTCGCTGTCCGCTTCTGCGAGCAGACGATCGATGTGGCCGAGCACTTCGCGCATCTGGCCGGTGATGTCCTGATCGTCGTCTTCGGCGATCTGACCCGCGAGGTACACGGTGCCGTTGTGCACGGCCATTTCCGAAAGACGCTTGCCGACGTGATAACGAATGACTGCCATGAAAAATCCTGAGCTGTGGGGTTAGTCGAAATACCTCCCGCACGACACTGCCGCCGGCAATGCCATGAGGAGGTCAATATTATGACGCGTTCGCGGCCGGGCCGATGAAGAACTCCCTCGCAAGCGCGATCTGGTCCGGCGCCAGAAACGCTGGCGCATGCCCGACGCCCGCGATTTCCGCGCTCGACACCGCGCGCCCTTGCGCCACCATCTTCGCAACCGTTTCACGCGACAGCAAATCCGACTGCTCGCCGCGCACGACGAGCACCGGCCCCTGGAACGACGCGAGCGAATGCCACAGCGCGGCCTCGCCGAGCTTCGCCGCTTCCTCGGTGACCGCGGCGAACGGCAGCGCGATGCGCGGGTCGTAGCGCAGCACCCATGCGCCGCCCTCCTCGCGCAGCAACGGCGTATTGATTTCGCGCCATTCGTCCGGCGTCAGCGGGCCGAAGCTCTGCGCGAGTTGCGCGGCGTAGTCGACACCCTGCTGCAGCGTATCGAAGCGCGCGGGCTTACCGAGGTAATCGCCGATGCGCTTGACTGCGGCCGGTTCCAGATGCGGCCCGACGTCGTTCAGCAGCAGTTTGCGAATCGGTGTGTCGGGCAGGCCGGCGAGCCCCATGCCGATCAGGCCACCCATCGAGGTGCCGAACCAGTCGACCGTGTCGACATCGAGCCGGGCGATCAGCGTGACCATGTCGGCGACGTACTGCGGCACCGCATACAAGTTGGGGTTCGCGAGCCACGACGACAAGCCCCGGCCGACCACATCCGGGCAGACCACGCGATAGGTATCGGCGAAGTCGGCGGCGAGGCGGTCGAAATCGCGCCCCGATCGCGTGAGTCCATGCACGCACATCAACACGCGCGGATTGCTGGGGTCGCCCCATTCGGTATAGGCGACGCGATGGAGTCCGGCGGCGCTCGCGCACTGCACGTCACGCTGACGCGGCGCGAGCCGCCCGGCGGTGGATGCGGAAGTCGTTGCAGTCATCTGGGGTCCTTGCAAAGGCGCTGCGGATTGGGCTCGGTCGTCGTTGGAGTAAAGGGGTGTAAAGCCGGGTGAAGCATTCAATCTTCGAACGATTGTAAACCGCTTCGTCGCGTGGCAAGCATCGGCCAGAAGGCTTAGGAAGGTCGATCCAGCCGTCGCGCGCATGCGGCGCCGCGCGCAAAAACAGAACGGGCGAGACTCACGCCTCGCCCGTCCGAACAACACCGTTGCCGCCGCGCGGTCGTATCGACCCGCGCAGTCGCGTTTCAACCCTCGTCAGCTCACCGCGCTCACATCGAGCGGCGCACCGGTCTTCGCCTGGATCTCCTCGACGCTCACGCCCGGCGCGAGCTCGGTCACCTTCAGGCCGATTTCGGTCACTTCGATCACGCCAAGATCGGTGATGATCTCGTCGACCACACCCACGCCCGTCAGCGGCAGCGTGCACTCTTCGAGGATCTTGTGCTGGTCGCCCTTCGCCACGTGCTCCATCAGCACGACCACGCGCTTGACGCCCGCGACGAGGTCCATCGCGCCGCCCATGCCCTTGATCATCTTGCCCGGGATCATCCAGTTCGCGAGGTCGCCCTTCTTGCTGATCTGCATCGCGCCGAGAATCGCGAGATTGATGTGGCCGCCGCGAATCATCGCGAACGAATCCGCCGACGAGAAAATCGACGAGCCCGGCAACGTCGTCACGGTCTGCTTGCCGGCGTTGATCAGGTCGGCGTCGACTTCGTCTTCGGTCGGCGACGGGCCGATGCCGAGCAGGCCGTTCTCCGACTGCAGCCACACTTCGACGCCCGCCGGCACGTGGTTGGCGACCAGCGTCGGCAGCCCGATGCCGAGGTTCACGTAAAAACCGTCCTGCAGTTCCTTCGCCGCGCGCGCGGCCATTTCGTCACGAGTCCATGCCATGATCAGTCTCCTTTCGCGCGGACGATGCGTTGTTCAATGCGTTTTTCCGGATGCGCATTCAGCACGATGCGTTGCACGAAAATGCCAGGCGTGTGGATCGCGTCCGGATCGAGCTCGCCCACTTCGACGATCTCTTCGACTTCCACGACGGTGACGCGGCCCGCCATCGCACACATCGGATTGAAGTTGCGCGCAGTGCGGCGATAGATCAGGTTGCCGGACTTGTCGGCCTTCCATGCCTTGACGAGCGCGACGTCGGCGGTCAGCGAATGTTCGAGCACATAGTGGTTCTCGCCGAACTGGCGGGTTTCCTTGCCCTCGGCGATCTGCGTGCCGTAGCCGGTATTCGTGAAAAACGCGGGGATGCCCGAGCCACCCGCCCGCAGCTTCTCGGCGAGCGTGCCTTGCGGCGTGAATTCGAGCTCGAGTTCGCCGGCCAGGTACTGGCGCTCGAACTCCTTGTTCTCGCCGACGTACGACGAGATCATCTTCTTGATCTGGCGCGTCTCGAGCAGCAGGCCAAGGCCGAAACCGTCGACGCCCGCGTTGTTGCTGATACAGGTGATGCCCTGCACCTTCGAATCGCGCAGCGCCGCGATCAGCGCCTCGGGAATGCCGCACAGCCCGAAGCCGCCGACGGCGAACGTTTGCCCGTCCTTGACGATGTCTTTCAGCGCCTCGGCGGCGCCTGGATAGACTTTGTTCATCAGTATGTCCCTTCCTCTATGGATATCCGAAACCTGTACGCAGGCCGCCGGATCATTGCGGCTGATATCGCAGGTAGCGAACTTCACGTCGCCTCGCGATACCGCTACGTCATTCTAGTCATCCGCGGCATGCGCCGCGTTGTCATCTGCCCGAAAGAGTACGCTGGGCGCGCCATGCGGCACAATACGCAAAAATACATAAGTACTTCCCGCCGACCATGCCCGCCCTGGATTACCGCACCGCGTTTCACCTCGCACCGATCGGACTCGCGCTGTCGCGCGACCGGACCATCGAAGACTGCAACGACCAGCTCGCGTCGATTTTCGGCTGCGCGCGCGAAGCGCTGATCGGCCAGTCGTTCCAGGTACTGTATCCATCGGCGGATGAATTCGAGCGGATCGGTGCGCGCATTCCTCCGATCATGACCGCGCACGGCAGCTACGCGGACGACCGCATCATGAAGCGCGCCAACGGCGAGCTGTTCTGGTGTCACGTGACGGGCCGCGCGCAGCAGCGCACCGACCCGCACGCGGCGGGCGTCTGGACCTTCGAGGATCTGAGCGCGACCCGGCGCGTCGCGGTGGAACTCACGCCGCGCGAGCGCGAAATCGCCGCGCAACTGGTGACCGGCAAGACCAGCAAGCAGATCGGCCGCGTGCTCGACATCAGCCCGCGCACCGTCGACGTGTACCGCGCGCGGCTCATGCGCAAATACGACACGGGCAATGCGACCGAGCTGTTGCAGCGGCTGCTCGGGGATTGAGAAAGGGAGTTTGCAGCGCGCGCCCGCGCTGTCAGGCCGCCTTGACCAGCGCCGCGCTCCCGATGGCCGCGCGCAGCACATCGGGCACCGGCACCGACTTGCCCGCCGCGTAGTCGATCCACACGCAACGGGCCGCCCCTCGCGCATAAAGGGTATCCGGCTCATCGGCGCGCAGAAGCTCGAAAGCCGTATCGAAGCTGCTGCGCCCCGGCGTCGCCACCGACATCCGGCCGATCACGTCGCCCGGATAGTGCAGCTGCTTCAGAAACTCCATCGACGCATTGACGATCACCGGCCCCTGCCCGTCCGCTCGCTGGCCGAGAAAGTCCATGTGCTCGAACCACGAAATCCGCACCTGCTCCATGTAGCGGAAATAGACCGTGTTGTTGACATGACCGAACGCGTCCATATCGCCCCAGCGGATCGGCATTCTCATTTCGAAAACTGCGTGAAAATCGCTCATTCTGTACTTCCGTTCTTCCTTTTCTGACTGCCATTTGAAGCTTTGGACGGCCTGCTCACGCGAGCCCGAAACCGTCGTCGGCGGCGATCACCGAGCCGTTGATGAACTGCGATTCGTCCGCCGCGAGCAGCAGCAGGAGCCCATCGAGATCCTCCGGCTTGCCGACGCGATGACGCGGCAGCATCGCCACCAGTTTCTGTCCCTGGTCGGTCGACCAGTGGTGATGGTTGATTTCGGTGTCGATATACCCCGGGCAGATCGCGTTCACATTGATGCCGTGCTTGCCCCACTCGAGCGCCATCGCCTTTGTCATGTGCACGACGGCGGCCTTGCTCATCGAATACAGGCCGATTTGCGGTATGACGCGCAGCCCCGCCATCGACGCGATGTTGATGATCCGGTACGACGGCTTTTGCGCGCTGTTGCCGCGCATGATCATGCGCTTGGCGACTTCCTGCGCGACGAAAAACGCGCCGCGCGTGTTCGTGTCGAACACGTATTCGAAGTCGGCCGGTGTGACCTCCGACAGCTTCTGCGTAGTCGACACGCCCGAGTTGTTGACGAGAATATCGATGGTGCCGGCCTCGGTCTCCGCGTGCGCGACCGCCGACTTGATGCTTTGGTAGTCGGTCACGTCGAGCGACACGACGTGCGCGGCGCCGCCGGATGCCTCGATTTCCGCGCGCAGTTCCTTGAGCCGTTCGGTTCGTCGGCTCGCCAGCACGACCTTCGCGCCCGCCTGCGACAACACCTGCGCGAAGCGCTTGCCCAACCCGCTCGAAGCGCCCGTAATCAGCGCGACCTTGCCTTCCAGATTGATCGAACGGCCCATTGTCTTTCCTTGTTCGGTAGTAGTGACAACTGCGGTTGACGGGTTCGGTAGGACCGGCACTAAGGGTCTATACCGTATCATGAAATAGTACGGTCGTGCTAATCTATGAGCTTTGGGTTGCGGTGCAGGAATCGATCGCCCACAATACGAACCCGAAAAAGTATTCTAACGGTAAGAGGAGCATCAATGACCCCCGCAAGTCTCATTGAGCAGTACGGCCCGCGCGAGTCGATGGAATACGACGTGGTGATCGTCGGCGGCGGCCCGGCCGGGCTGTCCGCGGCGATCCGCCTGAAACAGCGGGCGCAGGAGCAAGGCGTCGAGATCGGCGTGTGCGTTCTGGAGAAAGGCTCCGAGATCGGCGCGCACATTCTCTCCGGCGCGGTAATGGATCCGCGCGGCCTGTCCGAACTGATTCCCGACTGGAAAGAAAAAGGCGCCCCGCTCGACGCGCCCGTTATCATCGCCACCTTGCCTTCCAGATTGATCGAACGGCCCATTACACTGTTTTCCTGGTTGTGCCCGCAACGAGTTGCGGCGCCGAAACTCGGCACAGCGGGCCTCCGGCCGGAGGCCCG
>DATAQT010000049.1:0-6099 GCA_036264535.1 Paraburkholderia sp. | reverse complement strand
CGGCGAAGCGGGGTTGTACGGCGCGCTTGCTGAAGAATACGGCGCGCGTGTCGCGCTTTTGTCGGGTGACGACGTATTCGCCGAGGAGACCGCGCCGCGTTTCCCCGGCGCGCGTTTCGTCGTCACGAAGACGGCGACGGGGCAGGCCAGCGGCGTCACGCTCTCGCCCGTTAGCGTGCGCGAGGCGCTGCAAGCCGCCGCGCGCGAGGTGGTCCGTCAGCATCTCGAAGCGGGCCGCGCGCCTGCCGCGACGCGCGCAGAGCCGCGAGCGGTCGACTGCGAACTGCGCGTGCAAACGAGCGGGCTCGCCGATCTGTTCTGCCAATGGCCGACGCTCACGCGCGTCGATGGCGTGACGCTGCGCTTCAGCGCGGCATCGGCTGAACACGCGGTGCGGATGCTGAACTGCCTGTCGGCGATGTCGTTCATGCTGCGCTGAACGGCGCGACGTCGAGCCGCTGGCGGCTTACTGCTGCAGCCTGCTCAACTCGCGCGCCGCGTGATCGATCGCCTCGGCCACCGCCCCGGCGTGCGACACCGGCGCGAGATGGCTCGACGCGATCGGCACGACCTTCGCGCCGATTCGCCCGGCAATCATTTTCTGCAGTTCGGGCGACACCGCCCGGTCTTTCGTCGTCAGGATGTACCACGACGGTTTGTCTTTCCAGCCGACCTGATCGACCTGTTCGTCGAATGCACTCGCGGCGATCGGCACCTGCGCGGCGGCGAGCACGCGCGCGACGGTCTCGGGCACGTCGGCGGCGAGGTCGGCGTGATAGCGCGCCCGATCGATCCACAGAAAGCCGTTCGCGTCCTTGCTGATGCTCTGGCCGGCCGGCATCGGCCCCCCGGCCTTCATGACGTCCATCGCCGATTCGTGCAATTGCGGCGCGAGCGCGGCGACATACACGAGACCGACGACGTTCGGCGCATTCGCGGCGACCTCGGTGATCACGACGCCGCCCCACGAGTGCCCGACCAGCAGCACCGGACCTTTCTCGCGCGCGAGCACGCGGCGGGTCGCGGCGACGTCGTCGGCGAGCGACGTCAGCGGGTTCTGCACCGAACTCACGTGATAACCCTTCTGTTGCAGCTTCGCGACGACGCCGTTCCAGCTCGATCCGTCGACGAACGCGCCATGCACGAGCACGATGTTGCGCACCGGGCCGCCGAGCGCGGCGGCAGCCGGCTGGCTGGGCATGGCGGGGGTGGGCGCCGGTGCTGGCTGGGCACCTGCCTGCGAAGCGGCGTTGCCGGCTGGTGGCTGGACGGCGGGGGCTTCGGACGGCGGCGATTGCATGGAGGGCGCGGCAGGGGCCGTCTGCGCCAGCGCGGACGTGCTCGCGCCCGCGAAACAGAGGCACAACACGGCGGCGCAAAGCTGACGTTTGGGCAACATGTTGAAGCTCCCGGGCTGAGAGTGGACTCCGGCAACATACCCAGGAGCCATTCCCATGACAATCACAATCCGCGCACTTAAGTGCGGCGCAGAACGAACGCGGGCCGCTTCGAATGTCAGAGGAATATCGGTCGGGGTAAAATCGCCGGTTTTGCCGGGCCGGACCATGCTGTCCGGCCGGGTAATCAGTCAATGCGCGGCCAATGCGCGGCCACGGCGCTACCTTCCGAGGCGGTCTATCCGCAGCGATCTCCACACAGCAGGGCGTAATGAATAGTGCACAGCAGCAAGAGGGCCTGAAGCGCGGGCTCAAGAATCGCCACATCCAGTTGATCGCGCTGGGCGGCGCGATCGGCACGGGCCTGTTTCTCGGCTCCGCCAGCGTTCTGCAGGCCGCCGGTCCGTCGATGATCCTCGGCTACGCGATCGGCGGCGTGATCGCCTTCATGATCATGCGCCAGCTCGGCGAGATGGTCGCGCAAGAGCCGGTCGCCGGCTCGTTCAGCCACTTCGCGTACAGGTACTGGGGCGACTTCCCGGGCTTTCTGTCGGGCTGGAACTACTGGGTGCTCTATGTGCTCGTCAGCATGGCCGAGCTGACCGCGGTCGGCACCTACGTGCATTTCTGGTGGCCGGGCGTGCCGACCTGGGTGTCGGCGCTGGTGTGCTTCGCGCTCATCAACGCGATCAATCTCACCAACGTGAAGGCCTACGGCGAAACCGAGTTCTGGTTCGCGATCATCAAGGTCGTGGCGGTGATCGGCATGATCGTATTCGGCGGCTATCTGTTGATCAGCGGTCACGGCGGCCCGCAGGCGTCGGTCGCGAACCTCTGGAGCCACGGCGGCTTTTTCCCGCACGGCTTTCACGGGCTCTTCATGATGCTCGCGGTGATCATGTTCTCGTTCGGCGGGCTGGAGCTGATCGGCATCACGGCGGCCGAGGCCGCGGAGCCGCAGAAAAGCATTCCGAAGGCCGTGAACCAGGTGATCCTGCGGATCCTGATTTTCTATATCTGCTCGCTGGCGGTGCTGTTGTCGCTCTATCCGTGGAACGAGGTGGCGGCCGGCGGCAGCCCGTTCGTGATGATCTTCTCGCAGATTGGCTCGACGCTGACCGCCAACGTGCTGAACGTAGTGGTGCTGACCGCGGCGCTGTCGGTCTACAACAGCGGCGTCTACGCGAATAGCCGCATGCTGTACGGTCTCGCCGAGCAGGGCAACGCGCCGCGCGCGCTCATTAAGGTCGACCGGCGCGGCGTGCCGTATCTGGCGATCGGCCTGTCGGCGCTCGCGACATTCGCGTGCGTGATCATCAACTACGTGATCCCGGCCGAAGCGCTCGGCCTGCTGATGTC
Organism: Paraburkholderia sp.; assembly: GCA_036264535.1. GTDB lineage: Bacteria > Pseudomonadota > Gammaproteobacteria > Burkholderiales > Burkholderiaceae > Paraburkholderia. Next base: position 3,343 of record DATAQT010000049.1, on the reverse strand, counting down.
GCTGGTGGTCGCGGCGCTGGTGTTGAACTGGGCGCTGATCAGCCTCACGCATATGAAATCGCGCAAGGCGATGGTGGCCGCGGGCGAAACGCTGGTGTTCCGCTCGTTCTGGTTCCCGGTCAGCAACTGGATCTGCCTCGCGTTCATGGCGCTGATCCTCGTGATTCTGGCGATGACGCCGGGCTTGTCGGTATCGGTGTGGCTGGTGCCGGCCTGGCTCGTGCTGATGTGGGTCGGCTACGTGATCAAGCGGCGGCGCGAGGTTGCGCGTGCCGGCGTGGGGGCCGTGAGCCGATAAGCGCCTATTTGTATGACGCGCGTGAAGTCCCGCCCCAGGACACGTAATTCGCCGCCAGCGAATCATCTTCACGCGCCGAGGTTCCCCACATAGGTCGGTCGATGTGTGCAAGCGCACAGATCGATTTTTGCGAACCGGTAATCTCTGTGCGGTCGTCCGGTACGAAGCCGGCATGGCTGGCAATGCTCGCTACCCCTGAAGGCGCAGCAACTCGCCCGTTCATCGACGTACCGCGGAGGATCACCATGTTCAACGCAAGCACCGTACGGTCCAGGTCGAACTTCAGCGCGGGTGCTGCGCTCCTTCTGCTGATCGCGGCAGCCTGCCTCGCGCTGCGCATCCTGCACGTCGTGGCGAAGTTTCGCGGCAATGCGCCCGATGCCTTCGGCGACTTCAATTTCTACCTGTATGCCTTCAACGTCGTGCTGCATGACCCGGCGCGCCTTTACGACCACGAGGCGCTCGTCGCGTTTCTGCAGGGCATGGGCGCGCGCTCGACGGGTGACGACGTCTTCTACGCCTATCCGCCGCAGTTTGCGCTGGTGTTTGCGCCGCTCGCGTTACTGACTCCGCTCGCCGCGAAGATCGTCTGGGTCTCCGTTTCGGTCGTGCTGTTCGCGGTGGGTGTGTATCTCGTCATCAGGATGGCGTATCGCGGCGGCGAGCGCGGCGTCGATCTGCTGCTGGTCGCGGTCGTTCTGCTGAGCTTCCCGCTCGTCGAAGATACCTACGACGGCCAATCGAACGAATTGCTGTTCTTCCTGCTGGTTGCGACCTTCGCGCTGATCGAGCGCGGCAAAGGCTATACCGCGGGCCTCTTTCTCGGATTCGCGATGGCGATCAAGCTCACGCCCCTGGCCGTCGCCGGCTTGCTGTTGCTGCGTCGCGAGTGGCGGACGTTCGTGATGGCGAGTGTCGTCGCGATCGCCTTGACGCTCATCACGGGAGCCCGGCTAGGCTTCGACGTTTTGTGGCACTACTTCGTGTCGGACATGCCGCGCCTGAACAGCATGGCTCTCGCCATGAGCGGTGGTGGCGCGCCGATGAACAATGCGCTAAGGGGCGCGTTGCAGACACTATCGGCGACGCTCGGCATGCCGATGTCCGCTGCGCTGCTCTCCTTCGTTTCGCACGCGTTGGTGCTGGCTGCTTGCGTGCTGTCCGCGTATCTCGTGTTCCGCCGCCATCGGGACAGACGCATCGACTACGCGCTCGCCGCGATGACGATGCTCATCGCTTATCCGATACTCGAGCCGATCCATATGGTGCTCGCGCTGCTCCCCCTGCTGATCCTGCTGGGCACCGCTTTCGAAGCGCGCGGCGGCCAGCTGTCGGCGCTCGGTCCGAGACTGGAGATGCTGCTGGCGGCAGTCGTCGTGGTCCTGCTGTTCTTTGCGGCGAAGTTCGTGTCCTATACCGTCGCGGCGCTGATCATCTACGCGCTTTGTGTCGCCAGGTACTTTCCACCGGCGGCAGTGGCGCGGCAGCAGCACGCATACACCGGGTAAACGTCTCTGAGCGATGCCCGGTGCGCGGAATCATTCCGTTCACCTAAATTCGCTGCGGAAGCGCCTTGGCAAAAAATTCCGTCGCGCGCCGCACACGCGCCGGTACGAATCGACGTTTTGGCCAGATGAGGCTGACGTCTCTGACCTCGCTGATAAATTCTTCGAGTACCGTGATCACGTCCGGATGCCTGAGTTCATCGGCAAGAGAAACCTTGGCGAACAGGCCGATTCCAACGCCGGCCAGAACCCCAGCCCGGATCGTCTCGACACTATTGGACGACAGATTTCCGCGTACGGATACGCTGAATCGACCTTCCGGTCCTACGAACGGCCAATTCACCGACTCGATCAGGCCGCCATATAAAAGGCAATTGTGATCGACGAGATCGGCGGGGGTCTTCGGTATTCCGTGCTGTTCGAAGTAGCGACGGGAGCCGACGCAGACGAGCGGGGTGGTAGCCACGCGCCTCACTACCGCATCAGGATCGTTCACGGGGCCCACCCGGATCGCCAGATCAATCCGATCCTCCACCATGTTTCTCACGAAGTCCGAAAGAACGAGGTCCACCTGAAGGCCGGGGTTCAGTGACAACAGCTCGGGTATGAGCGGAAGCACGTGCAGGCGGCCGAAGGTGCCGGACGTGGCGATCCTGATCAGCCCGGAGGTATTGTGCGTACTGCTCGTGAGGTCGCTGTCGGCTTCATCCATCTCCTCGATGAGCGGTTTGGTCCGGTCATAGTATCGCTGCCCCTGATCCGTCAGGGTCACGCTACGCGTGCTTCGATTGAATAGCATCACGCCGAGGCGCTTTTCCAGCGCGCCGATGGCCTTGCTGACGCCGGACTGCGAATCGCCGGTTCTGCGCGCCGCAGCGGAAAAACCGCCTGCTTCGACGACGGCGATGAAAGCGTTCAATTCATGAAACCGATCCATTGCGTCCCCCCGCGTTTGATCCATTCTTTCGAAGAATAGATCTTATGAGAAATCCGCGGATTATCATTTCCGGCGACCGCAATTACGATGGTTCTGTCATTCACGCATAGACAGAAGGTTTCCATGTCCACTCTTGCAGGCAAGATTGCTGTCATTAGCGGCGCAACGACCGGTATCGGTTTGGCGATTGCTCAGCGCTTCGTCGCCGAAGGCGCTCATGTCTTTATTTTTGGCCGTCGGCAAGCCCAGCTCGACGAGGCGGCCGAGCTGATCGGACGCAACGTTACAGCGATCCGCGCTGACGCCGCGAACCTCGCTGACCTCGACCGTGTCGCCGCGGCAGTGCGCGACAAAACGGCGAGCGTCGACATTGTCGTGTCGAACGCGGGCTTTACGGAGCAGGCCTCGATCGACACGCTCACGCCCGAGCATTTCGACAAGGCATTCAATCTGATGGCTCGCGGCCCCGTCTTCCTCGTGCAGAAACTGCTGCCGATGATGAAAGGCCGAGGGTCCATCGTTCTGGTTTCGTCGGCCATGCACGTCATGGGCATTCCCGGCCACACCGCTTACGCAGCGACCAAGGCGGCGTTGCGTTCCTAT
>DATAQT010000021.1:0-19371 GCA_036264535.1 Paraburkholderia sp. | reverse complement strand
GTTGACGTTGCTGCCGCCTGCGCAGAGTCGACGCTACTGGCTCTTGTAAACGTAGCGCGGGATGTGCATCATGATATCCATGCCGCCCACCGCCATCACTGCCGCGGAACTGCCGGTCGAGCCCGATGCGCTGCAAGCCCTCGCGCTCGAACAGAATCGGGTGGCATGCGTCCCTGTGGGAGCAGCTGGAAACGCTGCAGCACCAGATTGCCCAACTGAATCGCGCGCACTTCGGGGTGAGCTCCTGGCGGCTGGCGGCCCAGGCGGAACTGTTCGATGCCACCACTGAGTTGCCCGTTCCTCCTGAGCCGGCGGAGGTTCCGGTCGCGGGCCATACCCGTAAAGGGGGTCCAGCATTGTCGAAGGATCTGCCGCGCAAGCGGATTGAATACGATCTGGGCGACGAACAGAAGGCTGCATTCGACGCGCTCGAGCGTATCGGCGAAGAGCGCAGCGAGACGCTGCACTACGAGCCGTCGAGGCTCACCGTCATTGAACATATCCGCTTCAAGTACGCGGCGAAGAAGGATGGCGAGTCGACCATCGTGACCGCAAGTGCCCAGCCTTCGCCGCTGCCGAAGAGCAATGCGGGAGCGAGCCTTCTGGCTAACATCCTGGTCAATACCTACGTCGACCATCTGCCTTTGAACCGGCAGGAAATGCGCTATGCGCGACGTGGTGTGCATCTGCCCCGGGCAACGCTGTGCGAATGGAAGCTGGCTGCAGCGGAACTGCTCGAAGTGCTGCTGCCACCGCTACGGTCTCACCAGTTGCGGGCCCCGCGCATGCACGTGGACGACACGACGTTGCCATTGCTCGAGAAGGGTCGCAAGGCAACGCGCACAGCGCGATTATGGGGCTATCTGGGTACAAAGGTTATCTGCAGGCGGATGCGTACAGTGGCCATGGTGCGCTCTAGGAGACAGGAGACATCGTCGAGGTCGGATGCTGGGCCCATTGCCGCCGACGCTTCTTCGAAATCGCGAAGGCGCAAAGCAAACCTGGACTTGCAGCGCAGGCGCTGCAATGGATCGCCCGACTCCATGCGATCGAGTCGCGGATCAAGGACCACGCGCCCGACATCAAATATGCGGCGCGGCAAACCGAGGCGCTGCCGGTGCTCACGCGGTTCCGGCAATGGCTGGAGGGCAACGTCATCGGTTTGCTGACTCAGGCACCGGTCGCGAAAGCCTTTGGCTATGCGTTACGTCGTTGGCCTGCGCTCGTTCGCTACACTGAGAACGGCACCTGCTGCCGGACAACAATGCACTGGAGCGTCAGATTCGCCCGATTGCCGTCGGAAGATCGAAGTGGATGTTCGTGGGCTCGCCGCATGGCGCTCGAGCGGCGGCCACGATGTATTCCCTGATCGGTACCCGCTCGCCTGAACGGAATCGAGCCCTATGCGTGGCTTGAGCGCACGCTTGAGCACTTGCCATCGTATCCTGTCAACCGCGTGTATGAACTGTTGGCGCTTGCCCGTTAAACACCTTACTGCTCATGGACATTCTCGACTCGCTTCGGCAGGCGCCCAGCGCCGAGTTGTGTCGTCTCTATCTCGCCATCGGCAAAATGCTGGACGACCCTCGACGGATTCTCGAAGTACGTCAATGCCTGCACCTGGGAATGGAGGTCAGTTATATCGGGGGCGATCCGCTCGCACCACCTTCATACGGAACGGTGGTGGAACTGCGGCAGACCCAGGCGGTGATCCAGGACAACCAGAGCCGTCAGCGGTCGTCGGTGCTATACGCGGCGGTTATCCCTGACACTACGAGCGGGCCAACTCGCGCGCCTGCGTCGCGCCACCGCGAGCACTACGAGAGGAATTCTTCATTGGCGACACCGTTGGCTTCACCGACAGACATCTGAGCGAGCGAGTCGGCATCATCGTCAGGCTCAACGCGAAAACCGCGTCTATCGCCGTCAATGATTCGGAAGGCCATGACGAGTCTCGTACGCTCTGCTGCGAAAGATCGTCGACATCTAACCTCGCCATCCCGTCAACACGGGTTCCACGGACGGATACCTGGCGACTTATCTGGGAAGATGTGCGAGCGCCGTTAGATCGTGCGCGACTTCATCGAGCACCGCATCCCACTGGGCAAACTTCCGTTGCCGATACAGTACGGCGCTCGGATACCAAGGGCTGTCGCGCCGCTCGAGCAGCCATGGCCAGTGCGGATTGACGTCGAGCAGCACCCATGTACGCTGGGCGAGTGCACTGCTCAAATGCGCAACCGAAGTGCAAACTGTAATGACCAGATCAAGCTCGCCGATGAACGCCGCCGTGTCGTCGAAGCTTGCAAACTCGGTGGTGTAGTCGGTCATCGTCAGGCCGGCTTCCCGCGCGGCCGCAACGTCGTCCGATGCGCCGGGCTGCAGCGAATAGAACGCCACGCCGTCGATGCCACTGAACCATCGGGCATATCGCTCCCAACCCACACGGCGAAACGGATTGCGTTGATGATTGAGGCTGCCGGTCCATGCAAGTCCGACCTTGAGCCGCTTTTCGCCGGCAAGGCGTATACGCCACGCGGCGCTTGCGGTAGCGTCCGGCCGCAGATAAGGAACCATGGACGGAAGCGTTTCTTTGTGCACACCTAGCACGTGCGGCAGACTGAGCAGCGGAATCTCGTAATCGTAAGGCGGCAGCGACTCGACACCGCCCCCCGACGTGTACCCGTCAACGTGTTCGCCGAGGCTGCGCAGAAGCAGGTCGCCCATCTGCGGAAACGAATTCCACACGACGCGACCGCCTTCCCGGTGGACACGCGCCGCGAGCGGCGCAATATAGCGGCAGAACTGCAGCAGGTCGCCCATTCCCTGCTCGCCCCAGACCAGCAAGGTCTTGCCAGCAAGCGGTTCACCCTGCCATTGCGGACGCGAAAACACAGGACGGGCGCCACGCAGCTCTGCGGAACCCTCCCATCGTGCTTCATGCTCGGGCCAGCCATCGGCAAAGTTACCTCGTACCAGATGCAGGATCGCCAGGTTCGAGCGAAATGAGGGGTCTCCCGGAGAGCGCTCACATGCCGCCTTTGCAAGATGTTCGGCCTCATCCCAGCGCTGAGCCTCCTTGAGCACCAGTGCTAGGTTATTCAGTGCGAGCGCGCTGTCAGGTACCAGTTCCACGGAGCGAAATCCCGCGTCCAGTGCCCCGTCCAAGTCCAGGCGGGCACGCCTCGTTGTTGCGAGATTGATCCACGCGTTGCTGTCCAGCGGGTCAGCTGTGACAGCACTCTCAAGCAATTTCAACTGCTCATCAGGATCGCCGCCGGAAACCCGAAGTGCGGCGGCAAGGTTGTTTTTGAGCTGCGGGAAATCCGGGTCGATCTTCAGTGCGTGGCGATAGGGCGCCAGCGCGTCGCGGTGACGGTTCGCCATCTGCAACACATACCCGAATTGAAAACTGGCAGCGGCACTGTCAGGTCGAAGCCGGGCAATCACTTCGGCCAGTGTGATGGCGCACGCATACTGCTGTTGCTGGACCAGCATGAGCGTCAGCGCGGCGACCGAGTCATCGTCAATGCCGTGGAGGTGCGCGGCTGCCTGCAGCCAGATTGACTGAGCCTCCGGTTGCCCGTTCTCTCGTGCTAACGCGGCATGACGCAGAAAACTCAGGAAAGCTTGCAATAAGGCCGGTGTCGCAGTGAACGTATGATCGGACATCGTATGGTTGGGGCGATTTGAGCCACGAATGGTGAACCGAAACCTGATCATATCAGCGGTGCCGTCTGCTGCAGCAGAGGAGCAGCACACGATGCGTAGTCGTCACGTTAGGTTTTGAGGCATAGCCTACGCTGCTGTGCAGGCGGCGTACGTTGTACCAGCCCTCCAGAAGCCAGAGGATGCACTGCCTGGCCTGTTCATGGGGCGCTTTAGCAACGCCAGATCCAGTGAGCGCAGCATCAGTTCGGTGTACAGATGACTGGACATCACCCATCGGACAGTGCGACGACGAACACGTTCAGGACCACGCTGCCGCGTGATGTGTGGCCGGTGCCGCCGGCTCGCACCATGCAGGCCGGCCAGGCGCATCAGGCGTGCTGCCCGCTGGTGTCCCACATGCACGCCTTCTCGCGCTAGTTGCACATGGCTACGTACCGCCCATGCGTGCCGCGCGAACTCGCATGCAGCGTGCGGATGCGCGCGGGCAGTTGCGCGTCGCTCGATGATCGTCTCGGTGGCTCGCGCACCCGCCACGCAGAGTAGCTTCTGGTCTAGACCTCCGGCAGCCGTGCCGTCATGGCAATGGGCCATCGGGCCCCGTTCGCTCTCGTGAATTCCACAGGGTGTGGGGTACGATGCCTGCCCATTTCGACACCTCCTCATCAAAAGCATCGGTGTCCGTTTTCGCGGGTCAAGCTCAGTAGAAGCATGCGCCGAACATGGCGTTGTTCTTTCAGATTCAAAATGCGGTGCTGACCGCGCGGAGGGGGCTTATCAAGGTAATCGTACTTACCTGCCGTGCGTTTGGGGGAGTTGCCGCAAGAACGCATTCGCTTGTATCCACGCCGAAGTAAAGAAGGCTTCGGTACAACAGATTCGGGTGTAGCGCCAAGTAGTCGAATTGACTACTGCTATGTCTAAAAGGGGAAGCGTTCAACGTAGAACAATTGCGTGCCGACATCCATCGCATTATTCCTAATCGATGGCGAAATATCAGCCACGCGTCGTGGTCTCTCGGGCTGGCATTCACGACTGTTTTCTTGGATGCAATGGGTAATGCGTCGGTCGGTTTAAGGCGGTTTCTCTCGCTGTGCTCTGCCGTTGATATCAGGCTGGGAGATCTCTTGCGAGGTAAGCGCGTGATGCTGGGAACTCGAAATCCGCTCGTGTTCCCGCGGAATTTCGGGTCTCAGAAGCAGCCGCAGGATGGAGATGATTTGCAGCGAGCAATTCTCCGCATAATGGAACAAGAGCCCGATATCCGGCCACGGCAACTTGCTGGCCGAATTGGCGCAAACGAGCGTCTTTTACCGAAGGCTTCCAGATGTAGTTCAGCAATTTCGCGACGATCGGCTGAAGCGGAAAGCCTTTGATCGCAGGAAGATCCATCTGCAATTCGCACGGAGGCCTCGAGATGCCAAGCGTCAGTTGCACGGAGCAGGACGCCGATTTACTACGGTGAGCGTTTTTCGATGTGTTGAGGTTGTGGCGCGATCTGATGCAGAAATCCGCTTGTTCCGTTTCGTGCGAGATACTTTCAGTGCATGACGCAAGCTAACCGTGGTCTTGAGGAGAAGTCAAAGCATATCCTGAAAAAATAAAGCATTTGTTGAAGAGATTTGCATCAAAGCGGAAGCTGAAATCCGGTTCCAGCTTCCGCTTTATTGGTCAAGCCCGCACACACCGAAACCCCGCATACACATACTGATAATGCGGCTGAAACCAGTTGCGAAACTCCGGCCGCAGCATGCACAGCGCGGTACGCGCCGAGCCGCCCTTCAACACGTAATGCTGCCCATCGAAGAAGTTCGCCGAATAGCCGGGATAGAACGGAAACGCTTCGAAGCCCGGCAGCGCTTCGAATAGCGTCGAGGTCCATTCCCAGCCATTGCCGAACTGACCTTCCGCGCCGAACGCGCTGACGTTGTCCGGATGCGCATCGACGGGCCGCGGATCCCAACTACGGAAATCGAAGTTGCCCGATGCCGCTTGCGGCGCACCGTGCGCCGCACGTTGCCATTGCGCCTCCGTCGGCAACGTTTTGCCGGCCCAGCGCGCGTAAGCGCTCGCTTCGGCGTGGCTCACGTAGACAGGCCAGTCGAGCGGCAGGGGCACGTCGTCGAACATCGTGCGCAGCATCCATGCTGCGCGGCCGTCCTCCGCCGTGCGTTGCGACCAGCCGGCGGGATGCTCGACGTGCTCCGCTTCTTTCCACGACCAGTCCTTCGGCGACCACCACTTCGGCTCGCGATAACCGCCGTCGTCGAGGAACTCGAGGAACGCGCCATTCGTGACCATGTATCGGTCAATCTCGAACGCGGGCACGTCCACGCCCATTTCGCCGAACTCGTTGTCCCAGCCGAAGCGGCCGGCCTCGCGCGGCATGCCGAGCACGGTCGTGCCCGCCGGCACGCTGACCATCGACGACAACGCGTCGCGCCGCTCCGCGCGCGTTACCACCGGCTCGCGCAACGCGGTGTTCTTCTGCGCGAGCGGCAGCTGATGCAGCATGTACGCGAGCGTTTCCGCATGCATCAACCGATGCTCGATCGCAACGTTCAACAACTGCATGGCCGCCTCGTTGTGCGCCGGGTTGCCGAGTTCGGCGAGCGCGGCGTCGATCTGGCGGCGCGCGCGCGTCGCATACTCGTGCACCGTGTCGAGCGACGGCCAATCGCCGGGTTGATCGGAGGGAAAGCCGCCGCCTACCGGATCGATGCCGAAAGCGAACAGCTGGTCGAGCTCCGGCGCGAAAGCCGGCAGTTCGAACAGACGCTGGTCGAGCAGATTGCGATCGAACGCTTCGAGATGGCCGATGTAGAACACCACGCGGTGACGCTCGCGGATCGGCCGTTCATACAGGTAGTCGGGTTTGACGATCGCAAACAGGGCGTCGGTGACTTGACGCGCGTCGCTCAGGCGCTGCACGAGCGGGTGATGTGGGGCAGGGTCACGATTCATTTCGCCGGGGTCTCCATGCAACACGGTTGCTGTGGGCGGACGGTCTGAAAACTGTACCCGCTTGCAGGCGGCGTGCCAAGGCGAACAGCGCGTCAGTTCAGCCAGCCCGGTCGCTCAGACCTGCCGCAACCCTTCGAGATCGACGATGCGAATGTGCTTGCCCTGCGTGTCGATCAGGCCGCGCTTTTGAAATCTTGACAGGGTACGGCTGACCGTTTCGAGCGTCATGCCAAGGTAGCTGCCCATGTCCTCGCGCGTCATGCGCAGATTGAATTCCGACCATGAGTAGCCGCGCTGCGCATTGCGCTGCGACACGTCGAGCAGGAAGGCGGCGACGCGCTCGTCGGCGGACAGCGAGCCGAGCACCATCATCTGCGCGGCCTCGCTGACGATCTGCGCGCCCAGCAGCTTGTGCATCCGCTCCTGCATCGAACCGATTTCGCGGCACAGCAGCTTCAGCGCACTATATGGAACGATGCAGACCGTGCTGTCTTCCAGCGCGACGGCGCTGCACGCATGCACGTCCGCGCTGATGCCGTCGAGCCCGAGCGGCTCGCCGGCAAGACGCAAACCGGTGACCTGTTCGCGGCCGTCGCGGTGGATCATCATGGTCTTCATCGATCCGGAGCGCACCGCGTAGATGCTGTCGAAGCGGTCGCCGCTGCGATACAACGCCTCGCCACGCGGCACCGAGCGCGCCGAGCAGATCAGCGTTTCGAGCTTCGGCAGTTCCTCCGCCGACAGCCCCTGCGGCATGCAGATCTGACGCATCGAGCAACTCGAGCAGCGCGCGGCGGTGCGTGCGGTTGCGCGCAACGCCCCAGCTTCGCGGCGGCGGCGCGCGGGCTGGCTGTCCGTGCGCTCGGCGTTGTCGGCGGAGCGGGTCGAGGAACGGGGCACAGCGGTAGGATTCAGCATGTTTTGCACGCGATTTTTTTGGGTAGTGAAATTGTCCCACCCGCTATGACATGCAGCTGGCGGCAAAGTGACGCGTGCGCTTGCGAACGTGGGAAGGTGAGCCGCCGCGGGCCAGTTCGACGGTGCGTGTCGACGGGTAGGGTGGCTCGCCTCCGGCAGGGCCGCGCGTGGCGCGCCGCCTCGCGAGTGATGAAAGAGTCAGGCGGGTTCCTTGTCGGTGCCCGCGGCTGACGGTACCAGCAGAACCGGCAGCGTAGCCTGACGCACGCAGCGTTCGGCGACGCTGCCGAGAATCAGCCGCTGGAAGCCACGCCGGCCGTGAGTGCCCATCACGAGCAGGTCGGCGTTGAACTCGGCCGCGGCCTGCAGCACGATTTCGGCGACATCGCCGAGCGACGAAGCTTCGGAGACTGCCGGGTCGCCCTTCACGCCCTGTGCGTCCATGGCTTTCGAGAACTCGGCACGCAGCTCCTGGCCTTCCTCGATCAGGCGGTTGCGCAGGATCGATGGGTCGTAGCCGGGCGCCTCGAAATACATCGGTGTGTTTTCGACGACATAAAAAGGTCGCAACACGGCGCCATTCGATTTGGCGAGATCGAGCGCCGCTTCGAACGCACGGCGTGAGGTATTGCTGCCGTCGACCGCTACAAGGATGCGTTTGTACATATCGGCTCCGCGTCAAAAATGCGTCTGCCGCAATGATGGCCGCGGCAGAGTTCATTGATCTTTTATACCAATTAAGCTTAGATGATCGCCGGAAAGGATGCATCCGACCAGGATGTAAATCAAACTTTTGCCAGATTTTCCGGCTTCGCGCGGACAAAATAGCGGACGCGACGGCACGCACGGGCGGCCGCGCGTGTGTGCCGTCCGCATAAGTTTCCTGAAGCTGGAACAAGGTTGGCCTTACAATCAGGCCATATTCAGACAAGCTGACTAGTCCGCTGATGAACGATCGAAAAACCAAGGGCTTACCCGACCAGATCTACGGCGACATTCTCAACCGCATCCTCGAAGGCGAGTACAAGGAAGGCGAGCGATTGCCGACCGAGCACGCGCTGGCGGAGCGTTTCGCCACCTCCCGGCCGACCGTGCGCGAAGCGCTCGCGCGGTTGCGGGCCGACGGCATCATCTCGACGCGGCACGGCTCCGGCACGACCGTCGCGCGGCGGCCCGACCCTGACGTGCGCCGCTTCGCGCCGCTCGAGACGCTGTCCGATATCCGCCGCTGCTATGAATTCCGCATCGTGACCGAGGCGGGGGCGGCCGCCCAGGCGGCGCTGAAGGCCGACGCCGACGACATCGCGGCGATCCAGCATGCGTGGGACGAACTCGAGCGCATCATCGAGGCGCAGGGGATCGGCGCGAAGGACGACTTCCTGTTCCATCAGGCGGTCGCGCGTGCCTCGAAGAATCCATTTTTCATCACGGTGATGTCGTTCATCGAGGAACAGATCCTGTTCAGCATGAACCTGTCACGCAATCTGTCGCTCGTCAAAACGGTCGAGCGGCAGCGGCTGGTACAGGCCGAGCACATGGCCGTGCTCGACGCGATCCGCCGCAAGGACGCGGCGGGCGCGGGCGCCGCGATGCGCGCGCACCTCGAGAACGCGCTCGAACGGATGTTCGGTTCCTGAGTCCGCGCCGGTAAGGGCGTCGCGGCTCAAGCCGCGGCGGCGACCGGCCCGAACAGCGCGGTCAGTGTTTTCGCGCTCACCGCGACGTCGAGCGCGACGGCCCGCTCGACGCCGATCTGCAGCGGCGGCCCAAGCCGGCTGATGTCGAGGCCGGCACGCCGCAACATGCGTTCGATCGGCGTGGTGGTCACCGTGACGTAATGCGTGATGCCCATGCGCTGCGCGAAGCGCATCACTTCCTGAATCGCACGGATTGTCATATCCGTGAAACCAAACGACTGTTGCTCCCCGCCGGTTTCGATCGCCCAACGGCTCAGTTCCCAGATGTGCCGTCCGACCGGCGCCTCCGCGCCATGCAGCAGCTGCGGGAAGGTGTCTTTCAGCATGTTGGGTCCTTCGGTCGGCATCAGGCGCCAACAGCCGCGCAACCGTTCGTCTTCGTCCTGAATCAGCATGTAGTACGGCCCGAGCGCGTCGTAGCCGTCTATCTCCATCCCCGCGATGGTCGGAATTTCCCAGCCAAGCCGGCCCTGAAAGACACGGGCTCGCAGGCGGTACATCTCGTTGATCAGTTCATTGTCGAATTCCTGCCGCATTCCAATTCGGATCGTGGTTTGCATGACGTTCTCCTTTACGCGTTGGGGTGTGCCAAATACGCAGGAAAACTTATGCATTCTGAATCTTCGCGCCACCTACCTACCTGGATAGGTGTGGATGCTTATCGCGTAAAGCAGAATTCAAACACGTATCCACCCATAACCTACAAGGCTCTAAAATGGAACTTCTCGACAATCACTGGCAACCGCAAACCCACCTCCAGGCGCGTCCCTCGGAGGTCTCTTCGGCAGTGGATCGCGTTCTGATCATTGCCTACCGGAAGAAGAAAAAAGAAAGCCAGCGCCGTTTCTGGGCTCGCTTCGGCGTCACGCAATCGCGCGGCAGCCGCTTCGAGTCGGGCGCGGAGATCCCGGCGCCGGTGTCGATCCTGCTGGGTCTGTACTTCACGAAAACCGTGTCGGACGCCGATCTGGGCCGCGCCGAGCGCGTGATGTACAGCCGCGATGCCGCCGCGCTGCTCAACCCGGGTCAATAAGCCCGAGCTGCGCCGCAATCACGGCTGCCGCACGCCGCGAATTCACGCCGAATTTCGCCCTGATGTTTTTCATGTGGAAGTTCACCACGGCTTCCGAGCAACTCAGGATGTGGGATATCTCCCAGGTGGATTTGCCGCGTGCGGTCCATTTCAGGCATTCGCGCTCACGCGGAGTGAGCTTCGGCAGCAAGGTCTGCGCATGCGAATTCAGATGCTGCTTGCTGGTGTCGATCACCAGGTCACGCAACAAGACGAGGTTCGGCAAGGCGGTGTTCACATGGCGACGAAACCCGTCTGACGGCTTGTCGTCATTGACGAAGCACATCATGCCGGCTTCCTGATTCGGCCCATGGATTGGCAGAGTCACGCCCGCACCCAGACCGTAGGAACGAGCTTCTTCATATAAAGATTGCTGCGCCGGGGTGGCGAAAATATCTGGCGTCCAGATCAGCGGCGCGGAGCGTGACAGGCAATGCGCGACCGTCGGGTCGATATGAACCATGCCCTGCTCGTCATACGTCTGGCGCCATGCGGGCGCGTAAGTGCTGCGCAGGTAGGCGTCCTCGAGACGCATGGTTGGCCGCGGCAGCATGGCGACAAGGATCCTGTCGAAGCCCCACGTTTCGGCGAGGCCCGTAATCGCGCCGAACCATTCCGCCTCGTCGGCGGCGTCCAGTAGCGGTGCCATCTGCTCGATAAAGTGTAGCGACAATTTCTTGACTCTCTCAGGCTCTCAAACATCCCAGTCGCGGTTAATGGCGGGCAAACTTCGGTCCGCTCTTTTGGTCCGCATAATCTATCACTAAAAACTCAAGCACAATGCGTCGGTACCCCCTGCGGGGTAAACGATAGCAGCCGCGCGACAGCAAGGACGGCGTTGCCCGTCACCATGCTGATTGAAATGAATCTTTGGCCCGCCCGGGATTCGCAGGTGATTAATGCGGCTAATCGGCGTCCGGTCACCGTATTTTAATGCGCATCATTGACGGGATTATTTCCGCCGCGCATTTAAATTAATCGTATTTACTCGATTATCTGGGAAAGCGGGTTATTGCTCGACGCCACCTTCCTGTCCAGAAAAGAGCCTGCGTCGCGGTCACATGGGGCGCGGGCAGGCCCTATTGTCATACAAAGGGAAATTTCGTGACGTGCAGCCGGGCAGATCCGACGCCGGCGGCGTGCCGGGGCAATCGTCGCGCGCAAGGTTGTTTGACAACATTGTGATGCCGATGCTACCGTGAAACCCCCTCTTGCGCATTTTCGCGTCAACCATCATGAACGAATCTCCGCTTCACGACGGCGAGTTCGCCGCGTCGGTAATGGCCGTGCCGCCGCTCGCGCGCCGCGCCGACTACACGCTCGACCCGGCGCAGAATCTCGCGCTGATCCGCCATATCGAAGCGGGCGGCGTGCGCACGCTGCTGTATGGCGGCAACGCGAACCTCTATCACGTCGCGGTCAGCGAATACCGCGAGTTGGTGGACTTGCTCGCCGACGCTGCGAGTCCGGAAACGCGCGTGATTCCGGCGCTCGGTCCCGACTACGGCAAGATGCTCGATCAGGCGCGCATCCTCGCGCAGACCCGTTACCGTACCGCGATGGTGCTGCCGCTCGGCGGCTTTACGACGTCCGAAGGCGTCGAGGCGGGCCTGACGCGAGTCGCCGACACGGCCGGCATGCCGCTCACGCTCTATATCAAAAGCGAAGACTACGTCGATGTCGATACGCTCGGGCGCCTCGTCGAGCGCGGTACCTTGAGCGCGGTCAAATACGCGATCCCGCGCGACAACCCCGCTGACGATCCGTATCTGCACCGGCTGCTGCAAAGCGTGCAGGCCGCCAGGATCGTGTCGGGCATGGGCGAGCGCCCGGCGCTCGTGCATCTGCGTGAGTTTGGACTCGCCGCCTGGACGACCGGCTGCGGCTGCATCGCGCCGGGCATGGTGATGGCGTTGCTGCGCGCGCTGCAGGGCGGCCGGAGCGCCAGTCGTGCCGGTAGCGCCGGTAGCGCTGATCACAGCGCCGCCGAACGCCTGTACGATGCGTTCATGCCGCTCGAAACGCTGCGCACCGACATCTCGCTGATCCGCGTGCTGCACGACGCGATCACGTTCACGGGCCTCGCCGACATGGGGCCGCTGCTGCCGCTGCTCAGTTCGACGCCGCGCGAGCATCATGCGAAGATCGCGCAGACCGCGCACACGCTGCTCGCTCTCGAGCGCGAGTTCGCGGCTGGCCAACCGAACCGCTCCGACACACAGGCAACCGCATGAGCGACCACAGCCGACGCTATCCCGATCCCTCCATCCGCGTGTTCGACCCGCGCTTCAAGTCGCTGATTCTCGCGTCGGCGTCGGTCGAATGTTTGTATCAGGGCACGCGCTGGTCGGAGGGGCCGGTGTGGTTCGGCGACGGGCGCTATCTGCTGTGGAGCGACATTCCGAACGACCGGATCCTGCGCTGGGACGAAACCACCGGCGCGGTCAGCACGTTCCGTCAATCGTCGAACAACGCGAACGGCCATACGCGTGATCGCGAAGGGCGTCTCGTCAGTTGCGAGCACCTGACGCGGCGCGTGACGCGCACCGAGTACGACGGTTCGATCACCGTGCTCGCCGATCGCTATCAGGGCAAGCGCTTCAACTCGCCGAACGACGTGGTCGTCAAATCGGACGGCTCGATCTGGTTCAGCGACCCGACCTTCGGCATCGACGGTTTCTACGAGGGTGAGCGCCAGCAGTCCGAGTTGAAGGCGTGCGTGTATCGGATCGACGGCCAGTCGGGCGAGGTGTCGATGGTGATCGACGATGTGCTCGGTCCGAACGGTCTCGCGTTTTCACCGGACGAATCGCTGCTGTACGTCGTCGAATCGCGCGGCGAGCCGCGCAAGATCCGCGCGTTCGACGTCGACACCAATGGCAAAGGCACGACGCTGTCGAACAATCGCGTGCTGATCGACGCGGGTCCGGGCACGCCCGACGGTTTTCGGGTCGACGTGCACGGCAACTTGTGGTGCGGCTGGGGCATGGGCACCGACGAACTCGACGGCGTGCGCGTGTTCACCGCGCAAGGCGAGCTGCTCGGCCATATCGCGTTACCGGAGCGTTGCGCGAACGTGTGCTTCGGCGGGCGGCATCGCAACCGTCTGTTCATGGCAGCGAGCCACGGGCTGTATTCGTTGTACGTGAACACGCAGGGCGTGCGCGGCGGTTGAGCAGTTGTCCGCTTACCAGGCAACCTGCATTGGAACCGCGGCCGGTGCTCGGGTTTGCCCTTAACGCGTGTTGCAAAGCGTTGAACGACAAGGATCGCACTTAAAAATGGCCGTTTTCGCACACTGCTCGCGCATTCGACTATTTGCTTGACATCGGCTGTTGCGCTTCGCTATGTTCCATTGGTAGAAATACACCGCCCGCGGCGCATCGACCGGCGGGCTTCCATACCAAGAAGCGAGGAGACGCAATGACTGTTTCGCACAGGTTGTCGCTCAAGCTGGTATCTATCTGTATCGCCGCGAGCGCTGCATTCACACCTGCCGCGCATGCGGCTGATCCGGTCACGATCAATATCGTCGACGTGGCCGGCGATCTTCAACTCACGCAGAAGGGCTTCGAGGCGTTCAAGGCGAAGTATCCGAATCTCGTCGGGAACATCACCTTCACGAACGCGCCCGCGCCGCAATTGCCCGGCAAGATCAAGGCGATGCAGGCCGCGGGCCGCTCCGACATCGACCTCGTGTTGACCGGCACCGACGCGCTCGCGGCCGGCATCGAACAGAACCTCTGGATCAAACTGCTGCCCGATAACGCGGCCCAGTTCCCGGGCGTGCTCGACAAGTACGCGCCGGGTCCGCGCAAGATGCAAGACCTCGCGCAAGGCTACGGTCTCGAGGTCGCGTATATGCCGGCCGGCCCGCTGATCGAATACAACCCGGCCAAGGTCAACGATCCGCCGAAGACGCCCGAGCAACTGCTGCAATGGTGCAAGGCCCACCCCGACAAGCTGATCTACGCGCGGCCGGCGAATTCCGGACCTGGCCGCACGTTCCTGATGGGCTTGCCCTACGTGCTCGGCGACAAGGATCCGCAAGACCCGGTGCATGGCTGGGACAAGACGTGGGCGTTCCTCAGGCAGTTGAACGACTGCATTCCGTACTATCCTGGCGGCACCTCGGCGGTGATGAAGGAACTGGGCGAAGGCACGCGCGACATGACCGTGACCGTGACCGGCTGGGACATCAATCCGCGCGCGCTCGGCATCGTGCCGGCCGAATTCCGCGTGCAGCCGTTCGATAACATGACGTGGGTCAACGATGCGCACTACATGGTGATTCCCAAGGGCGTTCCGAAGGAAAAGCTCGATGTGCTGTACAAGATGATGAACTTCATGCTGGAGCCCGCGCAGCAGGCGCTGACCTACGACGACGGCTATTTCTATCCGGGCCCGGCGATCAAGGGCGTCACCGTCGAACAGGCGCCCGCGCATAGCCAGGAGGTGCTGCAAAAGTATGGCCGCCCCGAATACGCGAAGATGTTGACCGATCGTCCGCATGCGTTGCCGCTGAATGCAGCGGCGATGGTCGCGGCCTTCAAGAAGTGGGATAGCGACGTCGGCGCGCAGAAGACCCGTTAGACGCGGATCAGGAAACCGCCATGAAGCATCACTTTGAGCAGTTGCGGCTCGATTCGGTGAGCCGCAGTTTCACGAACGCGCAAGGCCATGCGATCGCCGCGCTGCAGGGTCTCGATCTGACGATCCGGCGTGGCGAGTTCATCGCGCTGCTGGGGCCATCGGGTTGTGGCAAGTCGACGGCGCTGAACTGCATCGCCGGATTGCAGCCGCTCACCGGCGGCGGCATCTGGCTCGACGAGCGGCGCATCGACGTGCTGCCGCCGGAAAAGCGCGGCTTCGGCATGGTGTTCCAGAACTACGCGCTGTTTCCGCATATGAGCGTGCTCGAGAACGTCGGCTTCGGGCTGAAGATGCGCGGCGTCGGTAGGAGCGAGATCGCGCGTCGTGCGCGCGAGGCCTTGCAACTCGTGCAACTGACCGGTCACGAGCACAAGCTGCCCGGGCAACTGTCCGGTGGCCAGCAGCAGCGCGTCGCGATCGCGCGTGCGATCGTGATCGAGCCGCCGCTGATTCTGATGGACGAGCCGCTGTCGAATCTCGATACGAAGCTGCGCATCGAAATGCGCGCCGAGATTCGCCGCATCCATACGCAGCTCGAACGCGCGACGCTGTACGTGACGCACGATCAGGACGAAGCGCTGTCGATGGCCGATCGCATCGTCGTGATGAAGGAGGGCGTCGTGCAGCAGGTCGCGACGCCGAAGGAAGTCTATACGCGGCCGCGCAATCTGCACGTCGCGCGCTTCATGGGCTATCGCAATGTCGCCGAGTTCACGCTGGAGGGCACGCAGGGCGACGGTGTCGTGGTCAGTGCGAACGGCGCGCGGCTCATCGGCACGCCGATGGCGGGCTTCGACGGCAAACGCGTGAGCGTTGCGCTGCGTCCCGAAGATATGGAGCGCGCCGAGCCCGGCGCCGACAACGCATTCGATGCGCTGATCGACGCGGTCGAATACGGCGGCCATGATTCGCTGCTGCGCGCGAAGACCGCGTTCGGCGACGTGTGGGCGCGCGTGAGCGGCGAATTCGCCGAGGGCGAGCGCATCACGCTGCGGGTGCGGCCGTCGTGCGTGCTCGTCTACGACGCCGAGGCCGCATGAACACGCCGACGCTGTCCCCGCCGCTTACGTCCCGCACGCAGCGCGATGCCAGGGCGTGGCTTGTCGCCCCCGCGCTGCTCTTCATCGTCGCGCTGTTCATCTATCCCTTCGCGTATGGTCTCGCGCTGTCGTTCCGGCCGATGAACGGTGGCGGCGTGTGGGCCAACTATCTGACGTTCTTCACCGACATGTCGATGTGGCCGACGATCCTCGTCACGCTGAAGCTCGCGGTGCCGGCCACGCTGATCAACGTCGGCGTATCGGTGCCGGTCGCGTTCGCGCTGCGCCGCTACTCGCGCTATCAGAAGGTCGTCACGACGCTGCTGGTGATTCCGGTGACGCTCGGCACCGTGCTGATCGCCGACGGCATGCTCACGTACTTCGGTCCGAACGGCTGGCTGCCGCAGGCGTTGCACGCGCTGCATCTGTACACGCACGAAGTGCGGCTCACGCACAACTTCACCGGCGTGCTGCTGTCGTTGATCGTGTCGGGCTTTCCGTTCGCGTTTCTGCTGACGCTGTCTTACGTGACCGGGATCGATCCGACGCTCGCGAGCGCGGCCGCCACGCTCGGCGCGAGTCCGTGGCAACAGTTTCGCCGCATCTATCTGCCGCTGCTCGTGCCGGGGTTGACGATGGCCGCGTGTCTGTCGTTCGTGCAGGCGTTTTCGGTGTTTCCGTCGGCGGTGCTGCTCGGCGCGCCCGCGGGGCCGACTCGCGTGATGTCGATTGCCGCGGCCGAAGCGGCGTTCGAGAGCTACGACTATTCGCTCGCCTCGGCGATCGCGATGGTGATGGGCTTCGTGCAACTGCTGGTGGTCGCCGCGCTGCTCGGCGCGCGTCGCTGGTTCTATAGCGGTCCCGCAACCGGAGGCAAAGGCTGATGACGATCGATCGTCGCGCGGCCCAGCCCGACTGGTCCGGCTCCACGTCCGCAACCGCCGCGCCTCAACCGGGCGACGGCACCGGCGAGCCCGCGCAACATGCGCGTCAGCGCGCCAACCTGTCGGGCCGCATCTGGCAGGCGCTGGTGTGGGCCGTGATGGCCTTCTTCCTGATCAACGTCGTGCTGCTGATCGCGACCGTCGCGGTCAATTCGATCGCGACGCGCTGGTTCGGCACCGCGTTGCCGCAAGGGTTCACGCTGCACTGGTATGCGCAGGCATGGAGCGACTTCCAGCTCGCGAGCGTGCTGTGGGTGACCGTGCAGGTGGTCGGCGCGGTCGTGCTGCTGTCGGTGCTGCTCGGCGTGCCGGCCGCGTATGCGCTTGCGCGCGTGCAATTCCGCGGCAAGCGGCTTGCGATGCTGATCTTCCTGCTGCCGCTGATGGTGCCGCCCGTCACCTACGGCATTCCGATGGCGACCGTGATGTACAGGGTCGGACTCGCCGGCACGCTATGGGGCGTGATCCTTGCGAACCTCGTACCGGCGCTGCCGTTCGTGATTCTCGTGATGACGCCGTTCATCGAGCAGATCGATCCGAATCTCGAAGCGGCCGCGCGCATTTTCGGCGCGAACACGTTCCGCTATTTCCGTTATGTGCTGCTGCCGCTGCTCGTGCCGGGTATGCTGGCGGCAGGGCTGCTCGTCCTGGTGCGCACGATCGGCATGTTCGAGCTGACGTTTTTTACGGCCGGGCCCGCGACGCAAACGCTCGTGGTCGCGTTGTATTACGCTGTGTTTTCGACCGGCGTGCGCGCGCCGCAATCGATCGATGCGATGGCCATGATCTATATGGCGATCACGTTGATCTGGGTGCTGATCGCACTACAATTCGTGAGCCCGACGCAGATCGTGTCTCGCGTGAAAGAACAGAGGCGCTGACGCATGGTCGGCGACAATCGTGGAGTAGACGTTGACGAAGAGAAAGACCCCCGAGGAATTACGCAGTCATCGCTGGTACGGCGCGAACGATCTGCGTTCGTTCGGCCATCGCTCGCGCACCGCGCAGATGGGCTACAACCGCGACGAATACGCGGGCAAGCCGGTCATCGCGATTCTTAACACGTGGAGCGAGATCAATCCTTGCCACACGCATTTCAGTCAACGCGTCGAGGAAGTGAAGCGCGGCATCTGGCAGGCCGGCGGCTTCCCGATCGAGTTGCCGGTGCAGACGCTGTCCGAGCCGTTCCAGAAGCCCACCACGATGCTGTACCGCAATTTCCTCGCGATGGAAGCCGAGGAGATGCTGCGCTCGTATCCCGCCGACGGCGTCGTGTTGATGGGCGGCTGCGACAAGACCACGCCGGCGCTGCTGATGGGCGCGATCTCGATGGATCTGCCGGCGATCTTTTTGCCCGCGGGCCCCATGCTACGTGGCAACTGGAACGGCGTGACGCTCGGCTCCGGTTCCGATTCATGGCGGTACTGGGCCGAACTGCGCGCTGGCACGCTGACGCCGGACGATTGGCAGGGCGTCGAGGGTGGCATCGCGCGCTCGCCCGGGCACTGTATGACGATGGGCACCGCGTCGACGATGACGAGCGCGGCCGAAGCGCTGGGCTTCACGCTGCCCGGCTTCGCATCGATTCCCGCGCCCGACTCGCGTCATGCGCAGATGGCCGCGAAAACCGGCATGCGTATCGTCGAAATGGTGTGGGAGGATCTGAAGCCGTCGGACCTGATTACGGTGGCATCGATCGATAACGCGGTGACGACTTGCGTCGCGCTGTCCGGTTCGACCAATTCGGTCGTGCATATGATTGCGCTTGCGCGGCGCGCGGGCATCGAGTTGACGCTCGATCGCTTCGACGAGATCGCGCGCCGCACGCCGGTGCTCGCGAACATCCGGCCGACCGGCGCGTATCTGATGGAAGACTTTTTCTACGCGGGCGGTTTGCGAGCATTGCTCGCGGAACTGGGCGAACTGATCGACGGCTCGCAGAAAACCGTGAACGGCCGCACGCTCGGCGAGAACCTCGCAGGCGCGAGCATTTTCAACGACGACGTGATCCGCCGCCGGACGAATCCGCTACTGCGCGACAGCAGCCTCGCGGTGCTGCGCGGCAATCTCGCGCCCGACGGCGCCGTGATCAAGCCCGGCGCGGCCGAACCGCACCTGCTCGTGCACACCGGACGCGCAGTCGTGTTCAGTGACTACAACGACATGGCCGCGCGCATCGACGACGACACGCTCGACATCGACGAAAGCTGCGTGCTCGTGCTGCGGCATGCGGGCCCGGTCGGCGCCGGTATGCCCGAGTGGGGACAACTGCCGATTCCGCGCAAGCTGCTGCAAAAAGGCGTGCGCGACATGGTGCGTATCTCCGATGCACGCATGAGCGGCACGAGCTATGGCGCGTGCGTGCTGCACGTGGCGCCCGAGGCGTTCGTCGGCGGGCCGCTGGCGTTGGTGCA
>DATAQT010000496.1:0-13183 GCA_036264535.1 Paraburkholderia sp. | reverse complement strand
ACCACCTCAGAACGAGACCAATGACCACGAACAGGCTCAAACCCGCCACGATCGCCACATCGCCTGCCCGATTGCCCACCGAGAGGACATCGATGCAGAAAGCGATCTTCGGAAGTACGTGGATAAGGCCGAAGTGGGTTGACCCATGAAGGCCACCGGTGCTGCTGCGGACCAACAGTGCAATGGGAAGCAGCAACGGAACAACGCTCGCGGACGCGTGGCGAGCCAGTGAATGACTCGAGATCTTCCCCTCTCGAAGAAGACAGCCGAGTTCCCACGTGCCTGTGACCAGCGCGAAAACGGCGAGCGGAAACAGATGGCAAAAATAGATAACAACGGCACTGCAGCACGAGACCAGGATCCGTGCGAGGGTGGTCCGGCGCAACGCCACATGCGCGGCGATCGCCCAAAAGGCAATGCCAAGACCGAACAGAAAGTTATCGTAGCCGCGTATCAGTATCCAGTTATAGAGCAGCAGGAAGCTGGTCAACGGTAACCATGACCAGCGGCCATTGGCAACACGGCTTAGCACCAGGCAGCCCGACGTCAATAGCCCGAGTTCGACGAGGGTAAACAGCCAGGCGGCCCATTCTACCGATATGAACTTAGTGAGCCACGGGACGGCCAGGTCCATGGCAAGGTCAGGCATGACGTCCCACCGCACGACAAAATTTCGAACATACGATGCCGGATGAGAAAGGATATCGACGCGGACGATATTGTAAAAGTGTTGCCCGAGAGGAGGAACTGACGTGCCGAGGAATGGCACCGACGCAACCACGGTCGCAATAAGCCACACACCCCACAGACGCAATGGCGAAACGCCACTGCCCATTCGGTTTCGGACAGTCATCAAGCACCTCGGAAGATTGCTGCAGAACTATCCACGCAGGGTTTACTTGATCTTTTCCGTTTGACCGGAAGCTACATCGCTCAGGGAAGCTGTCGTGCAGTTCAATCCGCGGGCGCTTTCGATCTCACGTTGCTATATGTCACTTTTTTGAAAAGCATACGCGTACCAGCGCAACGATTCGTTCGTCACCTCACATAAACACGAAGACAATCCTTCGGGCCTCGCTCACGCGGGCACTGTCAGGTTCCTGGACAGGCGGAAGTAGAGTCAAGCAATAAAGCAGACGAAATCGCTTTATCAGGCTGGTTGCGAAGCGGATCGCACCAGACACCCATCGGGATCAAGCATGCCGTGATGTAACTCACCGTGCGCGGCCGTTTTCATCTCTCACTCTGGCTGCGCGATCGCTGGACGTTCAGAGGCTGGATGGTGACCATCGCGAGGCCCGCTCCGGCGAACGCACAGGCGGCGCAGACGAGCGCCACGGCGCGCAGCGCGTCGCTCATGGCATCGGCTTCCGCGCGCGCTGCGCTTCCGGATTGCGCGACCGACTCCAGCAGTTGCCCAGTCTGCCGTGCGTCCTGCGGCACATGCAGCTCGTCGAGGCGCGCCGCTAGCGCCGCGTGGTGCGACCACACGAAGACGATGCCGAGCACCGCAATCGCCAGCAGGCTCGCCACGCGCGCGACGGCGTTGTTGATGCCGGACGCCACGCCCGTGAGGTCGCTCGGCACCGCGCCCATCACGGTCGTGGTCAGCGGCGCGACGGTGATCGTCATGCCGACCCCGAGCACGGCGAGCGCGGGGAAGAATTCTGCCCAATAGCTACCGCGCACGAACGGCATCGCCAGCAACATGAACCCGATTCCGGCGACGCCCGGGCCAACGCTCAGAAGCGCGCGCGAACCGAAGCGGCTCGTCAGGCCGCCGGTCAAGCGCGAGAGCAAACCG
Organism: Paraburkholderia sp.; assembly: GCA_036264535.1. Taxonomy (GTDB): domain Bacteria; phylum Pseudomonadota; class Gammaproteobacteria; order Burkholderiales; family Burkholderiaceae; genus Paraburkholderia. Next base: position 11,379 of record DATAQT010000496.1, on the reverse strand, counting down.
ATAATCAAGGGCACCGGCAACAGCGACGCGCCCGCTTCGGTCGCGGTGTAGCCATGCGCGCGAATCAGCGTGAACGGCAGGAAGAAGAATGCGCCGCCAAGACCGAAGTAAAGCAGCAGGGTGACGAGGTTGGCGCCGGTGAAGTCGCGCGAGCGAAACACGTCGAGCGGCACCATGGGGTTAAGGCTGCGTGCTTCAATCATCACGAATGCCGCGAGCACGAGCACGCCGGCGCCAAGCGCGCCAAACACGAGCGGATGCGCGAAGCCGCGCGCCGATGCCTCGGTCAGGCCGAAGGTGAGCGCGGCGAGTCCCGCTGCCGCGCTCAGCGCGCCGGGCCAGTCGAGCCGTTGAGGCGCATCGGGCTTGTGGCTGTTGGGCACCGCCCAGATGGCGAGCACGATGGTAAGCGCTGCGAGCGGGATGTTCAGGAAGAAGATCGCGCGCCACGACCACGCGTCGACAAGCCAGCCGCCAGCCACCGGCCCCACTGCCGACGTGATCGCGCCGACGCCAGCCCAGGTGCCGATTGCCCGTCCGCGCGCTGCGTCGTCGAACACCGCGCCGATGATCGCGAGACTGCTGGGTACGAGCAGTGCCGCGCCGATGCCTTGAACCGCGCGCGCGGCGATCAGCACAGACGCATTCGGTGCAAACCCGCATGCGGCCGACGCCAGCGTGAAGAGCGCAATGCCCGCGATGAATACCGTGCGCCGGCCGAGCTTGTCGCCCATTGATCCGCCGACCAGCACGAGCGAGCCGAGAAACAGCAGATACGCGTTGACGACCCACTGCATCGCCGCGACGCTCGCGCCGAGTTCGCTCTGAATGGACGGCAGCGCGACGTTGACGACAGAACCGTCGATGAACGCCATGCTCGAACCGCCGATCGTCGCGGCAAGCGCGAGCCGCTTGCGCCGGCACGGACGGTCGATGATGGTCGGCTGCGTGCGGATGACGAGCTCGTCGCACGGACTCGCTTGCGCGGCCATGACGTGAGCCGCCTTCAGCTTGCTATCGGGATGATCCGGGCTGGCCAAGTTCGCTCCCCTGCTGATCGATGGTGGTAGGCCATTGTAAGCAACGCAGCGCGGCCCGGGTTTTGCCGGTTCGGGCGCCGCGTTGCCCGGCGGGACGCCAGGGACTTCGCGAGACACCCGTTACAGGCGATAATCGGCCGGAATCAATCGATCTGAAAAAGCGGAGAAGGAATGGACAAGCAGGGTTTCACCACTGGCATCGTTCACGGCGACAGAATCGCGGGCACCGAGCACGGCGCCTTGCGTCAACCGGTTCATACGTCCGTGCAATATGGTTTCGAGCGCGTCGAGGACCTGATCGGCGTGTTCCAGGGCACGAAGAAAGGCGGCTTCAATTACGCACGGCAAGGCACCCCGACGACCGCCGCGCTCGAGCGCAAGATCACCAGTCTCGAGGAAGGCGTCGGCACGATCTGCTTCAGCACCGGCATGGCCGCCATCACCGCGACGTTCCTCACGCTCCTGCGCGCGGGCGATCATCTCGTGTCGAGCCGCTACGTGTTCGGCAACACCAACAGTCTGTTCGGCACCTTGCGGGCGCTCGGCGTCGAAGTCACGACCGTCGATGCGTGCAGCGCCGACGACGTGAAGAACGCGATCCGGCCGACTACGCGCATGGTGTTCGTCGAGACCATCGCGAATCCGGGCACGCAGATTCCCGACCTGCAAGGTATCGGCGATGTTTGCCGTGAGCACGGCATCGTTTACTTCGTCGACAACACCATTACCTCGCCCGCCTTGTTCAAGCCCAGGGCGGTCGGCGCGAGCCTCGTCATCAACTCGTTGACGAAAACGATCGCGGGTCATGGCGCCGCACTCGGCGGCGCGGTGACGGACACGGGCCTGTTCGACTGGAGCGCGTATCCGAATATCGCCGACGACTATCGGCGTTCGCCGGCGAAGGATCAGGGGCTTCTGCAGATCCGCAAGAAAGGCCTGCGAGACATGGGAGCGTCGTTGTCGTCCGAGCAGGCGCACGCGATCGCGATGGGCGCGGAAACGCTTGCCCTGCGCGTGAAGCAGAGCAGCGACAATGCGCTCGCACTCGCGCAGTTTCTCGAAGGGCACGCAGCGGTCGGAAAAGTGTTCTATCCTGGCTTGAAGAGCCATCCGCAATACGAGGTCGCACAGACGCTGTTCAAGGGCGCGTCGTGGCTGCTGTCGTTCGAATTGCTCAATGCGGATCGCATGATCGAAGTCGTCAATGCGCTCAAGCTGCCGGTCAAGGCGACCGGTCTCGGCGACACGCGTACGCTGATCATTCCCGTTGCGCCGACGATCTTTTTCGAAGCCGGGCCGCAAACGCGCAAGGCGATGGGTATTTCCGACGGCATGCTGCGGCTGTCCGCGGGCATCGAGGATATCGACGACCTGATCGCGGATTTCGCGCAAGCGCTAAAGTTAGCGGCGTAGCTTTCGGGCACTTGAAATTGCGAGCGAGGCTGGTGCGGCGGCCTCGCTCGTCGAGCAGCTAGCAGTGCAATCAGCAACACATCGATCACTGACCGATTGTCGCCACAGTTCTGGAGAAGCTCATGACAGATATCGCACTAGCACGAAAGAATGCTTGTCTCGAAAGGGTTCAGGCGGTCTTGCTGGACTTGAGTTACGACGTCAATCTGATCGGCGCTGCTTTACGTGTCGCGGATTACCTCGCAGATGATCTTGAAGGCAGGATCACCGAGACCGACGCCGTATTACTTGCTGTCGACGCACTGACTCGAGTCAATCGCGCGATTCGCGAGTGGGACGACGTGGACGGCAACCCGATGGACGCGATGAGAGTCGCGGACTTTATCATCGATGAACATCTGAACGGGTACGACCGTGCAACCAATCCACAACGAACGGCTTCGTCCGCGGCAAGAATCCGGGAGCGCATGGCCGCGGTGATTCGGCCGACGGGGTCCCCGGTGCGGCTCGTTCACCACTGAGGCGCGAAGCCCTGCAAAAAAGCGGTCGCCTATGTACGATCGGGACAAAAGTCCCGCCGGGCGACCGCTTTATCGCGTCAGGCATTCAGGAACGCATCGCGCGCATCCCCTCAACCACCCTTGCCTTTCTTCACCCGCTCGATCTGCTGCTTCGCCGCTTCATACACGCTCTCCGGCGTAAAGCCGAACTTCTTCTTCAGATCGGCAATCGGCGCCGACGCGCCGAACGTATGCATGACGACCTGCGCACCGAGCCGCCCCGTATAGCGATCCCAACCGAGCGACGCGGCCTGCTCGACCGCGACACGCGCTTCGACGTCCGCTGGCAGCACCGACTCCTGATACGCGTCGTCCTGCCGCTCGAAGATATCCCACGATGGCATCGACACGACGCGCGCGGCGATGCCCTCGCTCTTCAGCTTCTCGTACGCGTCGACGCAGAGCGACAGTTCGCTGCCGGTCGCCATCAGGATCACCTGCGGCTTCTGGCCGTCGGGCGCGTCGGCGAGCACGTAGGCGCCGTGCTTCACGCCGCTCGCGGACGCATAGCGCCCGCGGTCGAGCGTCGGCAGCGGCTGGCGCGACACGACGATGCACGCCGGCCGATGCGGTTGCGTCAGCGCGACGCGCCATGCCTCGGCCGCTTCGTTCGCATCGCCGGGACGCAGCACCGTGAGGCCCGGTACGCCCCGCAACGACGCGAGCTGCTCGATCGGCTGATGGGTCGGACCGTCTTCGCCGACGCCGATCGAGTCGTGGGTGAACACATGGATGGCCGCCACTTCCATGATCGCGGACAGGCGGATCGGCGGCTTCATGTAGTCGCTGAAGATCAGGAAGGTCGAGCCGTACGCGCGCAGATTCGACAGCACGAGGCCGTTGACCACCGCGCCCATCGCATGCTCGCGAATGCCGAAGTGCAGATTGCGGCCGCCGTAGTTATCCGCCTGGAAACTTCCCGCCCCTTCGAACTTCAGGTTGGTTTTCGTCGACGGCGACAGGTCGGCCGCGCCGCCGATCATCCACGGCACGCGCGCGGCGATCGCATTGAGCACCTTGCCCGACGATTCGCGCGTCGCGATGCCCTTCGGGTCGGCGTTGAAGCTCGGAATGTCGCTGTCCCAGCCCTGCGGCAATTCGTGCGCCTGCATCTGCGCGAACTCGCGCGCGAGCTCCGCGTACTGCTTCCTGTAGCTGTCGAACTTCGCCTGCCATTGTTCGCGCGCCGCCTTGCCGCGCGCGCCGATGCCTTCCGCAAAGCGTTCATGCACGCCGTCGGGCACGTAGAAGAACTTGTCCTCGGGCCAGCCGTATGCCTTCTTCGTCAGTGCGACTTCCTCGACGCCGAGCGCTTCGCCATGCGCGGACGCGGTGTCCTGCTTGTGCGGCGAGCCCCAGCCGATGATGCTATGGACCACGATCAGCGTCGGCCGGTCGGTCACGCTCTTCGCCTCGACCAGCGCCTTCTCGAACGCGGCCGCATCGTTCGCGTCTGCGACGTGGAGCGTGTTCCAGTTGTAGCCGCGAAAGCGGGTTTCCGGGTCGTCGCTATACGCGAGGTCGGTATGGCCTTCGATCGTCACGCGATTGCTGTCGTAAATCCAGATCAGGTTCGACAGCTTCAGATGGCCCGCGAGCGAGGCCGCTTCATGCGAGATGCCTTCCATCATGTCGCCGTCGCCACATATCGCGTAGACGCGGTAGTCGAACAGCGGCGCGTCCGCGCGATTGAAGTGGCTCTCGTGCCAGCGCGCGGCCATCGCCATGCCGACGCTATTGGCGAGCCCTTGTCCAAGCGGTCCCGTGGTGGTTTCGACGCCGGTCGTCATGCGGTACTCGGGGTGACCGGGCGTGTTGCTGTCGATCTGGCGGAAATGCTCGATGTCGTCGAGCGAGACGGCCGGTTTGCCGGTCGGCTTGCCGTGTTCGTCGACAGCTTTTACGTTGGCCAGATGCAGCAGCGAATACAACAGCATCGAAGCATGCCCAGCCGACAGTACGAAACGGTCGCGATTGGGCCACAGCGGCTCGTCCGGGTCGTAGCGCAGATGGTGTTGCCACAGGTGATAGGCGACCGGCGCGAGCGCCATCGGCGTGCCCGGGTGGCCGGAATTGGCTTTCTGCACGGCGTCCATCGACAGCGTGCGGATCGTGTTGATGCACAACTGATCGAGGGCGGGATCGTTTTGCATGGAGCGCTCCTTGTTCGGCAATTCGGAAGATGGCCGGCGCGCACCGCGGGGCGCGCGGGCGCGGAGCGGCGCATCGTGTCGACATGGAATCGCGCGCGTCGCAACGGACGCGAAGCCGCACGTAAAACGCACACGTGCCGGCGTCACAGACGAAAGCGCGCAGGAAATTGCGGCGAAGCCCACAGATGATGCGCCTAACGGCGCAACTCTGCACGCGCCGTTGCCATGACAACAGGTCAGTTGCTTCGCGAACGACGAAGTTCAGGCCGCGTGCAGCCAAAGCTCGGTCACGGGACCATGCTTGCCGTCGATCGGATCGAGCGGCGGAAACGGTAACGCCAGCATGTCGGCGAGTTCCTGCGAACTCAACGCTTCGCGTCGGATGTCCCACTGCTGCCCTGACGGATAGCCCGCCACCACCTGAAAATGCCGCTCGAACGATTGCAGACAATGGCCGGTGCCGGCCGGCAGCAGCAGGACGTCGCCCGCGTGCAGCGTCACCACGCGTCCGCCCGGTCCACCGACGATGACTTCGGCGCTCGCATTGGTCACGCCGAGCACCTCGTGCGCCGTCGCGTGAAAGTGATGGAAGTCGAAGATGCTGTCGCGCCATTGCGCGGGCCATGCATTGCGCTCGAACAGGATCTCGAACGCGGCCGCCAGATTGCCGCTGCCCGGCGACAGCGCGCGCCGGTACAGTACGACCGGCAGCTTGCGGTTGTTCGGCACCCAGTCGTGCGGCCCCAGCATGAACGCTTCGTATTCGGTCTGCGCGGCGTCGAAGCCGTGCCTGGACTCATTGAACATCGTTGGCTCCTGGCTTGTGATGCGGTTGCCGCGAACTCGCCATCGAGCACCGGCTAGCCTCCGCCGATACCTTGCAGCACCTTGCCCGTGCCGCTACACAGCGTGCATCGTCTGCCCTCGACCTTGCCGGTGCCTTGGCAGGCCTGGCACAGGTCTTCGCCCGCGCCAGGCGTGTCGGGCGGCGCTTCGTCGCCGGGGTTCATCGGTGTGGGTGGGTTATCCGGTTGCATGCGATTTCTCCGGTTAAGTGTTGACGGATTTCATGCGCGGCCTGGTACGCAATGCGCTGGATCACTGCTCGCCCGGCTGCTTGTGATGCGACTCGCGCCCGCCGCCGCCCGGGGGCTCCGCGTGCCCGCCGGTGCCGAGCGGCGCTTCGGCCGTTTGACGTGGCCGCTCGCTCGAACGTGGCGGATTGGTCGCTTTGTCCACGCCGGTTTGCTCGACCGGTTCGATACCGAGCGGACTCGGCTCGACGTAGTGCGTGCCACTCGGCTTGTTGCGGGCTTTGACTTCGTCGGACATCGTCGGCGCACCGCGCTTGTCCGCCCGGGCGGACGGCTCGCCGCCTGGCGTCGCGCTCTGTTGCTGGTTGTCTGTCGATTCGCGATCCTGCATGACGCCCTCCTCGATTGTTCTGCGGTCGATACGCGTGATTGCGCGCTGTGTCGAACCTGCACTTGCACCAAGACCAGGCAGCAACAACCGGGCCTTCTCCGTGAAGCGTTGCGGGGTCAAATGAAGCCGCACCGCACGATCTCTTTGTAAAAGCTGGCTGCGCCCGCTCAGCTTTCCGGCGCCGCGCGGTCAGCCGCGATGATCTCGCGCCCATACGCGATTGCGGCGCGGCGTGCTTCGTCGGCCGTTGCATAGGGGCCGATCTGCGGTGCGCCGTCGAACGGGAACAGGATCTTCCTGTCCGGTTTCCTCACTACCTTCAGTCCACCTATGTAACGGCCGTCGCCCGTTCCGTGATAGCTGGCGAAAATCTCGAAGTCGCCGTCAGTGACGTCGGCCTTGTGTCGCGCCATATGCGTTCCTCGTCCTGTGTTTTCCGTGCGCGATGTCCAATTTGAGTCGGGCGCGCATGGTCATCGCAATGCGGCGCGCATGCCGGCATTCAGCAATCGACGTACCACGCAAACCACGATCGCCATGCCGCGGCACGAGCATTGCGTACAGGAACAAAGAACTCTGTGGAGAACTTGATGGACTCGATGCCCTCCCCGCCGCGACATCTGCATGTGCCGACGCCGCCCGAAGTCGACCCCGAGATCGCGCCGGACCCGCCGTCGCCGAACATCGACCCCGATCCGATCCCCGACGATCCGGTCGATGTTCCCCACGAAGCGCCCGAAGGCGATCCACCCGCGGCACCGCCGCCCTTGCACGCAGGTGCTTTGCGTCGCGGTGCGTGGCAGATCGAAAGCTGCTCAAGCTAAGATAGTCGGCAAGCCGGTCACGGCCGGATCGAATCGCATCGTGCGCTTCGACGTCTATCTTCCTTGCCATGAGCGCGCCCGACCTGATCGAACACGAAGACGGAAACAAGGACGACAACCTCGGTCTCTATCGACGCGCGACACAGAACGGCGCCGAATGGTGGCGCGTGAGTGTCGGCGACCGGCCCGAGACCTATCGCCTCGAACACGGCGCCGACGATGATGACAACGGCGCGGGCTCGGTGGATATCGATCTGGTCGTCGATGCGGAGAATCTGCGCGCGAAGCTGAAGAAGTGGCGTCGCGAGGGCTTCGCGATCGAACCCGATGCGGCCGACGCTACCGATGCGCCCACCCGCATCGCGTTCATGCCGGAATTGCAGCGCGCGTCGGCGCGCATGCTCGCGGCGAAGTTGCGTGACGCCGAGAACACGAGTGCGGCCGCGGACCCTACGGTGGACCACGCGACGACCGCCAGCGTACGCATAGGCAACGTCGACGTGCATTGCGGCTTCCCCCATCCGCTCGTGCCCCGCGTGAATCCTGCCTATCTGTTCCCGGCGCGTTTCAACGATATCGTCGCGGACATCGTCGAGAATCGCCGCGTGATGCTGATCGGTCACACGGGTGCCGGCAAAACGAGTCTGATCGAACAGGTCGCCGCCCGCTCGCAACATGGTGTGCTGCGCTCGAACATGAACGGCCAGACCACCGTCGGCGATTTCGTCGGCTTCTGGACCGTCAAGGGCGGCGAGACATTGTGGGTCGACGGCGTGCTGCCGACCGCGATGCGCGAAGGCTTGTGGCTGATCGTCGACGAGATCGATTTCGCCGAGCCGTCGATTCTCGCCGCGCTGACCGCCGTGCTCGAACCGCAGGGCCGTCTGGTGCTCAAGGAAAGAGGCAACGAGATCGTCGCGCCGCATCCGGCGTTCCGGCTCTTCGCCACCGCGAACGCGGTCGGCGCGATGAGTCAGTTCCGTCATCTGTATCAGGGCGCGAACCTGATGAACGAGGCGTTTCTCGATCGCTGGCGCGTGTACCTGCTCGACTATCTGTTGCCCGCCGAAGAAACCGACGTGCTGATCCGCACGCTCGCGCCGCATATGACGCGCCCACTCGCCGCGACGCTCGCGGCGATCGCCGCCGACTGCCGCGCGGCGTTCGCGCGCGAGGACCTGTCGAGCGCATTCTCGACGCGGCGTCTGCTCGACTGGGCCGAGCTGATGCTGCGAACGGGCGATCCCGAACGCGCGGCGGGACCGGCGATCTACGCGAAGGTGAGCCCGGAGGACGCCGCGCTGATTCGCGGCATCATCCGTCATCACATCGCGCCGGCCGGCTGAGCGGACACGCCGCGATGAGCGCCCGCCACCCGGCCCATCTGCAACGCGACACGCAAGGCTTCGCGTTCGAATCGACGCTCGGCAAGGTCGCGCGCGTGCTGACCGGGCAATATGGCGTGACCGTCGTGTTCAGTCCCGACGGTCCGCGCGTCGAGCCTGGTCGTATCGTGATTCCTGATTACGAAGCGGACGGCGCGGTGGATCCCGATGTGCTGATCGGCTATCTGGACCTGCTGGTCGCGCGGGCGAAGCATGCATCGCTCGCGCAGCTCGATGCGCTGCCCGCCGGCATCACCGCGAAACTCGCGCAGGTGATCGACGATCGGCGCGTGTGCGCGCAGCTGCTCGACGAATATCCGGGCGCGCGCTGGTTCATCGGCAAGCTGCGGGCGCAGGCGGCCGAGCGCGTGCGGCAGCGCTGGCCGAAGCTGCATTGGCGCGACCGGCTCGCGTGGCTCGTCGAGCGCGCGCTCTGGGACGAGCCACCGACGCCTGGCGATGCGAGTCATTCGCTGCTCGCCGCGTTGCATGCGGCGCAGGACCTGCTGCACGAAGCGCGCGCGAGCGGTTCGACCGTGCGCAGCATCGCCGTGGCGCGAGATCTGGTGGCCCGGGTGCGGTCCTTGTCCGCGGGCGATGCCAACAACATGATGTTCACCGCCGGTCCGGCCGAAGACGTCGACACGGAAACGGCCGCGTCGTCCGCCTCGTTCGGCGACGACGACACCGTGCTACCCGAGCACGACGGCGCGGCGCCGCCCGCCTCATCGGAGCGTGCCGGCGGCGCTCAATCCGACGACGCAATCGGCATGGGCCAGGCGCTCGCCGATAGCGAAGCCCCTGCAACACGCGACGCAAACGAGGCGGGCGCGCCGGCCGCACGCCCCGCGCGCATGCGGCTATCGATTCCGCTCGCCACCGAATTCGACGTGATCGCCGATCTCACCGGCCAGGGCGACAGCGCCGCATGGCGCGCGTTGCGCGCGCAAGCGCGCGCGGACACCGCGCCGCTGAAGGAAAAGCTCGAACGCGCGCTGTCCGCGGACGAACGCATTCGCTGGCGCCGCGAGCAGGAGCGCGGCGAGATCGACCGCACGGCGCTGGCCAGGCTCGCGACGTCGCCCGGTTATCGCACGCCGTTTCGCACGCAGCGCGCCGCGAAAGGACGCGACGTCGCGGTCACGTTGCTGATCGACCGCAGCGGCTCGATGGCCGGCCGCAAGATCGAGCTCGCGCGGCTCTGCGCGAGCGCGCTGTGCGATGCGCTGACGCAGCTCTCGTTCGATTGCGAAGTGCTCGGCTACTGCTCGCTCGAAGCGGCGCCGATGAAGCGGCTCTATGAGCGACAGCGCGCGGCCGGCGCGGACTTGCGGCGCTACAACCGCTTCGTCGAGCGGCTCGATCTGAAGGTGTACAAGCGCTTCGGCGCGACCGACCTGAGCGGCATCGCCGAAATCGACTGTGGCCACGAGAACCCGGACGGCGAAGCGCTCGCCTGGGCCGCGACGCGCCTCGCCGATCATCCGGCCGCGCGCCGCATCCTGATGGTGTTTTCCGACGGCTATCCGTCGACCGGCGACGGCGATCCGCAGCTATTGCGCCGCGATCTGCGCGAACGCGTCGCGGCGATCGGCAAGCGCGGCATCGAACTGGTGGGGATCGGCGTGCTGACCGACGCGGTCGAGGATTTCTATCCGCGCAACGTCGTGGTCAGCCGCCTCGCCGAATTGCCGTCGACGGTGTTCTCGGTATTGAGCTCGATGCTGCTCACGCGCTAGCGCGCCCGCCTTCGCGTCGGCTCAGAACGCATTCAAAGGTATCTTCAGATAACACACGCCGTTGTCTTCCGGCTCAGGCAACGCGCCCGCGCGTATGTTGATCTGGATTGCCGGCAGGATCAGCGTCGGCATGCCGAGCGTGCGGTCGCGCGCGGTGCGCATCGCGACAAACTCCGCCGCGCTCACGGCGTCGTTCAGATGAATGTTGTCGCGGCGCTGCTCGGCCACCGTGGTCTGCCAGCGCGGCTCGCGCGACGGCGGCGGATAATCGTGGCACATGCACAGCCGCGTGTCCGGCGGCAGCGCCAGCAAGGTGCGCACGGACTCGTACAGCGTATGCGCATCGCCGCCGGGAAAATCGCAGCGCGCCGAGCCGAGGTCCGGCATGAACAACGTGTCGCCGACGAACACCGCATCGCCGATCCGGTACGCCATGTCCGCCGGCGTATGGCCCGGCACGTGCAGCGCCTCGCCGCTCAGTTCGCCGATGCTGAAGCGCTCGTCGTCCGAGAACAGATGGTCGAACTGACGGCCATCGGTGTGCATGTCTTCGCCGAGATTGAAGATGCGCTTGAAGACGCCCTGGACGACGCGAATGCTCGCGCCGATCGCAATCGTGCCGCCCAGCGCTTCCTTCAGATAAGGCGCGGCCGACAGGTGGTCGGCATGAGCATGCGTCTCCAGCAGCCATGCCACGCGCAAGCCATGCTCCCTGACGAAGGCGACGACGCGCTCGGCCGACGCCGTCGACGTGCGGCCGGACTTCGGATCGTAGTCGAGCACCGGATCGATCACGGCGCACGCCGAACCTTCGCCCGCATGGACGACATACGTGAAGGT
>DATAQT010000373.1:0-19453 GCA_036264535.1 Paraburkholderia sp. | reverse complement strand
GGCCGCGCGGGTGTCGCGCCTCTCCGAGCGGCCGGTCAAGCGATCATCAGATCCTCGCGCCAGACGATTTTCACAAGCGCTTCGCCATCCGGGAATGCATCGCGCGCAGCCGCGCGATTCACGCCGATCAGCGGCGCGAACAGCAGCTCGTCGCCGACATAGAGCAGCGGCACGTCGCGCTTCCATGCGGGAATGCCGCGCTCCTGAAACAGGTTTTTCAGGGTGCGGCTCGGCGCGTTCGGTGCGCCGATACGCATGCGCTCGCCGCCGCGGCGCGCTCGCACGCTCAACGATGAGCGTTGCAGGACGCTGACGGGAATGGTGTCGAATGCCTCGGAACGTAGCGCTTCGCTCGCTTCGTGCGCTTCTTGCAATGCGCCCGCCACGCCGGAAGCAGGGTCGGCATCGACCACCGTGAACACGAACGTGCCGCGCCATTGCGGTAGATGCCAGACCTCTTGCCCTTGCCACGCCAGCTCGCTGATCTCGCGCTCGACCAGCGCGGTTTCGTCGGCAGGCTCGCTGCTCTCGCCCGCTTCCCAGTAGACGAGGCCGCGATAGCTGCGCAACGCATGCCCCGCGTGATCGATACGCAGACGATGCCCGTGCTGCCCCGCGCCGACTTCGCGCAACTGCCGGAGCGCATCCGCGACACGCGCACTCGATGCCGCGACGAAGCCGAGCGTGCGCATCCAGTAGCGCAACAGGTTCAGCGCGCGATCGTCGTCGAGCGCGAGCAGCGCGTCGTGCGCGAGGGCGCGTCCTTCATCGCGCGACGCGCACTCCATGTCGGCGCGCGCGAGCGTGTCGAGCAATCGCTGCGCCGACGCCGCATGCGCGGCCGTGCGCGCGAGCGCATCGCGAAAGCCCGGGAAATGCACGGCGAGCGCCGGCATCACTTGATGACGCAATGCATTGCGCGCGTATCGCGTGTCCGCGTTCGATTCGTCGTCGATCCAGCGCAGCTTGCATACGCTCGCGTAGTCTTCGAGCTGCGCGCGCAACAGATGCAGGAGCGGCCGCACGCGTGTCGCCGACGCACCCGCGGACAGGAACTCCGGCGCCATCGCCGCGAGACCCGCGAGACCCGCGCCGCGCAGCAGTTGCAGCAGCACGGTCTCGGCCTGATCGTCCGCGTGCTGCGCGAGCCATAGCGTACGAATGCCGTGCGTCGCGCACATCGCGTCGAGCGCGCGATAACGCGCGTCGCGCGCCGCGGCCTCGATGCTCACGCCAGGCGCGCGCGATACGTCCACGCGTCGCGCGTCGAACTCGACGCCACGCTCGCGCGCGAATGCCTCGCAATGCGCGAGCCACGCATCGGCATGCGGACTCAAACCGTGATGCACATGCAGCGCGAGGCAACGAGAGGCGCCCGCGACGCGCACCGCCGCATCGAGCAGCACGCTCGAATCGACGCCGCCGCTGAACGCGAGCGCGAGGCGCGCGTTCGGATCGAGCCCGGACAGCGCCGCGCCGAGCGCCTCGATGACGAGGCGCTCGGCGGATGAGTCAGCGGTGGTGGTCACGTCGTTAGCGCGGCAAGCGCCGGTGGACGAAAGAAACAGGCCGACGCGCGCGGGCTTATGCGCCCGGCGTCGTTTCCTTGAATTTGCCGTACGCCATCAGCCGTTCGAAACGGCGTTCGCGCAGGTCGTTGGTGCTCATGCCCTGGAACTGGCGCAGCGAATCCGCAAGCGCGCGGCGCAGCATTGCGGCCATGCCCTTCGGATCGCGATGCGCGCCCCCGAGCGGCTCGTTGACGATCTTGTCGATCAGACCGAGCGCCTTGAGACGGTGGGCTGTCAGGCCGAGCGCTTCCGCCGCTTCCGGCGCCTTCGCGGCGCTCTTCCACAGGATCGACGCGCAGCCTTCCGGCGAAATCACCGAGTAGGTCGAGAATTGCAGCATCAGCACGCTGTCGCCCACCGCGATCGCGAGCGCGCCGCCCGAGCCGCCCTCGCCGATGATCGTCGCGATCAGCGGCGTCTTCAGCTCGGCCATCACATAGAGATTGCGGCCGATCGCTTCGGATTGGCCGCGTTCTTCCGCGCCGATGCCCGGATACGCACCCGGCGTGTCGATGAACGTGAAGATCGGCAGGCCGAATTTCTCGGCGAGGCGCATCAGACGCTCGGCCTTGCGATAGCCTTCCGGACGCGGCATGCCGAAGTTGCGCAGCGCGCGCTCCTTGGTGTCGCGGCCCTTCTGATGACCGATCACCATGCACGCCTGACCGTTGAACCGCGCGAGACCGCCGACGATCGACAGGTCGTCCGCGAAGTTGCGGTCGCCATGCAGTTCATGGAAGTCGGTGAACAGTTCGCTCACGTAGTCGAACGTGTATGGACGCTGAGGATGACGGGCGATTTGCGAAACCTGCCACGGCGTGAGGTTCGCGTACAGATCTTTGGTGAGCTGCTGGCTCTTCTTGGACAGCCGCTCGATCTCTTCCGAAATATCGACGGCCGAGTCATCCTGCACGAAGCGCAATTCTTCGATCTTCGCTTCGAGTTCAGCGATCGGCTGTTCGAAATCCAGAAACGTGGTCTTCATTGGTTGTAATCCTTGGACTTACCGGGCAGCGCGTATTCTAACCGCGCGCGCCGATGTCAAAACCTTTTCTCAACTATCGGTCCCAAAAAAGCGATAGTTTCCGGAACAGCCTCGTTTTCCGCGTATCTGCTGCTCTCTCAGTAGTCGACCGGCAACGGATCGAGACTACGCCACATGTACCACGTCGCGACCGTGCGCCACGGCTCCCAGTTCGCGGCAACCTCGCGCGCTTCGCTGCGCGTGACGGGTTCGCCGCTGAAATAGTTGACGCTGATCGCGCGGATCAGGCCGAGATCGTCGAGCGGCATCACGTCGGGACGCGACAGGTTGAAGATCAGGAACATCTCCGCGGTCCAGCGGCCGATGCCGCGAATCTGCGTGAGTTCGGCGATCACCGCCTCATCGTCCATCGAGGTCCATTTGCCGACGTGCAACGCGCCCGACACGAAATGCTGCGCGAGATCGAGCACGTACTCGGCCTTGCGCTTCGACAACCCGCACGCGGTCAGCTTCTCGAGACCGAGCTTGATGAACTGCTGCGGCACGAGCTTCGGACACGCGGCTTCGACCCTCGCCCATACCGCCTGCGCGGACGCGACCGAAATCTGCTGGCCCACCACCGAGCGCGCGAGCGTGACGAACGGATCGCCGCGGCTGAGCAGATGCACGGGGCCGAACTTCGGAATCAGCTTCTTCAGAATGCGGTCGCGCTTGACGAGGTCCGCGCACGCCTTGTCCCAATACGCGGGACGCGTGACTTCGGGCGCGAGGCCGCCGATCTGCACCGGTACTGCGACTTCGTCCGCGAGCGATGTGACACCAGCGGCTTCGCCGCTCGCGCTGGCGGTACTCGCCGCAGCGGCGGACACGCGAGTCTTGCGCACGACTTCGCCCGCGTTCGTGTCAGGTGCGAGTTCCTGCACGTCGCTGGCGAGTTCGGCCGCGAGTTTGGCCGGCAATGTGCCATTGGCCTTCGCACGTGACGCGGTTTTCGCGCGTTTCGCGGGCGCATGCGCGGCTTCAGCGAGCGCGCCGTCCGCGCCATTGAGCGAACGTTTTGCCGCGCTCTTCTTCACCGCGGCCGAGCTGGCTTTCGCCGTCGCCCCGCGCGCTTTCGACGACGCTTTCTCTACCGCGCCGCCGCCTGCGCGAGTCGACGCACGCGTCGACTTAGCCGCGCCAGCCGACGCTGCGGCTGCCGCTCTGGTTTGAGACGCCGCGCGTTTAGCCGGCGTCTTCGTGGCCGTTGCCATCCTGCCTCCTGCCTGGCGAGTCGATCAGAGGGAAGTACGAGGTGCGCTCACACGCGCCGCCACTCGGTCAACCCGCCGGGTTTGTCTTCAAGGGCAACGCCCGCATCGAGCAATTCCGCCCGGATCCGGTCTGCTGCCGCATAGTCCTTGGCCTGCTTGGCGGCGATGCGCGCGGCGATCTTCGCTTCGATCGCGGCGGGCTCGAGCGCGCCTTCGGCTGCAGCACCCGCTGCCTGCTGCAGGTATGCACGCGGCTCGCGTCCGAGCAACCCGAGCACCGCGCCAAGCGCGCGCAATTGACGGGCCAGCGCGGGATCGCGCGTGCGGTTTACTTCAGTGGCCAGTTCGAACAGCACCGACACGGCCACCGGCGTGTTGAAGTCGTCGTTCATCGCCGTCTTGAAACGTTGCGCGTGCGCTTCGTTCCAGTCGAGCGCGGCGCTGTCAGGCGTGACGTCCTTCAACGCGGTGTACAAGCGCGCGAGTGCATTGCGCGCGTCGTCGATGTGCACGTCGCTGTAGTTAAGCGGCGAGCGGTAATGCGCGCGCGCGATGAAGAAACGCACCACCTCTGCATCGTACTGCGCGAGCACTTCGCGAATCGTAAAAAAATTGTTCAACGACTTCGACATCTTCTCATTGTCGATCTGTACGTAGCCGTTGTGCATCCAGTAATTGACGAATGTTTGTCCGGTCGCGGCCTCACTTTGCGCGATCTCGTTCTCGTGGTGCGGAAACTGCAGGTCCTGGCCGCCGCCGTGAATGTCAAACTGTTCGCCGAGCAGCGTGCAGCCCATCGCCGAGCACTCGATATGCCAGCCGGGACGACCGCGCCCGTACTTCGAATCCCAGCCGGTGTCGGCCGGTTCCTCGGGCTTCGCTTTCTTCCACAGCACGAAGTCGAGCGGGTCCTGTTTCGCGTCGTTGGCCGCGACGCGTTCGCCCGCGCGCAGGTCTTCGAGCGACTTGCCCGACAGCTTGCCGTAGCCTGCGAATTTGCGTACCGCGTAGTTGACGTCGCCGTCGCTCGCCTGGTAGGCGTAGCCGTTCTTCTCGAGCGTCTCGATCATGCCGAGCATTTGCGGAATGAAGTCAGTCGCGCGCGGCTCGATGTCCGGACGCTCAATGCCAAGCGCGTCCGCGTCTTCATGCAGCGCGGCGATGAAGCGATCCGTCAGCGATTTGATAGTTTCCCCGTTCTCGACGGCGCGCTTGATAATCTTGTCGTCGATATCGGTAATGTTGCGCACGTAGGTCACGTCGTAGCCGAGCGTGCGCAACCAGCGCTGCACGACGTCGAACACGACCATCACCCGCGCATGACCGACGTGACAATAGTCGTACACGGTCATCCCGCAGACGTACATCCGCACGACACCTTCGCGCAGCGGCACGAATGTTTGTTTGTCACGCGCGAGCGTGTTGTAGATGCGCAGAGATTCCATAGAGAACGGTGCGTGGGCCGAAAGAAGTCCGCATTGTGCTTCATGCGCGCCGCGACCCGCGAAACGAACAGGACAACGGGTGCGTCGCATACAGCTGAAACCGGCGCACCCCGTGCGGCGATCAGGCTGCAGACGATGCTGCGAACCGGGCGGAGACGGCCACGAGTGGCGAAAAGACAGTCGGCGGTTCGACGGAACGCGCAGACCTTTTGTTAGAATGGCTCGGAGTATAACATCCAGACCTGAGCCTATGAAACACTCCAGCGGCCGCGCACGCAGCGCTGCGACCCTCGCCGCGACTGCGTTTGGCGACGTTGTCGGCGACGTTGTTGGCGGCGTTACTTTCGAAGCGGCGCGCACTCTTGCGTGGCGCGTCACCGTGGCTGCCGCGCTTGCCATCATGCCGGTCGCGAGCGTCTATGCACAGAAGGCCGCGGTGATGCCGCAAGGCCCCGCCGTGCGCGACAACACGCCGGAAATCGACGCGTCGATCGCGCAGCAAAACTGGCAAACCGCACTGACCCAACTCGATGCGCGCATCGCCGCGAATCCGCGTGACGCGCAGGCGAAGTTCAAACGCGCGAACGTGCTCGTGCATCTGAATCGCGACGACGACGCCATCGCCGCATTCACCGAACTCACGCAGCTTTACCCCGAGTTGCCCGAACCGTACAACAACCTCGCGACGCTTTTCGCAAGGCAAGGCCGCCTGACCGAAGCGCGCGCCGCGCTGGAAACGGCCACTAAGGTCAACCCGAACTACGGCCTCGCGTACGAGAACCTCGGCGACCTCTACCTGCGTCTCGCCGATGCCGCCTATCGTCGCGCGCAGGGCCTCGGCAAGGCGAGCCCGAGGACCGCGCAGCGTATCGCGGACATCCAGAAGGTCGTGTCGCCGGCGACGCCCGCTGCCGCCGCCTCGCAGCCCGCCGCCCAGACGACCGAGCCCGCCGCGCACCCCACGTCGAACATCATTGACAACCCGAGCTTCCAGTTCGGCGGCCCGAACGGCTCGCTCGCCATGCCGCCGTACATGGCGCCCTCGCGCTGAACGCCGCGCTCGCGCCCGCTGCACGTTTTCTCCAACCCCGAGGATTTTCATGAAATGGTTGATGTTGGCGCTCGGCAGCGCCGCCCTGATCGCAACCGCGCCCGCGTTTGCTCAGTCCGCTACGCAGGCCGTTCATCCGTCCGTGCTGTTCAAGACGTCGGAGGGTGACATCCGCGTCGAGCTGTATCCCGAGAAAGCGCCAAAGACGGTCGCGAACTTCCTCGACTACGTGAAAGCGGGCCAATATAGCGGCACGATCTTTCATCGCGTGATTCCGGGCTTCATGATTCAAGGTGGCGGCTATTCGCAGAGCTTCGTCGAGAAGCCGACGCGCGCGCCGATTCCGCTCGAGAGCCGCAGCGGTCTGAAAAACACCGCGGGCACGATCGCGATGGCGCGTACCAGCGACCCGAATTCGGCCACCGCGCAGTTTTTCATCAACACGGTGGACAATGCCAATCTCGACTACCCGAATCCGGACGGCAACGGCTACGCGGTATTCGGCAAGGTCACGAGCGGCATGGACGTCGTGAAGCGCATCGAAGCCACGCCCACCACCACGCGCGGCCCGATGAGCGACGTGCCGCAGAAGCCGGTCGTGATCCAGTCGGCGACGGTGGTGAGCAAGTAACACCGAACCGGCGAGCGAACGAGCAAGCGAACCCGCGCGGCCGAAGCCCGGAACGCAACCCACGCCCCGGCGCGGCCTGGCGTCAGTGCATGACGACGCGCCGCGCCTTTTACCCACCTGTTCATCAAAGGATTCCATCATGGTTGAACTGCATACGAACCACGGCGTCATCAAACTCGAACTGAACGCCGAAAAGGCGCCAAAGTCGGTCGAGAACTTCCTGAACTACGTGAAGGCCGGCCACTACGACAACACGGTGTTTCACCGTGTGATCGACGGCTTCATGATCCAGGGCGGCGGCTTCGAACCCGGCATGAAGCAGAAGCCGACGGCCGAGCCGATCAACAACGAAGCGAACAACGGTCTGAAGAACGAGAACGGCTCGATCGCGATGGCGCGTACCAACGACCCGCATTCGGCGACCGCGCAATTCTTCATCAACGTGAACGACAACGACTTCCTGAACCACTCGTCGCCGACGCCGCAAGGCTGGGGCTACGCGGTATTCGGCAAGGTCGTCGAAGGCATGGACATCGTCGAGAAGATCAAGAAGGTCAAGACCGGCTCGAAGGGTTTCCATCAGGACGTGCCGGTCGATGACGTCGTGATCGAAAAGGCTGTCGTCGTCGGCTAAGCCGTGAGTGAGTCGCGCCTCATCGAGGCGTCTACTCGTTTGAACTGAAATCAGGCACCTTCAATGCTGCAAGAGAAGCCGCTGCGAAGCGTCGCCGCGGGCGTGCCTGGCGAGGGCCAACGCCCGCACGCCGCGCGCCCTTTTTTCTTCCTCTCGGATCTGCATCTGAGCGAGGCGATTCCGCGCACGGTCGCCGCGTTCGAGCATTTCATCCGCGTAAGCGCCGAGGCGGCCGATTCCGTGTTCATCCTCGGCGATCTGTTCGAGTACTGGGTCGGCGACGACATGCTGGGCGAGCCGTTCGCCGCGCGCATCGCGACGTTGCTGCACACGCTGTCCGAGCGCGGTATCGCGCTCTACATCATGCACGGCAACCGCGACTTTCTGCTGGGCAAGCGCTTCATGAAAGCGGCCGGTGCGATCTGGCTGCCGGATCCCTTCGTGATCACCGCGTTCGGCACGCGCATCGCGCTCGCGCATGGCGATCGCCTGTGCACCGCGGATCGCGGCTATCAGCTGTTCAGGCATTTCGCACGCAATCGACTCGCGCAGACGCTGTTTCTCGCGTGGCCGTTTCGCTGGCGTCGCAAGCTCGCCGAAAACATGCGCTCGAAGAGCGAGCATGGCCGCACTCGGCCAGTGTCGATCAAGTACAACGTGACCCCGCAAGGTGTCGCCGCGCTGTTCAAAACATCGAAGACGGCGACGATCATACATGGGCACACGCATCTGCCCGCACGGCATCGCGAGCCCGGCGGCACGCGCTGGGTTCTGCCGGACTGGGACCTCGACCACGGCGAGCACCGTGGCGGATATCTGAAGATCGATGCCGACGGGATTCGGGCGTTGCCGCTGGATTGACGCGTTGCGTAGGGCTTGCGCTTTGCGCTAGCGCCGCGCCAATACCTGACGCTCCCCCGCCACTCCATCCACTTTCCCGGCGATCGCCGCCGACAGCCGCCGCAAATCGAGCAACGCCGCATCCGCGCCTTGCAGCCCTTCGAGGCTCGTGCCGAGCCGCTCGAGCGCATCGACGATTTCATCGATGCGCCGCGCCTGCGTGGCCGCATGATCGATCAGGCCGTGAATCGCGAGCGACACCGGATCGTCCGCATTGGGCGTGATGCCGTACGCGCAGAACCCGCCGACTTCGCTGCCGCGCTTCGCGTCGCGCGTGGCCTGGTTCGACGCGGCGTTCGCACCACTCGCGGCCGCGGTGACCGACGCCGCCGGCACGATGATCCGGGCCGGATTGCCGAGCGCCGTACCGCGCGCGGGCACCGGCTTCGTCACGACCGCATTCGAGCCGATCTTTGCGTCCGCGCCAACCGTGAAGCCGCCGAGCACCTTCGCGCCCGCGCCCACGATCACGCCGCGCTCGAGCGTCGGATGCCGCTTCGCGCCGCGCGTGAGCGACGTGCCGCCAAGCGTCACGCCCTGGTAAATCGTGCAGTCGTCGCCGATCTGCGCGGTCTCGCCGATCACGACGCCCATGCCGTGATCGATGAACACGCGCCGCCCGAGCGTCGCGCCGGGATGGATCTCGATGCCGGTCATGAAGCGCGCCATCTGCGAGACGAAACGCGCGAGCCAACGGCGCTTCGCGCGCCAGCACGCGTGCGCGACCCGATGCAGTACGAGCGCGTGCAGCCCCGGATAACACGTGAGCACTTCCCATGCGCTGCGGGCGGCGGGATCGCGCTCGCGGATCGTGGCGATATCTTCGCGAAGTCTCGTGAACATGGCAGGGACTGTGATGTGGGAGGGGAAAACCATCCGCGCGAGTGGACTCGCGCTTTGCGTTTCGGCGCGCTTCTGCATTTCACGCCACGCATGACGGCATCGCTGCCGCATAGCACGGCGGCGCCTTTGCTTCTAACGTTTCGTGGATTGTAGGGCGATTGCGCGAAAGCTGCCGGAAGCCCCCGTCACCTGCAAGGTTGTCGTCAGATGTGCGCGGCGCATGAGGCGCGCCGCGCCGGAATGATCGATGGACCGTCAGTCGTTGCGCTTCGTCTTGAGCAGGATGTGCTTGGCGATACCGCGCACGATGTTGACCTCCTCGCGCTCGAGCCCCGAGCGTGCGAAGAGTCGTCGCAGCCGTGACATCAGCTTCTTCGGATTGGCCGGATCGAGAAACTCGAGCGCAACCAGTGCGCTTTCGAGATGCGCGAACATGCTCTCGATCTCGTCGCTGGCGGCCATCTGCGCGCGCGCGCCGGCGGTTTCGGCCGGCGCTGCGCCGGCTCCCGCGGCGGGGCCGGCGTCGGTCGGTTCATCTCCGTCGAGATACGCAGTGCGCAGTTCGTAGGCGAGCACCTGCACCGCCTGCGCGAGATTGAGCGAGCTGTAGGCGGGATTGGCCGGAATATGCGCGATCGCGCTGCATCGCTCGACGTCCTCGTTCGACAAACCTGTGCGCTCATTGCCGAACACCAGCGCAATCTCGCCGTGCACTGCCTGCTCGTGCGCGGCGGCGGCGGCCGCGCGCGGCGTCCATTGCGGCGGACCGTATTCGCGCAGCCGTGCGGTCAGCGCGATCGACCAGTGCACGCCCGTCAGTGCATCGGCGAGCGTTGGCACCACGTGCACGGAGGCGAGTACGTCGTCGGCGCCGCTCGCCATCGCGATCGCTTCGGGGTCGTTCTGCACGTTCGGCACGCGCGGCGACACGAGTACGAGCCGCGAAAAACCCATGGTTTTCAGCGCGCGCGCCGCGGCGCCGACATTGCCCGGATGGCTGGGCTCGACGAGCACGAAACGCGTCGACGTGAAGCCGCCGCGCAATTCGGCCACGGCGGGATCGGAGGAATGGTGGGTGTGATCCACGATGAGACTCGGCTGGCTAAGGATTCAAGACGCGTATGGTAGCGCCAACGGGCGCTAGTGCCGAATCAGGCACATGCGCGAGCACCTGCGCGGAGCCGCCCGGACTCAGGTAAAATACCGCTTCTCGCGTCCGGCGCCGGCATTTGCCCGCAGCTCCCGCCGAACCGGCCGCACCGTTCTTATTCAATTCGTCTCCGTCGACGGAATGCGCTCCGGTGTGATAGCCGGGCTGACGTTCCGCGCTGTTTTTTGCGTCGTTGCGGCGTCCGTCCGCGCAGGCTTCGCACTTATTTTCCGGCCAGCAGCCGTGCTGCCCCGGCACAAGGATCAGTTTATGCATCCCATGCTCAATATCGCTGTGAAGGCCGCTCGCCGCGCAGCCCAGATCATCAACCGCGCATCGCTCGATCTCGACCTGATCCAGGTCAGCAAGAAGCAGCACAACGATTTCGTCACGGAGGTCGACAAAGCGTCTGAAGCGGCGATCATCGACACGCTGAAGACCGCCTATCCCGATCACGCCATCCTCGCCGAAGAGTCGGGCAAGTCGGACAACGAGTCCGAATACCAGTGGATCATCGATCCGCTCGACGGCACCACCAACTTCATCCACGGCTTTCCGTACTACTGCGTGTCGATCGCGCTCGCGCACAAGGGCATCGTCACGCAGGCCGTCGTCTACGATCCGAACCACAACGATCTGTTCACCGCATCGCGCGGCCGTGGCGCGTTCCTCAACGATCGGCGCCTGCGCGTCGCCAAACGTGACCGCCTCGCCAACTGCCTGATCGGCACCGGCTTCCCGTTCCGCGAGCAGGACAGCCTCGAATCGTACGGCCACCAGTTCGCCGAGATGACCCGAGCCTGCGCCGGCCTGCGCCGCCCGGGCGCCGCCGCGCTCGATCTGGCCTACGTCGCGGCCGGCCGTATGGATGGCTTTTTCGAGCAGGGCCTGAACGCATGGGACGTCGCCGCGGGCAGCCTGCTGATCACCGAAGCCGGCGGCCTGGTCGGCAACTACACGGGTGATTCGGACTTCCTGCACGTCGGCGAAATCGTCGCGGGGAACCCGAAGGTCTACGCGCAGATGATTCCGATCCTGTCGCGCTACAGCCGCACGCGTCAGCAGTCGGCTTGAGGGGCGCCGCCGCGGCCAGTCCGCGGCAATGCATGACGTGGGACAGAAAAGCGGCTTCGGCCGCTTTTTTGTTGACGGCGCTGCAGTGCCAGAGGGTTCGTGCTACAAAGCGGGGAGCCCTTGGGGGCGGGCCTATGGCGCCGCCGGCCCCAACGCGCAACCAGGACCGTTCCCTGCTTCATGCTGCATTGACCCTGCCGACTCCCGCCCGGCGCGCAGTCTCCCACCTGCCCCATGAAAAAAGGCTTCCATACAATCATCGCGGCGCAGTTCGTTTCGTCGCTCGCCGACAATGCGCTGTTGATCGCAGCCATCGCTGTGCTTTCCGTGATTCGTTCGGCCGCTTGGGTCACGCCGCTGCTGCAGATTTTCTTCACGATCTCGTACGTGCTGCTCGCGCCTTTCGTCGGGGCGTTCGCCGATGCGATGCAGAAGCGCCACGTGATGTTCATCTCCAACGCGTTGAAGGCGAGCGGTTGCCTGATGATGATCCTCGGCGTTCATCCCATGATCGCCTACGGCGTGGTTGGCTTCGGCGCGGCCGCGTATTCGCCTGCCAAGTACGGCATCCTCACCGAGCTGCTGCCCGCCGAAAAGCTCGTGCAGGCGAACGCGTGGCTCGAATCGGCGACGGTGCTCTCGACGATCGTCGGCACGATGCTCGGCGGTGCGCTGATCAGCACCGTCGCCGGGCATTTCGTCACGCGCGTGCATGTGCCGCTGATCCGCTCCGCCGCCGATCTCGCGATGGGCGCGGTGATGCTCACCTACGCGATCGCCGCGGCGATCAACATCTTCATTCCGGATACCGGCGCGCGCTATCCGAACCGGCTGACCGAGCCGAAGAAACTGATCGGCGACTTCCATCACTGCTTCCATGTGCTGTGGGCCGACAAGCTCGCGCAGATCGCGCTGTGGGTGACCACACTGATGTGGGGCGCCGCGGTGACGATGCAGTTGCTGGTCCTCAAATGGGCGAACGTGAACCTCGGGCTGTCGTTGTCGAAGGCGGCGGTGATGCAGGGGGTGACCGGCCTGGGCATCGCGATCGGCGCGGCGGGCGCGGCCGCGCTGATTCCGCTGCGCAACTCGCTGAAGGTCTTGCCGGTCGGCGTGCTGACGGGCGCGGTGGCGATCGCGATGGCCTTTTACAACAAGGACCTGTTCCCGCCGGGCGCGGGCCTGCGCTTCGGCACGCACGTCGCGCCCTACTACATCCTGCTCGCCTATCCGCTGATGATCGTGCTCGGCGCGCTGTCGGGCTTTTTCATCGTGCCGATGAACGCGATCCTGCAGCATCGCGGCGCGACCCTGCTGTCGGCCGGCCACTCGATCGCGGTGCAGAACTTCAACCAGAATCTCGCGGTGCTGCTGATGCTCGGCGTGTACGCGCTGCTGCTCACCGCGAAGATGCCGGCGCAGTGGATCATCGTCGTGTTCGGCAGCTTCATTACGCTGCTGATGTGGCTCGCGAAACGCCGCAGCGCTGCGAACGAACGCAGGGTGGACATGCGGGCGATGATCGAGGAATGAATGCATCACAGTGCTCCGGCAATGACAGTGCGAGGCGCGGCTCGATCGGCCTGACGTGCCGCTATGGCGCGAAACGCAGGCTGCGATCGGTTCAATCATGCTGCCATACCGTTTTTGCGTTGGGCATCTTCCGTTCGGCCAGGGTCCGCTCACCGCGCTGGCGGGTTAAACTCACGCCCTGAGCATCTACCGCAAGAAGACACGAAGGATGGGCATTCAAACCGCAGCGGCCAACGACGTCGCACAACACACGCCAATGATGCAGCAATACCTGCGCATCAAAGCGGAGCATCCGGGCACGCTGGTGTTCTACCGGATGGGCGACTTCTACGAACTCTTTTTCGACGACGCGGAAAAAGCCGCGCGCCTGCTCGACCTGACGCTCACGCAGCGCGGCGCGTCGGCGGGCAATCCGATCAAGATGGCCGGGGTGCCACATCACGCGGTCGAGCAGTATCTGGCCAAGCTCGTAAAGCTCGGCGAATCGGTCGCGATCTGCGAACAGATCGGCGACCCGGCCACGTCGAAAGGGCCGGTCGAGCGCAAGGTCATGCGCGTGGTCACACCAGGCACGCTGACCGACGCCGCGCTGCTGTCCGACAAGAGCGACGTCTATCTGCTCGCGCTGTGCGTCGCGCACAATCGCCGCGGCGTCGCGACGAGCGTCGGCCTCGCGTGGCTCAACCTCGCGAGCGGCGCGCTGCGCCTCGCCGAAGTCGCGCCCGATCAGGTCGCCGCCGCGCTGGAACGCATCCGTCCCGCGGAGATCCTGGTCGCCGATGCCACGGCCGATTCGACCAGCTGGACTCCGCCCGTCAACGCCAGCGCGCTCAAGCGCGTGCCGGGCTGGCACTTCGATATCACGTCGGGCACGAAGCGCCTGTGCGATCAGCTCGAAGTCGCGAGCCTCGACGGCTTCGGCGCACATTCGCTCGGTTGCGCTTGCGGCGCGGCCGGCGCGTTGCTGCTGTACGCGGCATCCACGCAAGGCCAGCAACTGCGTCATGTGCGCAGCCTGAAGGTCGAATACGAATCCGAATACATCGGCCTCGATCCGGCCACGCGCCGCAACCTCGAACTCACGGAGACGCTGCGCGGCACCGAATCGCCGACACTGTGCTCCCTGCTCGACACCTGCTGCACGACGATGGGCAGCCGCCTGCTGCGTCACTGGCTGCATCATCCGCCGCGCGATTCGGCGGTGGCGCAGGCGCGTCAGCAGGCCATCGGTGCCTTGGTCGAGGCGCCGCCGGGCGCCGATCTCGATACCTTGCGTCAGGCGTTGCGGCAGATTTCGGACATCGAGCGCATCACCGGACGTCTCGCGCTGCTGTCGGCCCGACCGCGCGATCTGTCGAGCCTGCGCGATACCTTCATTGCCCTGCCCGCGTTGCGCGCGCAGCTCGCGGCCGTTGCGTCGAACGCGGATTCGCTCGCGCGTATCGACGCGGCGCTCGAACCGCCGCAAGCGTGCGTCGATCTGCTCAAGCTCGCGGTCGCGCAGGAGCCGGCCGCGATGGTGCGCGACGGCGGCGTCATCGCCCGTGGGTATGACGCCGAACTCGACGAGCTGCGCGATATTTCGGAGAACTGCGGACAGTTCCTGATCGACCTCGAAACACGCGAACGCGCACGCACCGGCATCAACAACCTGCGCGTCGAGTACAACAAGGTGCACGGCTTTTATATCGAAGTCACGCGCGGCCAGACCGACAAGGTGCCCGACGACTATCGCCGCCGGCAAACGCTGAAGAACGCCGAGCGCTACATCACGCCCGAGCTGAAGACTTTCGAGGACAAGGCGCTGTCCGCGCAGGAACGTGCGCTCGCGCGCGAACGCGCGCTGTACGACGCGTTGCTGCAATCGTTGCTGCCGTTTATTCCCGACTGTCAACGCGTCGCGTCGGCGCTCGCCGAACTCGATCTGCTGGCCGCGTTCGGCGAACGCGCACGTGCGCTCGACTGGGTCGCGCCGACGTTCTCGGCGAACGCCGGCATCGAGATCGAGCAAGGCCGTCATCCGGTCGTCGAGGCGCAGGTCGAGCAGTTCATCGCCAACGACTGCACGCTCGCGACCGAGCGCAAGCTACTGTTGATCACCGGTCCGAACATGGGCGGTAAGTCGACCTTCATGCGCCAGACCGCGTTGATCGCGCTGCTCGCGTACGTGGGCAGCTACGTGCCAGCGCGGCGCGCGGCCTTCGGGCCGCTCGATCGCATCTTCACTCGCATCGGCGCGGCCGACGACCTCGCAGGCGGCCGCTCGACCTTCATGGTCGAGATGACCGAAGCCGCCGCGATCCTCAACGACGCGACACCGCAAAGTCTCGTGCTGATGGACGAAATCGGCCGCGGCACGTCGACGTTCGACGGCCTCGCGCTCGCGTGGGCGATCGCGCGCCATCTGCTCGCGCACAACGGTTGCTACACGCTGTTCGCGACGCACTACTTCGAGCTGACGCAATTGCCCGCGGAGTTTCCACATGCGGCCAACGTGCATCTGTCGGCGGTTGAGCATGGGCACGGCATCGTATTCCTGCACGCGGTCAACGAAGGGCCGGCCAATCAGAGCTACGGTCTGCAGGTCGCGCAACTCGCCGGCGTGCCGAACGCGGTGATCCGCGCGGCGCGCAAGCATCTCGCGCATCTGGAGCAGCAATCGGCCGCGCAGCCCGCGCCGCAACTCGATCTGTTTGCCGCGCCGCCGCCGATGCTCGTCGAAGACGCGGACGACGACATCGATGCCGATACCAACGCGACGCAAGCGTCGCCCGCGATGCAGACACTCGTCGAGCGTCTACGCGGCATCGATCCGAACGATTTGCGGCCGCGTGAAGCGCTCGATCTGCTGTACGAACTGCATGAACTGGCCGTCGCGCCGGATGCGAACCACTGACACACCGAGGCACCCGCCGCGCCCGCGCGGGCGTCGCGCGGCGCTGCGCGATGTGCTCGCGTCGACAGGCGGCATCATTGCGCTCGCGGCGGTGTGCGCGTGGAGCGCGCAGGCACAGGCCGAAGCCTCACGCTTCGCGTTCGCAGTGATCTCCGACACGATGCACAGCCCTGCCGACGAAGCCGCCACGCAGCGGCTGCTCGAAGCGATCGGCCGCGAGCGCGAGGTGCGCTTCATCGTCTACGACGGCAATCTGAAGGGCTCGAAGGAAGTTTGCCGCGACGCGTTGTTCGAGCGCCGTCACGCGTTGCTCGACAGCTCGCGAACCGCCCTGTTCTTTATTCCCGGTCAGCATGACTGGGTCGATTGCGGCACGGTGGAAGCCGGCGGCTTCGATCCCGTCGAGCGGCTCGACCAGTTGCGGCAAACGCTATTCGCCGATCCGACGTCGATGGGGCAGAACCCCATCGCGTTGACGCGCGAAAGCGAGGTGTCGCGCTTTCGTCCGTTCCGCGAAAACGTGCGCTGGGTAGTCAACGAGAAAGCGAACAACCAGGCCGGCGACATCGTCTTCATTGGCCTGAACGCGCCGGGGCCGAATAATCACTACCTGAGCGCGGGCGGCCGCAACGGCGAGTTCGAAGATCGGGTGATCGCCAACGCATTCTGGCTCGAGCACGCGGGCGAATATGCGAAGCGCCGGGACGCACGCGCGATCGTCGTATTCATTCAGGGCGATTTCGATCCGGAGCGCTACGAGCGGCCCGAGCGGTTCGCATGGCTGCACTTCGCGCACAGCTCGCGCCGCGATGGCTTTCTCGAATTCAAGCGCAGTCTCGTCAAGCTCGCCCAGATTTTTCCCGGACCCGTGGTCGTCATTCATGCCGACGACGAACGCGCAGCGGGCGGCTTCGTCATCGATCAGCCGCTACGCAACGACAAGGGAATGGTCGTGACGAATCTCACGCGCATCGCGCTCGCGCCGCGTGATCGTCTTGACCAGTGGATTCAGATTGAGGCGGATTTCGGCAGGAAGCCGCCGTTCAGGGTCAGCGTGCGCGACGTGCCGAAGCAGATGCCGCTGCCCACCACGCCGCCAGTCTTGCCGTCCGTATCGCCGCGCGACGACTCGGGCGCCTCGATGCCGGGTGCGCCGGAGATGCCGAATGTGGAAGGGTTTGGGCCGGCGTCGGAATTGCCGCCGGTATTGCAGTCGCCGGGGAAGTTGCAAGACCAGCAGCCGCGCATCCCGTCCGACCAGGGTGGTGGCGACTATGGGCCCGCGATCTCGATGCCGCCGGGGTCGGTCTTGCCGGCGTCGCCGGTCTTGCCGGCATCGGTGCCGTCTGCTCCCGCGACGACACCGCGTGCGAACTCAGTGCAGGGTCGGTTTTGAGCTGTCTTCTTCGTCCTCGTCTTCATCGTCGTCGAGGATTTCGAGTCCGTCCGCGCCGTGCGCGTGCTCGTGTTCGATTTCATCTTCAGTAGCCGGACGCACGTCTTTCACGGTCAATGCGAATCGCAGCGCCATGCCGGCGAGCGGATGATTGCCGTCGAGCACGACCTTGTCTTCCGCGACGTCGGTTACCACGTACACCAGCGAATCGATTTCCTCGTCGCCATCTTCCGGTGTGCCTTCGAACTGCATGCCCACTTCGAGCGGTTCCGGGAAGCGATCGCGCGGCTCGATCTTCACGAGGTCGGGATCGTACTCGCCGAACGCGTCTTGCGGCTCGAGTTGGATCTGGGTCTCGAAGCCGGCCTCGTGGCCGTCGAGCTCTTCCTCGATCTTGGGGAACGTGCCATCATAGCCGCCGTGCAGATAGACCATCGGCTCTTCGCTTTCCTCGATCAGATTGCCCTGCGCATCCGACAGCTTGTAAGCGACTGACACGACGGTGTTCTTTGCGATTTTCATTCGATTCTCCAGAATACAACTCACATTATACGATGCCCAGGCGGCCCACTCACCTCCCGGCCGATGCAGCTTCGGCACGCAATTCGTCGTCTGCTGCAAAGCCGGCCACGCAGCCCGTTGTTCCCCCTTCGCCCGACATTCCAACCGCATTGCTCGGCCAGTTGAGCCCGTCGCAATTCATGCGCCGCTACTGGCAGAAAAAGCCTCTGCTAATCCGTCAGGCGATCCCCGACATCGAAGCGCCGCTCTCGCGCGACAAACTGTTCGAGCTGGCCGATCAGGACGACGTCGAAACTCGGCTGATCACGCACTTCCGCAACAAATGGCAAATGGAGCACGGCCCGTTCGCGCCGGACGAACTACCCTCCGTCAGGCAGCGCGCATGGACGCTGCTCGTGCAGGGTGTGGACCTGCACGACGATCGCGCGCGAGCCTTGCTCGACCGTTTCCGTTTCGTGCCGGACGCCCGCCTCGACGATCTGATGATTTCGTATGCGAGCGATGGCGGCGGCGTCGGCCCGCACTTCGATTCCTACGATGTGTTTCTTTTGCAAGTAAAAGGCAAGCGCCGCTGGCGCATTAGCGCGCAGAAAGATCTGACGCTGCAGCCCGGTTTGCCTTTGAAAGTTTTACAGCACTTCGAGGCCGACGAGGACTGGGTGCTCGAGCCCGGCGACATGCTGTACCTGCCGCCGCACATCGCGCACGACGGCATCGCCGAGGGCGAATGCATGACCTGCTCGATCGGTTTTCGCGCGCCGTCCGAGAGCGAACTGACCGCGCAGTTCCTCTACCATCTGGCCGAGCGCGGCGAGGCCGCGGGCAAGGCCGGCGCGCTCTATCGCGATCCCCGCCAGGCCGCCGTCGAGCGTCCGGCCGAGCTGCCCGCGGCGCTCGTCGAACGGGTGGGCGCGATGCTTGCTAAAGTGCGATGGAATGAGCAGGACATTGCGTCGTTCCTTGGCACGTACCTCAGCGAACCGAAGCCGAGTGTCGTCTTTGATCCGCCGCAGCGGCCGCTCAACGAAGCCCGTTTCATCGGCGCTGCGTCGAAATCTGGTCTGCGGCTAGATCGCAAGACTAACCTGTTGTATGAACGCCGCTTTTTCTTCATAAATGGAGAAGAAATGGCGTGGGACGGCGCGAAAAAATGGCTGTTTGATCTCGCAAATCGGCGGTGCATGAGTGCGAAACGCTTTGTAACACTATCGCACGATTCATCGGTGACAGCACTGCTACACGAGTGGTATTGTGCGGGCTGGATACAGGTGGGCGAACTTGCGTAACTCTGCCCACGTGCTATACCGTACAGTGAAATTTTGTATGAGAAAGACAACGTATTGACCCCGGATTTATCGACTGTCAGTACGAAAGTGCATATAATTTCCGCCCAAGCCGTAGGGAAGATTCCAGCTCGTCAAAAGAGCATCTCCACCAGCGGCCCAGGTCGGTGTTGGAGCACATTACCGGTTTTATTTTGCGCTGTTGCTTACCTTTAAACCATAAAAGGACGTGATCATGAAGAAATCCCTCCTCGTAGCATCCCTGTTGGCAGCTGTGGCACTGGCT
>DATAQT010000354.1:0-21662 GCA_036264535.1 Paraburkholderia sp. | reverse complement strand
GTAGTCGACGCCCGCGACATCGCGCACCGGCCCATTCGCGCCCGCACGCTCGACGACGATAGCGTCGAAACCCACATCGCCATCGAGTTTGATATGCGCGAGCGAAACGTCGGGCGCGATCAGATAATCGCCCAACAGCCGATCTGTTTCCCGACCAAACAGCTCGAATATCGATTGCGATAGCGCGTTGCACAACCCCAGCACGTCATGGGTTGCCGCGTGTGCATCGAGCAATGCGGGTAGCGTCGGCACGATGCCGCGCCACACCGCGTTGGCAAGCTGCTCCTGCTGTTGTTCGAGCTTCGCGAGCGTCGCTTGCGAAGCTTCGCCAAGTTCCGCAAGCAGCGGCAGTACGTCGCTTTGCAAGCTGCCGAGTACGTTTTCTTCGAGATGATGCAGCAGCACCTCGGCCCGCTTGCGCCGCTTATACGCGAGCGCCGGCCCGGTGATGTCGAGCAACGCGGCGTAGAGCCGCTCGAAGCCCGCCTCGCTCATGGCTGCCGCTGTCTGCCCTGCCTCGCGCGCCACATACGCGGAGATCGACACCGGCGGCTTCAGCAGCGCCTCATCGACGCCCATCGCCACGAGCTTGTCTTGCGCTCGCACCTTGATGTCATGCTCCTGCAACTCACGACGCGGCGCGCTCTTGTTGCGCAGACACTTGACGATCTCGCCGTCGACTTCGTCTTCCTCGTACTCGTCGCTACGCGTGACGACCGGCAGCAAAGGCTTGTTCCTGTGCAACTCGCGACCGAGTTCGTCGAGTTCCTGCACCTGGCCGGGCGAGGTAGAGCTGGTCAGCCACAACACACCGTCGGCGCTATCGGTGAAGCGCTGGGTCAAGGCGGCATTCTGCGGCGTCACCGAATGCAATCCGGGCGTGTCGAGCAGCACCAGCTTTGCGCCAAGACGCACGCCTTGCAGCCGCGAGGTCGTTTCGGTCGCGCCTTCCGTGAAGGGCTCCGATGTGTCGACGACCCGGCCCGCGTCGACGTGGAAATACTGCACGTTGCGGTTGTGCGCGGCGAAGCGTTCGGCGAGGAAATTGCAGAACGAGCTTTTGCCCGCGTTGAACTTGCCGAATACGAGCAGCAACGCCTGATCGTCGAAATAATCGGCGAGGTGTTGGGCCGCTTCGAGGCTCGACCACTGTTGCATCCACGCATGCACGCTGTCGCGCAGCAGTGTGTTGATCGCATCGGCCCGGATGGCCAGTGCGCTGTTTGCGCGCAAGCCGTCGCACGTCAAGGCGTCGGTTTGCAGATCGGCGTTCAGCTTCGCGAGCCAGTCGTTCAGCGCATGCAGCAGCGCGTCGATATCCTCAGCGATGAAGTCGAAGGCATCGACCTCGGCGATGAAGCGTTGCTCGTGGCTCGCGTCCGCTTTCATGCTCGCGTCTCCAGGGTCCGCAGCGCGATCGCCGCGTTCTGCGACGCGGCGATCGCCGCTTCCATATCCGCGATCTGCGCGGCCAGCGCCTTGCGGTCGGCGGACAGCTCGTAGTAGTGCGTGAACTCGCGTTGCATGCGCTCGCGTCCCGTGGCTTCACAGAACATCCGGCGCAGATCCTTGCGGAATTTCACCGACACGCCCATCACTGCGATCATCACCGAGTTCAGGCTTTTCGCCGCGGTGTGCTGCTCCGCCGGCAGACCGATGACGCCATGTCCGGCCAGCATCGCATCGATCTCGATGCAGGCGCGCGAGTACGCGATCTGGATGTGCGCGCGCTCCAGTTTGCCCGCGGTGATCGCGTAGGCGTCCTTCGCGGTATCGGGCACGATCGCGTGATCGGTCCCGAGCGCATTCAACATCGCGTCGATGTCGCCGCTGACCTTGTCGATGACGGCCGTGAGACTCCGATCGAAGTCCTGTTTTTGTTGTTGCTGCGTTTTGCGCAGAATGTCCAGCGACGTCTGCCTTGCCGCGCGCAGCTGTTGCAGTTCGTCGCGGATTCCGCCGAACAGCAGCGCGGTTTCGCGAGCGCGCGCCTCCGGCACGCGCTCGAGTTCCGCGTGCAGCGCCGCTTGCAGCGCGGGGATGCCGCTCTTTTCCAGCAGCAGTTTCTTGCCGCCGTCGAGCCCTTTACGATGCCGCATCGACGACACCGCGTTCAACTCGATGCCCGGCATTTGCCGGTCGATCGCGTCGCCGATCTTCTGCAACGCGGCGTCGTCGGCGAGCTGATCGACCTGCGACAGCACGAACAGCGTCTGCCGCCCGGTCCTGACGCGGTCGGCGTCGAGGTCGGTCAACAGGATCAGTTCCTTCGCGTCGAGTTCGCCTTCCTTCGCGGCATGCACGAACAGGCGGATGTCGGATTGCAGCCATGCGGCGCGCAACGCTTCACGGTCGTCGCCGCTGCCGACATCGGCATCGAGTCCCGGCGCGTCGAGCCAGCGCACACCCTGACGGACGCTATCGGACAGGCGCACCGTTTCGCGCCGGTCGGACACCGCGAACGCATCCTGGCCCGACAGCTCGTTGAGCAGGCTGCTTTTGCCGTGGTTGTACTTGCCGACCACGGTGATGACCGGTTCGCTGTCGTCGATCAGAATCAGCAGGCGCGCCAGATCGTGGGCCCGATCCGGCAGCACGGACGCGACATCGAGCGCTGCCTGCTCACGAATTTTGCTCGACACCGTCGACTCCTTAACGCCTGATGGATTCGGCCAGCAGGACTGCCGGCCGTTGGCAACGAAAGGCGGCGGCGGCCGTGTGGCCGCGCCGCCTCGTGCGCCTCGTGCGATTACGCTTCGGCCGAAGCGCGCAGACGATGGACGAGCTGGTTGTCCTTACCCTGGACCAGCGGCGTGATCGTGAAGTTGAACTCGATGTCCTTGTACGCATCGGCCTTCAGGCCCAGCGCCGCACCACCGGTTTTCTCCACGACCGGCGGAATCAGTTCTTCGCGCGTGGCGTACGCGAAGTCGTCCCAAATCAGCGGATCGCCTTCGATGTTGAACTGCGTGGTCAGCTTGCGATGATCGTCGCTGCTCACGAAGAAGTGCACGTGCGCCGGACGGTTGCCGTGACGGCCCAGCACGTTGAGCAACTGCTGCGTCGAACCGTGCGGCGGGCAGCCGTAGCCCACCGGCATCAGCGTACGGAACTCGTACTTGCCATCGGCGCCGGTCTTCACAGCGCCGCGCAGGTTGAAGTCGCTCTGCGCGCCGGTCGGGTCGAAGTGCGAGTAGAAGCCCTTCGAGTTCGCGTGCCAGCACTCGACGAGTGCGCCCGCGACCGGCTTGCCGTCCAGATCCTTGACCGTGCCGCGGATCACGAGCGGGCCCGCGTCTTCGTCCGCGTTGACGTCGATCCTCGACACGCCCTCGCGCACCGTTGCGCCGGCGACGTACAGCGGGCCTTCGATCGTGCGCGGCGTGCCGCCTTCAAGACCGATCTGCTTGTCCTCGGCGTCCATGCGGATGTCGAGATACTTCTCGAGACCGAGGCCGGCGGCGAGCAGCGCCGCCTCGCCGTCCTGGCCCAGCTTGTTCAAATAGTTGACACCGGCCCAGATTTCGTCGGGCGTGATGTCGAGGTCATCGATCGCCTTGAACAGGTCGCCCAGCAGACGGAAAACGATCTGCTGGAAACGTGCGTTGCCGTTACCGGCATCGACGTTGGAAGCGGCTTTCAGCAGATCCTGCACTTCTTTGGTTTGAAATACTTTGACGCTCACGATGACTGTCTCCAGTTGGTATTGGGGGAAAAGATGGCTTTGGATGCGCTCGCCGTCAAAGAGCGCCTGGCCCCTGGGCTCAGATGTCGTCGTCCCGAATCGACGACGGGTGACGACACAGAGGCGTCACCGAAATCTTCATGTACGGGAACAGAGGCAAGCCGGACAGAATGTCGTGCAGTTCGGCATTGCTCTCTACATCGAAGATGCTGTAATTCGCGTACTCGCCAACGAGGCGCCAGATATGACGCCACTTGCCGCTGCGCTGGAGCTCCTGCGAGTAAGCCTTCTCGCGCGTTTTGATTTCGTTTGCCACCTCGGCCGGCATGTCGACCGGCAGGTGCACGTCCATTCGTACATGGAAAAGCATCGTTGAATCCTCTTGATCGGAATGCGTTTAGCGGGTGACCTTCATCAGGCCGTCTCGAGTGAACCGCTTGACCTTCGCCTCGTCGAGTTCGATGCCGAGACCCGGGCCGTTCGGCACGGTCAGCTCGAAGTCGCTGTAATCGAGCGGCGTGGTCAGAATCTCTTCGGTGATCAGCAACGGCCCGAACAGCTCGGTGCCCCATTGCAGATTCGCGAAGCTCGCGAACAGGTGCGCCGACGCCACCGTGCTGAACGCGCCTTCGAGCATCGTGCCGCCGTACAGTTCGATGCTGGCGGCATCGGCGATCGCGGCCACCCGCTGCGCGGCGAACAGGCCACCGCTCTGTTCGATCTTGATCGCGAACACATCGGCGCCGCCGTTCTTCGCGATCTCGAACGCGCTGTCCGGGCCTTGCAGAATTTCGTCGGCCATCAGCGCGACCGGGAAGCGGCGCATCAGGCGCGCAAGCGCCGCGGCGGACGCGACCGGCTGCTCGACCAGATCGCAGCCCGCCTCGGCCAGCGCCGGAATCGCCCACGCTGCTTGCGTCTCGCTCCACGCCATGTTGACGTCGACGCGCACCGCGGCGCGCTCGCCGACCGCCTTCTTGATCTCGGCGACGTGCTTGATGTCGGTCTTCAGTTCCTTCGCGCCGATCTTCAGCTTGAAGACCTTGTGGCGACGCACCTCGAGCATATGCTCGGCTTCGGCGATGTCTTTCGCCGTGTCGCCCGACGCGAGCGTCCACGCAACCGGCAGACGCTCACGGCGACGGCCGCCGAGCAGCTCGCTCACCGGCACGCCGAGGCGCTTGCCCTGGGCGTCGAGCAGGGCGGTTTCGAGCGCGCTCTTCGAGAAATGATTGACCTTGACCAGCTTGCCAAGGTGGGCCATCAGCGCCTGGATCTGGGTTGCGTCCTTGCCGATCATCGCCGGGGCGAAGTAGGCGTCGATCGCGAGCTTCATGGCTTCGGGGCTTTCCGGGCCGTAGGCCATGCCGGCGATCGTGGTGCCTTCGCCGACGCCGACGATGCCGTCGCTGCAGTAGACCTTGACCAGCATCAGCGTCTGCCCGTACATCGTGGCGACCGACAGCTTGTGAGGGCGGATCGTCGGTAGATCGACGAGGCGGGTTTCGATGCGTTCGATGGTCGCTTGGGTCATGTCGGCGGCTGCGGGAGTGAGTTCATTGGATGTTTTTATACCTCTCGCCCGTTTGGCCCGTCCAATACTTTTCCTGTCCTATTTCATACCTACAGGGTATGGTAAGACTAGAAAGCCCGGCCTTTCTAGGGATTTTGCGTCGCACCATGCACGACGGGCATTGAAAAAGAGGCCGCTTTCGCGGCTCAAACATGATCTGCGTCAACCTTCGATGCATGCAGAGCATGTTGTGTGGGACGTGCATGACTGGCCGCAAAGCGGAGCGTAGGATTCGCGCGCGTTCCGCTTTGCTCGCTGCGTGCCGGCGTGTCGGTTGTCAGGCCGCGGACAGCGCGCTGACCATCACGTGATAACCGTCCGGATCGCGCAGCGAAAACTCCATCGTTC
This sequence comes from Paraburkholderia sp., assembly GCA_036264535.1. Classification (GTDB taxonomy): domain Bacteria; phylum Pseudomonadota; class Gammaproteobacteria; order Burkholderiales; family Burkholderiaceae; genus Paraburkholderia. The sequence continues at coordinate 16,056 of DATAQT010000354.1, read as the reverse complement.
CGGTATGCGAGTTCATCCGCGGCTCGTCGTCGAGCCGACCGACAAGCGCGCGTGCCCGTGCGACGCATGAATCGAAATCGTCGACGCGAAAAAACAGAAGGCCGTTGACCGGGGAGCCGTTCGCGGGGCTCATCAGCGACGGATGTTCGTGCGCGCCCCACCGGTGCAGGCACAGCAGAACGGTGCCGTCGGCGTCGAGGATCTGCCCGAAGTCGTCATGCGCGGGCGAGGTCGGCGGCTGGCCGAACAGCGATTGATACCAGCTGAAGCTGCGAGCGACGTCATTCACGCCGATAATCGTCCAGGTACGTTTCATTCGAGCCTCCATCCGGCGAACGCGAGGAAGCTGCAGCTGCCCGCGCGCCGCACCGCCGGCCGCCATCGCCCACCGTTTCGACGAGCATAGCAACCACGCCCAGCTCGTCGCCAGTCGGCCAAACGGCCTATGTCGCCTGGCGGAGGCGACTTGGACCCGCGCGTGGCGTAAAATACGCGCTTTCCCGAAAATCTCGCCAACATGACGCTCGCCTCCACCCAAGAGATCATCGCCGAACTGAAAGCCGGCCGGATGGTGATCCTCGTCGACGAAGAAGACCGCGAAAACGAGGGCGACCTCGTGGTCGCCGCCGAATTTGTCACTCCGGAAGCGATCAATTTCATGGCTCGCTACGGCCGCGGACTGATCTGCCTGACGCTCACCCAGGATCGCTGCAAGCAGCTGAACCTGCCGCTGATGACCTACCGCAACGGCACGCAGTACGGCACCGCGTTCACGGTCAGCATCGAAGCGGCCGAAGGCGTGACGACCGGCATCTCGGCAGCCGACCGCGCCCGCACGATCGCCGCCGCCGTCGCGCCGGACGCAAAGGCCGAGCACATCGTGCAGCCGGGCCATATCTTCCCGATCATGGCCCAGCCGGGCGGCGTGCTCGTGCGTGCCGGCCATACCGAGGCCGGCTGCGACTTCACGAGGCTCGCGGGCCTCACGCCGGCCGCGGTGATCTGCGAAGTGATCAAGGACGACGGCACGATGGCGCGCCTGCCCGACCTGATGGAGTTCGGCAAGGAGCATGACCTGAAGATCGGCACGATCGCCGATCTGATTCACTACCGCAGCCGCACCGAGTCGATCGTCGAGCGTATCTGCGAACGCACGATGCAAACCGCGCACGGCGCGTTCCGCGCGGTCATGTATCTCGATCAGCCGAGCGGCCAGCCGCACATCGCGCTGGTGCGCGGCACGCCGACGCCCGAGCACGACACGCCGGTGCGCGTGCACGAGCCGTTGTCGGTACTGGATCTGCTCGAAGTCGGCGAATCCACCCATTCGTGGACGCTGGATGCGGCCATGAAAGAAATCGCCGAACGCGATCTCGGCGTGGTCGTGCTGCTCAATTGCGGCGACTCGAAAGACCATCTGATCGACGTCTTCAGGGCGTTCGACTCAAAGGAAAAAGCTGACGCGCTGAAGCGCCGTCCGGTCGACTTCAAGACCTACGGCATCGGCGCGCAGATTCTGCGCGAACTTGGCGTCGGCAAGATGCAGGTGCTGTCGAACCCGCGCAAGCTCGGCAGCATGTCGGGTTATGGTCTCGAAGTCACGGGCTTCATTCCGATGCCCGGCAGCCGTACGCAAGCCCCGCAAGTCTGATCCGGCCACTCACGCGCCTCGCGCACACTCAAACACTACGGAATTCACATGGAAATCGGACAATACCAACCGAATCTCGACGGCGACGGACTGCGCATCGGCATCGTCCAGGCGCGCTTTAACGAACCCGTCTGCAACGGCCTCGCCGACTCCTGCATCGAAGAACTCGAACGCCTCGGCGTGACCGGCGAAGACGTGCTGCTCGTCACGGTGCCGGGCGCGCTGGAAATTCCGCTCGCGCTGCAAAAACTCGCGGAAAGCGCGCAATTCGACGCGCTGATCGCGCTCGGCGCGGTGATTCGCGGCGAGACCTACCACTTCGAACTGGTCTCGAACGAAAGCGGCGCGGGCATTACGCGCATCGGCCTCGACTTTGGCATCCCCGTCGCGAACGCGGTGCTGACCACCGAGAACGACGAGCAGGCCGTCGCGCGCATGACCGAGAAGGGTCGCGACGCCGCGCGCGTGGCCGTCGAAATGGCGAACCTCGCGGTCGCGCTCGAGCAGCTCGGCGGCGATGACGACGAAGACGAAGACGACGAGGAAGAGGCATGAAGAGCGCACGCCGACGCTCCCGCGAACTGGCCACGCAGGGGCTTTACCAGTGGTTGCTGTCGGGCTCGCCCGGCCCTGAGATCGACGCGCAACTGCGCGGCGCGCAAGGTTACGACAAGGCCGACCACGAGCATCTCGACGCGATCCTGCATGGCGTGATGCGCGATTCCGAGGCGCTGTCCGCCGCGATCGCGCCGTGCCTCGATCGTCCGATCGAGCAGCTGTCGCCGGTCGAGCGCGCGGTGCTGCTGGTCGCCGCGTTCGAACTGAAGAATCACGTCGACATTCCGTACCGCGTGGTCATCAACGAAGCGGTCGAACTGACCAAGACGTTCGGTGGCTCGGACGGCTACAAGTACGTGAACGGCGTGCTCGACAAGCTCGCGGCGCAACTGCGCGCCAACGAGACGCAGGCAGCCCGCAAGGGCTGAGCGCGGCGTGCGTGGGGCCATGCCATGCAGCGGGCCCCTGCCGCGCACCGCACTGCACTGGGCGAAGAAACGAATCGCCCGCAAGGATGCCGCTGCGCACGTCGATGAGCGCATCATTTCATGTGTGGGCGCTGTCCTGTTTCTGAACTGGATCTGACCGTATGAACTCCGTGACCGAACCTCTCGTGCGGCTTGCCGCGCGCGTCGATGCCATCCAGCCTTTCTACGTGATGGAACTGGCCAAGGAGGCCGCGCTGCTCGAGCGCGAGGGGCGCGACATCATTCACATGGGCATCGGTGAGCCCGATTTCACCGCGCCCGAGCCCGTCATCGAGGCGGCCGCGAGCGCGCTGCGCCGTGGCGTCACGCAGTACACGAGCGCGCTCGGCGTGCACGCGCTGCGCGACGCGATTTCCGCCCATTACGCCGAGTTCTACGGCATCGACGTCGATCCGGCGCGGATCGTGGTCACGGCGGGCGCGTCGGCCGCGCTGCTGCTCGCGTGCGCGGCGCTCGTCGATCGCGACGACGAAGTGCTGATGCCCGACCCGTGCTATCCGTGCAACCGCCATTTCGTGATCGCTGCCGAAGGCCGGCCGGTGATGGTGCCGAGCGGCCCGGCCGAGCGCTTCCAGCTGACCTGCGCCGAGGTCGAGCGCCTGTGGAGTGAGCGCACCCGCGGCGTGCTGCTCGCGTCGCCGTCGAACCCGACCGGCACGTCGATCGAGCCGGCCGAGCTCGAGCGCATCGTCAAGGCCGTGCGCGCGCGCGGCGGCTTCACGATCGTCGACGAGATCTACCAGGGGCTCAGCTACGACGCGAAGCCCGTGTCGGCCCTGTCGTTCGGCGACGACGTGATCACCGTGAACAGCTTTTCGAAGTACTTCAACATGACCGGCTGGCGCCTCGGCTGGCTCGTCGTCCCGCCCGCGATGGTCAGCGCGTTCGAAAAGCTGGCGCAGAACCTGTTCATCTGCGCGTCGGCGCTCGCGCAGCACGCGGCGCTCGCCTGCTTCGAGCCGGAGACGATCGCGATCTACGAGGCACGGCGCCTCGAATTCAAGCGCCGCCGCGACTTCATCGCGCCAGCGCTCGAATCGCTCGGCTTTGCGGTGCCGGTGATGCCCGACGGCGCGTTCTACGTGTATGCGGATTGCCGCGGCGTCGCGCATGCGGCGGCCGGCGACAGCGCCGCACTCACGAAGGCGATGCTGCACGATGCCGGCGTCGTGCTGGTGCCGGGCATGGATTTCGGCACGCACGCGCCGAAGGACTACATCCGGCTGTCGTATGCGACCGCGTATCCGAAGCTCGAAGAGGCGGTCGAGCGGCTGGCGAAGCTGTTCGGGCGGCACTGACGACTTGAGTCTGCGGTAGCCGACCTGCCAGACGCAAAAACGGACACCCTCGGGTGTCCCTTTTTTTCATGCAGCTCGACAGACAACGTCTAACTCAAGCCCCCAGCTCCGACGCCACATGGCGCGTCGAACTGGCGGTGTCGTTGTCCTGATCGGCCGGCTGCGTGTGCACCGCCGGCGTCGTCGAGTTCAGCGCGTGGCCGCCCTGCAGCGTCACCTGTACGCGCTTGCCATTGCCGGCGCTCGTCGCCGCGGCCGGGGCCGTGGTCGACGCGGTCAGCACCGGCGCTTGCGGCGCATTGATCGGTACCTTGCGGCCGCGTGCGACGTCGCGCAGACGACCACGCTCGGCCATCACTTTCGCGCCGTAGCCGCCGTCGTCCTGCGTGCTCGAGCCGACATACAGGCGCAGGCCGCCCGGCAGTGAGCCGCCGCGCGCGATGCAGTCCTTCAGCACGAGCGCGCCGACCTTGATGTTCGCGAGCGGGTCAAGCGCCGCACCCTGGCCACCGAAATACTGGAATTTGTCCGAATGCACCTTCGACATCACCTGCATCAGGCCCTGCGCGCCGACGCCGCTTTCGGCGTACGGATTGAAGCCTGATTCGATCGCCATCACCGACAGCAGCAGCAGCGGATCGAGCCCGACTTCGCGGCCGGTGTCGAACGCGGCTTTCACGAGCTCGCTGACGGGCTCCTGAGCGACGCGATAACGCCGGGCGAGGAACGACGCGACCAGGTCCTGCTCGTGCCTCGAGACGAGCACGCGGTCATCGCGCGCATCGGCGGAAACGCGCTGCTGCGGAATCAGACGCGCGAGCGCGCTGACGCCCTGCATCGTATGCGGATCGAGGCCGTTGAGCGCCACGGCACTCGTGCCCGACGCGCCTGAGCCGTCGAACGCACCGTCGAAGCTGGTGGTGGCCGCGGTGAGGGTCATGCTGCCGTCGTTCGAGCCGTCGGCGGGGCTCGGCGTGTTCGTCGGATTGACCGGATTGGCCGACAGCGATTCGTCGGTTGACGGGCCGGCGTTTCTGGTCGGACCGATGGCCGGCAGCGGATTGCCTTGCAGCAGGCGGACTGGGCCCGCCTGTACGGCGGCGGAAATGACCGGCATCAGGCGCGCGGCGAGCGCGCCGCGCCAGGCCGGCATCAGCCACAGCGCCAGAGCCAGCACCACGGCGATACCGCCGACAATGCTGAACATGTGATGACTCAATCGCGTCCCGCGGCGCAGCACACCGCGCACAACCTGCGCAATACGCCCATCGGGACGCCACGATAACCAGGCGTTCATTCAGATCTCCCATCTTGCATGATCCGCGAACTCCGCCGGGACAAATCAGGCGGTGCAGCGTGCTCGCAGAGTCAAGACATCGCGTTCTGTCTGGTTGGGCAGCAGCGACGTCGGGAAAACGGCAACAAATACCGTTTGGGGAGCCCTATCAAAATCAGCCCGCATACTCGATGCATGCCGGACTCGGCTCCCACGCGAAAAACCAGCGTTGATGGGCGCTGGTGAGGGACTTCATTAAGGCCGTTCCACTTGCGGGCAAGTAAAACGGTGACGCGTTGCGTCGAAGGACCGGGGGCGACGGTAAAAAGGTTAACGCCCTACAACCAATGTCGACGGATTCTATGCACGGTTTTATAGATCGTCAACACTATAGAATGCAAAAATTATAACTATTTGTAATTATGAACGGTGTTCAGTCGGCCGAAAACCGTGCTCTATGCGCGTTTTCAGCGATCCGACCCTGGCTGGCTGGAATAGGCCATTTAGTTGGTCTACGTGCGCTGGCTAACGCAGGTAAAATCGACAATCGCTTTTTTGCGCCAGATCGGTGGTACCGCCGTTCCTGCCGCGCTCCTAGTCCCATGCGCCGTGCATACGGCCCCTGATCCGTTACAGATGAAATACAAAGACCTGCGTGATTTCATCGGCCGCCTCGAGACGATCGGCGAACTCCGCCGAATCTCGCAACAGGTGTCGCCGAATCTCGAAATGACCGAACTGTGCGACCGCGTGCTGCGCGCGGGCGGCCCGGCTCTACTATTCGAGAATACCGAGCGGCATGCGTTCCCGGTGCTCGGCAATCTGTTCGGCACGCCGCGCCGCGTCGCGCTCGGCATGGGCATCGATGCCGAAGCGGGCGCAGGCGACCAGGCGGCGCTCGAATCACTGCGCGACGTCGGCCGGCTGCTCTCCGCGCTGAAGGAACCCGAGCCACCGAAAGGACTCAAGGACGCCGGCAAGCTGTTGTCGCTAGCCAAGGCGGTGTGGGACATGGCGCCGAAGACGGTCAGCGCGCCGCCTTGCCAGGAAATCGTCTGGGAGGGCAACGATGTCGACCTCGCCAAACTGCCCATTCAGACCTGCTGGCCCGGCGATGCCGGGCCGCTGATTACCTGGGGTCTGACCGTCACAAAAGGGCCAAACAAGAGCCGACAAAACTTAGGTATCTATCGCCAGCAACTGATCGGGCGTAACAAACTGATCATGCGCTGGCTCGCGCATCGCGGTGGCGCGCTCGATTTCCGCGAGTTCGCGCTGAAAAATCCCGGCAAGCCCTATCCGGTGGCCGTCGTGCTCGGCGCGGACCCGGCGACGATCCTCGGCGCGGTCACGCCGGTACCCGACACGCTGTCCGAATACCAGTTCGCCGGGCTGCTTCGCGGCGGCCGCACCGAGCTCGCGAAGTGCATCACGCCGGGTGTCGACGGTCTGCAGGTGCCCGCGCGCGCCGAGATCGTGCTCGAGGGCTTCATCTATCCGCAGGAAGGCGCGCCCTCGCCCGCGCCGGCTGGCGCGCCGCCGCGTCCGTCGAAGGGTGCGTCGGCCATGTACGAGCACGCGCTCGAAGGCCCGTACGGCGATCACACCGGCTACTACAACGAGCAGGAGTGGTTCCCGGTCTTCACGGTCGAGCGCATCACGATGCGCCGCGACGCGATCTATCACTCCACCTACACCGGCAAGCCGCCCGACGAACCCGCCGTGCTCGGCGTCGCGCTGAATGAAGTGTTCGTGCCGTTGCTGCAAAAGCAGTTCACCGAGATCACCGACTTCTACCTGCCGCCCGAAGGCTGCAGCTACCGCATGGCGATCGTACAGATGAAGAAGAGCTACCCCGGCCATGCGAAGCGCGTGATGTTCGGGGTGTGGAGCTTCCTGCGACAGTTCATGTATACGAAGTTCATCGTCGTCGTCGACGAGGACGTCAATCTCCGCGACTGGAAGGAAGTTATCTGGGCGATCACCACGCGAGTGGACCCGACTCGCGACACGGTGCTCGTCGACCGCACGCCGATCGACTATCTCGATTTCGCGTCGCCGGTGGCCGGCCTCGGCTCGAAAATGGGGCTCGACGCGACCAACAAGTGGCCGGGCGAAACCGACCGCGAATGGGGGCGCCCGATCGTGATGGACGACGCGGTCAAGCAGCGTGTCGATAGCTTGTGGAACGAGTTGGGCCTCGGCCTGTAACGCGCGACGCACAACATAATCAATAAAGGATGGAGCGCTCGCCCGGATGCACGCTTTTTCAATGATGTCAGACGGATTTTTTCTGTCCTTGTCGCTGTGCCTCGATATCGGTCTCGTCAACGTCGCGATCATTTCGCTGACACTGTCACACGGCTTCCGGCCGGGCTTCTGGCTCGGCCTCGGCTCGTGCGTCGGCGATCTCATTTACGCGACGCTCGCGCTCGCGGGCATGGCCGCGCTGCTGCAGTTCGAGTCGGTGCGCTGGGTCGTGTGGATCGGCGGCGCGGTGATCCTGATGTTCCTCACGTGGAAGATGGCGCGCGAAGCGATGTTCCCGGCCACGGCGCCAGCGGTTGCCGGCGAAGGCGACGCGGCCGCGCCGCATCTGTCGGCATGGCGCGGGTTTCTGCGCGGGGTGCTGCTTGCGGTGTCGTCACCCTCGGCGATTCTGTGGTTCGCGGCGGTCGGCGGCGCGCTGATCGCGAAGGCTGGCGCCACGAGCCCCACGACCGCGCTGATCTTTCTCGGCGGCTTTTTCCTGGGCGGCCTGTGCTGGACGCTCTTTATCTGCGGGCTCGGCAGCCACGGTCGCAAGCGCGCCGGCGCCGGTCTGCTGCGCGCGTGTCACGTTCTGTCGGCGCTGCTGTTCGCGTATTTCTCGTACAGCGTGATCATCAACGGGTATCACGACCTGATCGTGCAGAGCACCGCGCAAGAGGCAAGCTGATGCGGCTCACTGACAAGAAAACGGCTCGCCTCGGCGAGCCGTTTTTCCTTCACGCGACTTAGCGTGAACCGCTCATGCAAGAAACTGCGCGAGCTTCGGCAAATCGACGTTGCCGCCGCTCACCACCACGCCGACGCGTTTGCCCTTCACCGGCACAATGCCGTTCAGCACTGCCGCCGCCGCGAGGCAACCGGTCGGTTCGACGACGATCTTCATGCGCTGCGCGAAAAAACGCATCGTGTCGATCAACTGCGCGTCGCTGACCGTTTCGATTCGCGCGACCAGTTGGCGGATGATCGCGAACGTGTAGTCGCCCAGATGGGTCGACGCGGCGCCGTCCGCGATGGTGCGCGGCGCGTCGATATGCACGATCTCGCCGCGCGCGAGCGACTGCTGACCGTCGTTGCCCGCTTCGGGCTCGATGCCGATCACCGTGCAAGCCGGGCTCAGCGCGGCCGACGACAACGCGCTGCCGCTGATCAACCCGCCGCCGCCAAGGCACACGAACAGCATGTCGAGGGGGCCGGTTTCGTCGATCAACTCTTTGACCGCGGTGCCCTGTCCAGCGATCACGTGCGGATGATCGTACGGTGGAATCAGCGTCATGCCACGCTCTTCGGCGAGCCGTCGGCCGATTTCCTCGCGGTTTTCCTTGTAGCGGTCGTAGGTGATCACTTCGCCGCCGTAGCCTTTCGTCGCGGCCACCTTGGCCTCGGGCGCGTCGTGCGGCATCACGATCGTCGCGTGGATGCCGGCGAGGCGCGCCGACAGCGCAATCGCCTGCGCGTGATTGCCCGACGAATAGGTCAGCACGCCAGCCTTGCGTTGCTCCGCATCGAAATGTGAAATGGCGTTGTACGCGCCGCGAAACTTGAATGCGCCCATGCGCTGGAAGTTTTCGCACTTGAAAAACACCGACGCGCCAGTGCGCTCGTTGAACGTGCTCGACGTCAGAACGGGGGTGCGGTGCGCGACGCCTTCGAGACGCGCGGCGGCGTCGAGAACGTCATCGAAAGTGGGAGCGGGAAGCGCTTGCATCGGCGAAACTCTCCTGAAGCGGTGGCGAAACAATCATTCTCCCAGCTTCATCGATGCTTTGGAACGGCGCGCGCCAAGGCTCGACACCAGTCGCCAACGTTGCGCAGAGCAATAAACCGGCGGCACAAATAGAAACGGCGTAACCCGGCACATAGGCCGGCGTTACGCCGTCGACGTTCCCGCGCGCCTTACGCGCGCCCACGTTTAGCGACGATAGTACGGGTGTCCGTAGTAGCCGCGATAGTAGCCGTGGCCGTGGTAGTAGCCGCGGTAATACGGGTGGCCATACCCGTAGTAGCCGCCCACCACCACCGGAGCCGGCGCGACCACGACAGGCGGCGCATATACCGGCGCAGGCGGCGCGTAATAGACCGGCGGCGGCGCCGCATAGACCGGATAAGCCGGCGCGATCGGCACCCCAATGCCGATACCGACTGAAACATGTGCCTCAGCAGCCCCGGCAAGTCCCAGGCCGAGTGCGGCTGCAACGACAAACGGAACGATCTTTTTCACTTCTATTCTCCTAGCGCGGCCTGCCAAGGTCGCCGACTGCGCATGCCTCGCATGCTGTTGAACCAATTTATCTAAAAAGCCCCGGCCGAACTGTTCGCATTTGTTGCAAATTGCAATGAGCGAGCCGATGCGTTTTGCCGTACGCCACGCGCATGGGCATGCGCGCGGCCGCGACGAGCGGCGAAATGGACCGGGAATCAAGGGGTTGCACGCGACTGGTAAGACGCGCGTCATACGTCTGATCGAGCGCGCGTGTCTGAGTTCGCGCATCGGTAATGTTTAATTACAAATTCGCTTCAAACCTGACAGGCGGAAGGAATTTCTCAATAAAAATGCCCGGCGAATTGCTCGAGCCGGGCATTTTCTCACCTGCGAAGACCGCGCGCCTAGCCGACCTTCACGTACACGAATTCGCGGGACACGTTCGGCGGCACGTAGGCGCCGCTGATCCGCACGCGGGGCGTAAGGCGCTTTTTCTGATCCCACCACCGACGGCGCTGGGCGTGCGTCAGGAACCGCAAGTGCTTTCGGTAAGAAAAAATACTCATCTCGACCCTCCCGAATTTCTGACTGCGAACGAAGTAACGAAGCCACCAGGTACGGAACCACCACTACCCAAATCCGCTCATCGACCACTGAACCCTGTCACGTACGATTGTGAGCAGTTTCCAGACCCACGGGCGTCGCGCCATCCGATGACTGACCGCGGGCGCCATATCGCCTGCAAACTCATCCGACGACAGCTGTCGGACCATGCAAGGGCCGGATCGCGCCGAGCGTCGCGGGATGCGCGATACTGCGGCTTTCCCATTCACCCGATCCGTCCGGAGCAGGCGACCATGTCCCAGTCTTCCTTGCCGCGCGTCGGCTTCATCGGCGCGGGGCGGCTTGCGCGCTGTCTCGCGCTCGCGTTTGCCCGCGCCGGCTATCCGGTCAGCGCCGTGGCGAGCCGCTCGGCCGCTTCCGCGCGCCGACTCGCGGCCCAGATCGAACACTGCGCGGCCTGCGACGACCCGCAACAGGTCGTCGACGCCGCCGATATCGTTTTTTTAGCCGTTCCCGACGACAGTATCGGTTCGACAGCGCACACACTCCGGTTCGGAGGCGACACGGCAAGCCACCAGGGCAAGGCGCTCGTGCACTGCAGCGGCGCATCGCCGGTCGAACTGCTCGCGCCGGCGCGCGAACAGGGCGCGGCGATCGGCGGCTTTCATCCACTCTATCTGTTTAGCGGCGAGCTCGCCGATCTCGAACGCATCGCCGGCTGCTCGGTGACGATTGAAGCCGACGGCGCGCTGAAAGAGACGCTGACCGCGCTCGCGCTCGCACTGGGCTGCCATCCGCTGTCCATTCCGCCGGGCGGGCGCATGCTGTATCACGCCGCCGCGCACTACGCGGCGAGCTTCGCGCTGTGCAGCCTCGCCGAATGCGTCGCGTTGTGGCGCACGCTCGGTTTCGCCGAAGACGACGCGCTGCGCGCCCTGCTGCCGATGCTCGCCGGCACGATCGAAACCGCGCGCGACAAGGGCCTGCCCAACGCGCTCGCCGGGCCGGTGTCGCGCGGCGATGCGGGTGTCGTGGAAAAGCAGCTCGCGCTGCTCGAAGGATTCGGCGGCGACCACGCCGCGCTGTACGGTCTGCTGACGCGTCGCGCGGTCAATCTCGCCCGACACCGCGCGACACCGCCCGCGACCATCGAAGCGATCTCCGAAGCAGTGGAAGAATCGCTGGGCCGCTCGCTGAATCAGGCCGCGGCAGGTGCAAGCGTCAAGTAAGCCGTGATAATGTGACGTCCGGCGCGCCGGACGAACCGCTCGCGAACCACGCAACCACCCGCGCCGCGCTTCGGGATCAACAGACGAGAACGCACAATGATCAAGGTCAGCATCCTCTATCCGTATCGGGAAAACGGCCGCTTCGACATGGACTACTATTGCGCGACCCACATGCCGCTCGCGGCGAAGCTGTTCGGGCCGGCGTTAAAGGGCTGGTCGGTCGACGCGGGCCTCAACGCCGGGCCGCCCGGCACGCCGCCGCCGTACGTGGCCGCGGGTCATTTCCTGTTCGACAGCGCAGACGACTTCTATAAAGTGTTCAAGCCCGCGTCCGAGCAACTGCTGGCGGACATTCCCAACTACACCGACGGTGGCAACGGTACGATCCTGATCAGCGAGGTCCGGATTTCCGTGTGATGCCGGACAGACAGCCATCGGGCGGCGGCGCGCAATGACGTCGAAGCTCCGGTTGACTGACCGGGTAAATCCTGCAATCCGCCGGCGCGCGCCAATCGGGCGACGCCGGCAGCCCGCGGCCGGCCGGCCGCCGTCATCAGAAGCATAAGGACACGAGAATGTTTGGCGATATCGCCCGTTTTCTGCTGAATACCATTTTCACGTTGTTCGGCGCGGCACTGCTGTTGCGCGCATGGCTGCAGGTCGTGCGCCTGCCGCCGTACAACCCGGTCTCGAACGCCGTGTTGCAGGCGACCAACTGGATCGTGTTGCCGCTGCGGCGCATCCTGCCGAGCACGCGCAACATCGATTGGGCGAGCGTGGTCGCGACGCTGATCGCGGCGATCATTTACGTCGTCCTGATGGTCGTGCTCACCGGTGCCGATCCGCTGACGCTCGTGCCGACGCTGCTGATCGTCGCGGTGCTGACCGCGATCAAATGGGCGCTCAACCTGATCATCTGGATGACGATCCTGATGGCGCTGCTGTCGTGGCTCAATCCACGTTCGGCGGCGATGCCGATTCTCTATCAGCTGACCGCGCCGTTTCTGAATCCGCTGCGCCGCGTGCTGCCGAAATTCGGCGGCATCGATCTGTCGCCGATCCTGCTGTTCGTGATCGTGCAGGTGCTGCAGATGGTCGTCACTCGCGCGGCGGTTCAGCTGACTTATTTTGTGATCTGACGGCGCGGCGCCGATGCCTTTCCAGTTCCCCTAATAAAGAGCGCGCGCCGCCCTCCCATACCCGCGATATACCCAATCAGGCCACCGGCCGACACCGCATGCAGATGCGGCGGCCGGCTGCGCTTGCCCCTGCGCCGACGGCCCTTATTGCGGCTGCAACTGTCCGTAGGCGAGCGTCGCGTTATTCGCCGACTTGATGAGATAGAAAATCGAGCGCGTATAAAGACTGCTTCCCGAAATCGGCAGGAACTTGATCGCGGCATTGCCGAAATAGGTCGTGCCCGACTGCAATGTGCAGGATGTGCTCGTGCCGGTGACGCTCAGCGTATAGAGATTCTTGCTCGACGAAGGCGTCGTGAGCAGCAGCGTTCCCGACACCTGACAGCCGCCGAGGTTTCCAGTCAGCGTGCCGTCGTTGGCGATCGTCAGCGACGAACCGCTTTCCGTCCACGTGCCCGCGACGCTCGATTGCGTCACCGCGAGCGCATTCGCGGCGTCGTAGATCTACGACAGCGCGGTCGTGCTGCCGTTCTCGGTATAGCTGCCGGTGAACGTCTGATTCGCGGCGAACGTGCCCGAACCGGCGGTGGTGGGATAGTGGACGTTGCTGATGATTGCCGTGCCCGACGTCAGCGTCCAGTTCGGCGTCGTGGCAGCGAGCACGCCAAAGAATTCCGACATCCCGAATCCGCCTACCGAATTCAGACTGGACACGTTGCCTTGCGGATCGATGAACCCGTTCGTCATAGTGAAGCCGGAGGGAGTCGTCCAGATACCTTCCAGGCCGTTGCCGGTCGCGGCGGTCGAGCCGGCCTGCGGGCTGGTCAGACTCGGCAGTTGTTCGCCGCTGACAGTGGGCGGATTTAATGAATCGGCGCGGCGTGCGCCATCGCTCGCACGCGTCACCGAATTTCAGCGCCAATCAATTCCGCAGCGCCGGTCGCCTGGGCTGCACTAGAACGTATTCCAGTCACTATCGGCGGTTGCGGCCACGCGTTTCGGCGTCGCGGCCACCCGCTGCGTTTGCGCCGGGTTGCTCGCGAGCGCTGCTGCCGGCGGCTTCGGCGTCGGCGCGGTAGAAGCGAAACTCCGGCTATCGCCGGTCCGAAACACGGACACGATCTGCTTCATCTTGCGCGCCTGCGCTTCGAGCGATTGCGCGGCCGCCGCGGCCTCTTCGACGAGCGCCGCGTTCTGCTGCGTGGTCTCGTCCATCTGCGTGACGGCCTGGCCGACCTGGTGGATGCTGCGGTTCTGCTCTTCGGAGGCCGTCGCGATCTCACCGACGATATCCGACACACGATGCACCGCGTCCTTGATATCCGCCATCGTCGCGCTGACTTCGGCCGCCTGCTGCGTGCCGCCCTCGATGATCGCGACCGATGTCGTGATCATCTCCTTGATCTCCTTGGCCGCGCTCGCCGAACGCTGCGCGAGATTGCGCACCTCGCTCGCGACCACCGCGAAGCCGCGCCCCTGCTCGCCTGCGCGCGCGGCCTCGACCGCCGCGTTCAAGGCAAGAATGTTGGTCTGGAACGCGATGCCCTCGATCACGCCGGTGATCTCCGAGATCTTTGTCGAACTGCCGCTGATCTCGCCGATGGTCCGCACCATGCCTTCGACGGCGCTGTTGCCGGTGTTGGCGACCTGCGCCGCCTGAGTCGCGAGCGCACTCGCATTGCGCGCGTTGTCGCTGTTGCGGCTGACGGTCTGAGTCAGCTCCGACATGCTCGCCGCGGTCTGTTCGAGCGAAGCGGCCTGCCCTTCGGTGCGAGCGGACAGATCGATGTTGCCGCTGGCGATCTGCTGCGAGGCGATGCTGACCGACTCGGCGCTTTCGCGGATCGAGCCGATCGTCGTCGCGAGACGCTGCTGCATGTGCGCGACCGCGTGCAGGATGCTGCCGTCGGCCGCGGCGCCGGTGGGCAGACGCTGGCTCAGATCGCCGCCCGCGATCTGCTCGACGATCTTCGCGACTTCGGCCGGTTCGCCGCCGATCTGCCGCACGACCGCGCGCGTCACGAGGAGCCCGAGGCCGATCGCAATCGCGACGCCGACGAGCGCGCAACTGCCGATCCACCACGTCACCGAGCGAACCATGTCGACGCCGTTCGCGACACGCTGTCTGGCTAGTTCGTCACGCACGTCAGAGAGCTTGATCATCAGCGTGCGCAGTTTGACGTGCAGCGGGTCGGTGGTCGACTTGAGCTCGGCGAGCGCGCCGGTCTGATCGCCCTGGTCGGCCAGCGCCATCACCTTCGCGACCGAACTCATATAGGCCGGATAGGCGGCGTCGAAGTCGCTCAGCAACTGCTTCTGCGCGTCGGTGGTCGCGTGCTTGCGCTCATAGTCGAACGCCGACAGGATCGCCGCTTCACCGCCGTGGTTCAGGCGCACCGTATCGGCGCGGCCGGCCGGCTCCGGATTCAGGATGTACGAATAGAGGCGCCGGAAGTGCGAAGCGGCCTGCCACGCGGCGGTGCCGTCGTCGCGCACCGGCACGAATTCGCGGTCGTACATTTCGGTTTGCATCGTCGCGACTTCGCGCACCTTCAGCACGCCGACCGTGCCGACGATGGCCGTGACGAACGCGCACAGCATCAACGAGCCAACCAGCTTCTGGCTCAGTTTCAGATTGGAAAGCCACTGCATCTTGGGAAAGTCTCTCGATCGGGATAGGAAGCGCCGGGCTCGTGCTGTCTTCCGGTTGAGAAAGTGCACGGTGTTGGGCACCAGTGGGGGTTAACGGCAAGCGCGGACGGGATCTGAAGCCCAGTGACGCCCGCTGCGCCGACGCCAGGACAATGACCGGTGCGACCTCCTATCCTGATCCCGCCCTGCCCAAACGACCCAAAACCCTGTAAAATAGCGCCCTCTGCGGGCGTCGTATAATGGCAATACCCTAGCTTCCCAAGCTGCAACGGCTTGAGCAAACCCACTATTCACGCGGGTTTCGAACGTGGCTTTCCGGTAGACACCATTGAAAACCACATGTCATGCGGGTTTGACGGCGACGCCAGTTTTCACCCCAGCCCATCGAGTCGGAAGCTGCAGACGTGGCGGTCCGTATGGTCGGCAACCGTAAGTGGCACGGGCACCTTATTCAAGGCCGAGGAACGTGCGAGCTGCGCCTGACAGCTTCGCGAGATTGACCCCAATCCCATCGCTGTAAATTCTTCGCAATACTCGCTGCTCTATCTTTCCCAGTTCGCGCTCAAGATCTGCAACGTTGTGGCACACGTCATACGCCGCCAAGTATCCGTTCCGCCGCAGCGACAGAACTTGGCCCAACTTCGGTAACGTTATTTTTCGCGAAACGAGTTCCGGCACCGAACCCAGCTTGAGCAGGTCATCACGAATAGCGACGATTTGCTCCGACGTG
>DATAQT010000337.1:0-14366 GCA_036264535.1 Paraburkholderia sp. | reverse complement strand
CTGACGGCGACGCTGCAGATGGACGGCGCCGACGTGGCGGGCGCGAAGAAGCTGGTGACGATTCTCGAGCGCAAGGCCGGCCGGATTCTGGTCAACGGCTTCCCGACCGGCGTCGAAGTGTGCCACGCGATGGTCCACGGCGGCCCGTTCCCGGCAACGTCGGACAGCCGCGCGACCTCGGTTGGTACGACGTCGATCGACCGCTTCCTGCGCCCGGTGTGCTACCAGGATTTCCCGGCCGAGCTGCTGCCCGAAACGCTGGCCGATGGCAATCCGCTGGAACTGTGGCGTCGTCGCGATGGCGAACTCACACGCGGTTAATCGCGTGAGGCCATCCTGACCGGATGCGCGCCCGGGCCGAGCGGCGGGGCGCGCAGCGAAGGGAAGGGCGGCGGCAATCGCAAGATAAAAAAATGGCCGGGATCTTCCCGGCCATTTTTTTCGCCCGCGAGCTTCGCGGCGATCAGCTGTTCGCTTCGCTCACTTCATTCGCGCGACGCAGCCGCTCACGGCTATTCGACAGATGCATGCGCATTGCCGCGCGTGCGCCTTCTGCGTCGTGCCGCGTGATGGCCTCGAGAATGCTCTCATGCTCGAGATTCACCAGCGACAGATACGCGTCCGGATCGGCGCGCGCGATGCCAGCCGAGTCGAGCCGGTTGCGCGGAATCAGCGCGCTGCCCATTTGCGTGAGGATGTCGACGAAATAGCGATTGCCCGTTGCGCGCGCGACCGAAATGTGGAACTGCAGGTCGGCGTCCACGCTGTCGAGCCCGTTGTGACGCGTCGCCTCGATCGCGTCGAGCGCGACGCGCATGCGCGCGAGGTCGTCCGGCTTCGCGCGTTGCGCGGCGAGACCCGCGCATTCGGTTTCGAGGCTGATGCGCAGCTCGAGAATGGACAGCACGTCGCGCAGCGTGGTGGCGGGCACCATGTCGATGCCGAGCTTTTCGCGCTGCGGCTCGAGCACGAAGCTGCCGATGCCGTGACGCGTCTCGATGACCTTGCCTGCCTGCAGGCGCGAAATCGCCTCGCGAATCACCGTGCGGCTCACGCTGAGCGTGTTCATCAGCTGCGATTCGGTCGGGAGTTTGTCGCCTGGTTTGAGCGCGTTGGCCGCGATCTGCTCGGTGACGTAATTGACGACGAACTCGGCAAGATTGCGAGCGCGTCGTGGCGGTGCCGTGGATGCTAGTGGAGTAGCCATCGAAAACGCTCCTTGTCCGGAAGATTGCTGAGAATCGTGCATTTTTATTATATCGTCGTCTGACGACTGATTATATAAGCGCCAATTCATTTTCGGCGCAAATGTGACATATATCGGCGGATGCCCGACGTTTGATGCCTCGCAGGCGCATGGATCGCGCGAGGCGTCAGGCGTCCGCCGCCCGGAAGTACGATAACTGAGCCGATCACCAGCCTATAACGGGCTCACGCCGAGCGCAACTCGACCCGCCGGATGTCCTTGACGATCACGAGGTAGCTGATCACCGTCAGCAGCGCGTTCGCGCCGACGAACACCAGCGCGCCATTGAACGAGCCCGTGCGCGCGACGAGATAACCGATCACGATCGGCGTCACGATGCCGGCGATGTTGCCGAACATGTTGAAGATCGCGCCGGACAAGCCGAGCGCTTCCTTCGGCGACGTATCGGCGACCACGGCCCAGCCGAGCGCGCCGATGCCCTTGCCGAAGAACGCGAGCGACATCAGCGCGACGACGATCCAGTCGGTCGACACGTAGTTGCAGGCGATGATGCAGGTCGACAGCAGCATGCCGCCGACGATCGGCACCTTGCGCGCAACGGTCAGCGAACAGCCCCGGCGGATCATGCCGTCCGACAGCACGCCGCCGAGCACCCCGCCGAGGAAGCCGCAGATCGCCGGCAGCGACGCCACGAGGCCCGCTTGCAGGATCGTCATGCCGCGCGCCTGCACGAGGTAGATCGGAAACCAGGTCAGGAAGAAGTAGGTCAGCACGTTGATGCAGTACTGCGCGAGATAAACACCGAGCAGCATGCGGTTGCCGAGCAACTGGCGCATCAGCGTCCAGCCGCCGGCCTTCGCGACGTCGTCCGGGCCCGTCTGGCGCGCGCCACTGACGAGGCCGCCGCCTTGCTCGATGTACTCGAGCTCGGCGCGCGACACACGCGGGTGGTCGACCGGATTCTTCATGACCTTGAGCCACGTCAGCGCGAGCATCAGCCCGACCACGCCCATCACGATGTAGACCATCTGCCAGCCGAACGCGTGCGTGAGCCACGCCATCAGCGGCGTGAACACGACCGCGGCGAAGTATTGCGCGGCGTTGAAGATCGCCGACGCGGTGCCGCGCTCGTTGGTCGGGAACCAGCTCGCGACGACCTTCGCGTTGGCCGGGAACGCCGGCGACTCGGCCGCGCCCATCACGAAGCGCAGCGCGAACAGCGCGGTGATCGCAGCACCAGCGCTGCCGAGCAGGCCGACCGAGCTTTGCAGCAGCGTGAACAGCGACCACGAGAAGATGCTCGCCGCGTACACGCGGCGCGCGCCGAAACGGTCGAGCAGCCAGCCGGCCGGCAGTTGCGACAGCACGTAGGCCCAGCTGAATGCGGAAAAGATATAGCCCATGCGGATCGCGTCGAGGCTGAACGCGGTGCGCATCGCGGAACCGGTGACGGACAGCGTCGCGCGGTCGGCATAGTTGAGGGTGGTGATCAGAAAGATCAGCAGCAGGATCCCATAGCGGACCTTGGTGCGTGCCGCGCTCGAGGCGGCGTCGGTGGAACTGGCCGTGCGGCTCAAGTCCATGGGTCATCTCCTGTATTGTCGGGCAAGGTGTGGTCTCCACGTCGGGCGGCCCGCGGACCACCCGCCCGTCGTGCAAAAGCACGAACGCCCGGCGACGTTGCCGTGCCGGGCGTTCGCAACGGGGCCGTCTATGCGGCCCTCGTTGATGAGGCTCACGAGCTTCTTCGCTCGAAGCCGTGACGCCGGTGCCTTACTGCGGTCCGAGCTTCCTGATCAGCGCGTCGAGCTGTTCCATTTCTTCCGGAGTCAGATCGGTCAGCGGGGCGCGCACCGGACCCGCGTCGTGGCCGACCAGCTTCGCGCCAGCCTTGACGATGCTGACCGCGTAGCCTGCGCGGCGGTTGCGGATCTTCAGGTACGGCAGGAAGAACTCGTCGATCAGCTTGCCGACCGTGGCGTGGTCGTCAGCGGCGATCGCGTGGTAGAAGTCCATCGCGGTCTTCGGAATGAAGTTGAACACCGCCGACGAGTACACCGGCACGCCCAGCGCCTTGTACGCCGCAGCGTAGACTTCCGCGGTCGGCAGGCCGCCGAGGTACGAGAAGCGGTCGCCGAGGCGGCGGCGGATCGTGACCATGTTTTCGATCTCGCCCACGCCGTCCTTGAAGCCGATCAGGTTCGGGCAACGCTCGGCCAGACGCTCGAGCATGTCGGCGTTAAGCTTGGAGTTCGCGCGGTTGTAGATGATCACGCCCATGTTCGGCACGGACTTGCAGACCTCTTCGGCGTGCTGGGCGATACCGTCGAGGCTCGCTTCGGTCAGGTAGTGCGGCATCAGCAGGATGCCGTGCGCGCCCAGGCGTTCAGCTTCCTTCGCGTAGGCGATCGCCACGCGGGTCGGCCCGCCGGCGCCGGCGAGGATCGGTACCTTACCCTTGCAGACTTCGACCGCGGTCTTGACGACCTGCGTGTAGTCGTCTTGCGTCAGCGAGAAGAATTCGCCCGTGCCGCCGGCGACGAACAGCGCCGAAGCGCCGTACGGAGCGAGCCATTCGAGGCGCTCTGCGTAAGTGTCGGCGCGGAAGTCGCCTTTAGCGTCGAAGTCGGTGACGGGGAAGGACAGGAGGCCTTCCGAAACGATCTGCTTGAGTTCCTGCGGTGTCGTCATGATCAAATATCCAGGCGTCGGATTGTGTCGTTAGTCGGATCCACCTAGTACAACAGACGTCGTACTAGTAGAAATTCTTTGGAAATTGGATTTCTTATACGTCATCGTACAACAACAAATCCGGTAACTCAACGGGGTTTTCACGGCATAATGCACCCTATAGGGTAAATACGGAACATCCGGGCAAAGTTTCATGTTGTAGGATGACGTATGATTGCTGGCGAAGCAGGCGCATAACGCCTTAAGGATCGATCAATGGAACAAACTCCGCTCTACATCCGCGTTCATCCCAATGACAATGTCGCGATCGTCGTCAACGACGGTGGCCTGGGCGAGGGCGCGGTATTTGCCGATGGCCTCAAGCTGCGCGAGCGTGTGCCGCAGGGCCACAAGGTCGCGCTGGCCGATCTCGCCGAAGGCGACGAGGTCATCCGCTATAACGTAGTGATCGGCTACGCGTTGAAGCCGCTGCCCAAGGGCAGCTGGATCAACGAGCACGTGATCCGCATGCCGAGCCCGCCGGGACTCGAAGACCTGCCGATCGCCACCACCAAAGCGCCGGAGATGGCGCCGCTCGAAGGCTACACGTTCGAGGGCTACCGTAACTCGGACGGCTCGGTCGGCACGCGCAACATCCTCGCGATCACGACCACCGTGCAGTGCGTGGCCGACGTCGTGCAACACGCGGTCACGCGCATCAAGGCCGAGTTGCTGCCGAAATATCCGAATGTCGACGATGTGGTCAGCCTCGGTCACACCTACGGCTGCGGCGTCGCGATCGACGCGCCCGACGCCATGGTGCCGATCCGCACCGTGCGCAACATCGCGCTGAATCCGAACTTCGGCGGCGAAGTGATGATGGTGAGCCTCGGCTGCGAGAAGCTGCAGCCCGAGCGTCTGATGCCGCCGGGCACGATTCCGATCGCGGCGGCCGCGGTCGTCGACGACGTCGCCGATATCGGCGATATGGCGATGGACCAGAACGGCGACGTCGTGGTGCTGCAGGACGAATCGCACGTCGGCTTCCAGTCGATGATCACCTCGATCATGAAGATGGCAGAGGGGCATCTGAAGCGCCTGAACAACCGCCGCCGCGAAACCTGCCCGGCGTCCGATCTGGTGATCGGCGTGCAGTGCGGCGGCAGCGACGCGTTCTCGGGCCTGACCGCGAACCCGGCTGTCGGCTTCGCGACCGACCTGCTGGTGCGCGCCGGCGCGACCGTGATGTTCTCCGAAGTCACCGAAGTGCGCGACGGCGTCGATCAGCTGACCGCGCGCGCGGCCAACGCGGACGTCGCGCAGGCGATCATCCGCGAGATGCAGTGGTACGACGATTACCTGAAGCGCGGCGGCGCGGACCGCAGCGCGAACACGACGCCCGGCAACAAGAAGGGCGGCTTGTCGAACATCGTCGAAAAGGCGATGGGCTCGATCATCAAGTCGGGCAACTCGGCGATCTCGGGCGTGTTGTCGCCGGGCGAGAAAGTCCGCGAGAAGGGCCTGATCTACGCGGCGACGCCGGCCAGCGACTTCATCTGCGGCACGCTGCAGGTCGCCTCGGGCATCACGCTGCACGTGTTCACGACGGGCCGCGGCACGCCGTACAGCCTCGCCGAAGTGCCGGTCATCAAGGTCGCGACGCGTTCGGATCTCGCACGTCGCTGGCATGATCTGATGGACATCAACGCCGGCACGATCGCGACCGGCCAGTCCAGCATCGAGGAGGTGGGCTGGGAGCTGTTCCGCCTGATGCTCGAAGTCGCGAGTGGCCGCCAGCAGACCTGCGCGGAAAAGCTCGGTTTGCACAATGCGTTGACGCTGTTCAACCCGGCGCCGGTGACCTGATCAGGCACCTCGCACCATCAGACTCCAGGCGAGCGCCGGTCCAGCCGGCGCTCGCTTTTCTCTTCAGTAGCTCCGATCGCACTCACAAAAGCATAGAGACATGACCGATTTGAACGTTGACCGCTCCGCGGCAAAGAAACCCTTCCGCCGTCTGCTGATCACCGGTGCCGCGGGCAACCTCGGCAAGCAACTGCGTCCCGCGCTCGCGCAATGGGCCGACGTCGTGCGCGTATCCGATATCGCCGCGCTCGGCGAACTCGCCGCGCACGAGGAAGCGGCCGTCGTCGACCTCGCCGACGCCGCCGCGGTGCACGCGCTGCTCGAAGGCGTGGACGCGGTGGTGCATCTCGGCGGCATTTCCGTCGAGGCGCCGTTCGAAGACCTGCTCGAAGCGAACATCCGCGGCCTGTACAACCTGTACTCGGCCGCTCAGAAGCAAGGCGTGAAGCGCATCATCTACGCGAGCTCGAATCACGCGGTGGGCTTCCACCCGGTGACGTCGGTCGTCGATACCGACGCGCCGCTGCGTCCGGACGGCCTGTACGGCGTGACGAAGTGCTTCGGCGAATCGCTGTCGCGCTATTACTTCGACCGCTTCGGTCTCGAAACCGTGTGTCTGCGGATCGGCTCGTCGTTCGAGCAGCCGAAGACCGCGCGCATGCTCGTCACGTATCTGAGCTACCGCGATTTCATCGAACTCGTGCGCTGCTCGCTGTTCACGAACCGCGTCGGCCACGCGATCGTCTACGGCGTATCGAACAACCGCATCTCGTGGGTCGACAACACGAACGCCGCGTTCCTCGGCTATCGTCCGCAGGACAGTTCGGCGCAGTTCGAGCACCTGTTCCCGCCGAGCGCCCCCGACACACGCTTCGATGACCCGACCCAGCAGTACCAGGGCGGCCCGTTCGTGCTCGCCGGTCCGATGGAGCCGAAGCGGGCGTCCCGGTAATGAGCGCGAATCCTCGAGTGGAACGCTTCGAAGCGGCTGGCCCTTTGCCCGCTGCCACCGGTGAAAGCCCGGTTTGGCGCGCGGCTGGGCAGGCGCTGTACTGGGTCGACATTCCCGCCAGGAAGATCGTGCGCGGCTCGGTCGAGACGGGCAAGCGCACCGAATGGCAACTGCCGGAACAGGTTGCCTGTATCGCGTTCGATCGCGCCGGCACGGTGCTCGCCGGCTGCGAGACCGGGCTGTTCGCCGTGACGCTCGCGGATGCGTCGCAAGCGGCCAGCAATGAGCCGCTGACAGCGTCGCTGCGCAAGCTCGCGGCGCCCGAATTCCCGCACGGCGGCATGCGCTTCAACGACGGCCGCTGCGACAGGCAAGGGCGCTTCTGGGCCGGCACGATGGTCATGGACATGGCGGCGGCGATCCCGGGTGGCGCGCTGTACCGATTCGACGAGAAGGGCGTGCTGTCCGCGCCGATCGTCGATTCGCTGATCACGCAAAACGGCCTTGGCTGGTCGCCGGACGGCACGACGATGTATCTGTCCGACTCGCATCCGCTGCGCCGGCTGATCTGGGCGTTCGACTACGACGTCGAGACGGGCGAGCCGCGCAATCGCCGTGTGTTCGCTGATCTGCATCACTATTCGGGCCGCCCGGACGGGGCGGCGGTCGATGCCGACGGCTGCTACTGGATTTGCGCGAACGACGCCGGTCTGCTGCTGCGCTTTACGCCGCAGGGCAAGCTCGACCGGCAGATTGCGGTGCCGGCCATCAAGCCTGCAATGTGCGCGTTTGGCGGCCGCGATCTCGATACGCTGTTCGTCACCTCGATTCGCCCGGGCAACGGCGCGAGCGAGCACGACGGTCATGTGTTCGCGCTGCGGCCCGGCGTGAGCGGGCTGCTTGAGCCCGAATTCGCGGGTCAACTGTAATAAATATTACTAAATGCATACGCCGGGATGAGAATTTTCACCCGGCTTTTTAATTTTCGGGGCCGCTTTTATGGCCCTTTGTTCGTCACTCGTCGTACAACATGTAGTGTGGAGACCACGATTCCTCGTGTTTCTTCGGCAAAAAAACAACACCTCCGGAGACCCTGGCGATTCCGCCCCTATCCAATGCCAGACGGCGTGGGGCCTTGGCGCTATGCCACGCCGGTCATACGTACCGGCGCTTTCCTTGATGCGGGTAAATACCGTCTGTACAAGTTAAAACCCCTTTTATAGACTTCGTATGTCGTCGTACAACATATAAGCCCAAACAAAAGGCTTTCTGTGTTTGTGTGGCAGTGCAATACGGCGGGTTTCAGGGGGCGGTGCGGAAGTGGTCGATGCCGCATGCATGCCCAAAGCCGGCCGGCGCAATTGAAGTAAGTAGTCGAGTTGTGGACTGGAGTGCTGGGTTATCTGTGCCGGGGAAGTCGCACAGCCAGTACGGCGAGCGCCCACACCCGTGAGGGGGTGAGCGTGAAGCCGGAGACGCATCAAAACCATGTCGCATCCGCTCTTGATGGGATGGTCTATTTTTCAAGGAATGTCACGATGAACAAGAAGTTTGCCTATACCCGTGTATCGATGATCGTCGCAGCCGCGGCGCTGGCGTTCAGCACGATGTCGGCTGAAGCACGCGTGTTCCGCGTTGCCGACGTGCACGGCGACACCTTCCCGACCAACATGGCCGTCAAGTACATGGGTGAGGAGATCAGCAAGGCGACCGACGGCAAGGACTCCGTGAAGGTGTTCGGCAACAGCGCGCTCGGTTCGGAAAACGACACGATCGACCAGGTCCGTATCGGCGCGCTCGACATGACGCGTGCCAACGGTGCCGCGTTCAACGAAATCGTGCCGGAATCGATGATCCCGTCGCTGCCGTTCCTGTTCCGCGACATCGACCATTTCCGCAAGGTCATGTACGGTCCGGAAGGCCAGAAGATCCTCGACGCGTTTGCCGCGAAGGGCATGATCGCGTTGACGTTCTACGAGAGCGGCGCACGCTCGATGTACGCGAAGAAGGCGATCAAGTCGCCGGCTGACATGAAGGGCCTGAAGGTTCGCGTGCAGCCGTCCGACCTGATGGTCGACGAAATCAAGGCAATGGGCGGCACGCCGACCCCGATGCCGTTCTCGGAAGTCTATACGGGCCTGAAGACTGGCCTCGTCGACGGCGCTGAAAACAACCTGCCGTCGTACGAAGAAACCAAGCACTTCGAAGTCGCTCAGGTCTACTCGGAAACCCAGCATTCGATGACCCCGGAAGTGCTGGTGTTCTCGAAGAAGGTGTGGGACACGCTGACGCCGCAAGAGCAGCAGATCATCAAGAAGGCCGCGGCTGACTCGGTGCCGTACTACGAGAAGCTGTGGACCGCGCGCGAAGCCGACGCGCAGAAGGACGTCACGAAAGGAGGCGCCACGATCGTCACGGCTTCGCAGATCGACCGCGCGGCTTTCGTGAAGGCGATGCAACCCGTGTGGGCGAAGTACGAAAATACCCCGCAGATGAAGCAGATCGTCGACGAGATCCAGGCAGTCAAGTAAGTCTCGCGTCCCGGACGCAATCAGCATCAACAACGTTTATCGCAGCAGCGGCGTGACGGGCCCCGCGAGGAAACTCGCGAGACCAGTCACGCCGCGCGATGCCGTGCGCGTGCGGATGGCGTCGTACCGGGACGGCTGAATTTCAAGCATAGGTCGGTCGTAAGCAAGGACAGGGTCATGAGTTTCCTGAAACGCCCAAATGATTTTCTTTTTCGCGTGCTGCTGGTCGTGGCGTCGTTGAGCCTCGCCGCACTTTGCCTGCTCGTGATTTATAGCGTGGTGATGCGCTATGTATTTAGCGACGCACCCGATTACGTCGAGCCCATCGCATTGTTGCTGGTGATCCTGATCGCGATGTTCGGCGCCGCGCTCAAGGTTCGCGAGGGCGGCCACATCGGACTCGACTCGCTCGTCAAGAAATTGCCGGCGAAAGGCCAGGTGATTGCGAAAGGCATTCAGCACCTGTGCCTGATCGCTTTCGCGGTGGCGATTTTCGTCGGTTGCTTCGAGATGGCGCAAACCACGATGGGCGACCGCATTCCGATCATTGGCGTGCCGGAAGGCGTGCGCTACTGCATCCCGATCTTCGCGAGTGTTTGCATCGCGTTGTTCTCGATCGAGCATCTGCTCGAGCTGGTCGCCTGCAAACCCAAGGCGCATTCGCTCGAACTCTCCGCCACGGAACAAAAGTAGAACCATCATGGAACTTGCCCTTCTTACCGCCAGTTTTTTAGTCTTCCTCTTTCTAGGGGTTCCAGTTTCTTTCGCGCTGGGTCTGTCCTGCGTTCTGACGTATCTGTTCGAAGGTCTGCCGACCGCGACCGCGATGCAGTCGATGATCTCGGGCATGAACGGTTTCTCGTTCCTCGCGGTCCCGTTCTTCATCTTCTCCGGCGAGCTGATGCTTCACGGCGGTATCGCTGACCGCATCCTGCGTTTCGCGCAGGCCACGGTCGGCCATTTCCGCGGCGGCCTGGGCATGGCCAACGTGGTCGCCTGTACGCTGTTCGGCGGCGTGTCGGGTTCGCCGACCGCGGATACGTCGGCCATGGGCGGCGTCGTGATCCCGCTGATGAAGCGCGAAGGTTATAGCGCCGCCTACGCGGTCAACGTGACCACGCACTCGTCGCTCGCCGGCGCGCTGATGCCGACGTCGACCAACATGATCATCTACGCATTCGCGGCGCAAGGCGTGAGCGGCGTGCTGAACGGCAAGCAGATGAGCGGCGTGTCGATCGGCGATCTGCTGTTCTCGGGTCTGTTGCCGGTGATGTGGGTGATGGGTCTCGTGCTGATCGCCGCATACTGGCAGGCCGTCAAGTTCGGCTATCCGCGCCGTCCCGACGGTTCGACCGAACTGCAGCGTTTCCCGGGCTGGATGGCGGTGCTGCGTACCTTCATCGGCGCGGTACCGGGTCTGATGGTCATCGCGATCATTCTGTTCTGCGTGGCGCGGGGGATTGCCACCGCGACAGAGGCGGCCGCGATCGCCGTGGGCTATTCGCTGGTGCTGACGATCGTCGTATATCGCTCGCTGACGATGAAGAAGCTCGGCCATGCGCTCGGCAAGGCGGCGAAAACGACCGGCGTGGTGCTGCTGCTGATCGGTGTGTCGAACATGCTGCGCTTCCAGATGGCCTATCTGGAGATCCCGGAGGCGATCGAACGCATGCTCGACGGCGCGACCTCGCTGCCGTGGCTGATGCTGTTGTACATCAACGTGATCCAGGTGTTCCTCGGTACGTTCGTCGACATGGCGGCGCACATCCTGATCACGACCCCGCTGTTCCTGCCGATGGCGATGCATAACGGGGTGGGACCGGTTCAGTTCGGCATCATGATTCTGCTGAACTGCGCATTGGGTCTCGTGCATCCGCCGATTGGCTCGGTGCAGTTCATTGGTTGCGCAATTGGCAATGTGTCGATAGGTGAAACTACTAAGGTGGCGTGGCCGTATTACCTCGCTATCTTTTCGGCCATCAATATTGTCACCTATGTCCCGTGGTTCTCGACCTGGTTGCCGAGCATCATCAATGGTCACCCGGTGTTCTGATCCAAATAAAAACGTCTTTCCCACACTCAGCGGTGCTTGCACAGGCCGCATCAGAAAGTTTTTAACCGAGGAGTAAAAATGAAAAAGACTCTCTTAGCTTCTGCCTTGGGGTTGGTCGCCCTGGGCGCGCATGCGCAAAGCAGCGTGACGCTTTACGGTATCGTCGATACGGGCATCGGTTGGCAGAACAGCTCGGCTGCGCTGACCACGGCGGCGCACCCGCAGACCGTCCCCGGTAGCTCGCAAGTCAAGATGATCAACGGCATCTGGGCTGGCAGCCGTTTCGGCCTGAAGGGCTCGGAAGATCTGGGTGGCGGCACGAAGACGATTTTCCAGTTGGAAGAAGGCTTTAACAGCGCAACCGGCGCGGAAAGCGTGTCGGGTCTGGCGTTCAACCGCCAGGCATGGGTCGGTCTGACGAATGCGCAGTTCGGTACGCTGACGGCAGGCCGTGGGTACACCTCGTACTACACGATGCTCTCGCCGTACAGCCCGACCACGTGGCTGACCGGTGCATACGGTGCGCACCCGGGTGATATCGACTCGCTGGATACGACGTTCCGCGTGAACAACCAGCTGGTCTATACGTCGCCGAGCTTTGGCGGTCTGACGGTTAGCGGTTCGTACGCGCTGGGCGGCAACGCGGGCAGCTTCGCAGCCGGCCAAACGTGGAGCGTGGCGGCACAGTACCTGAACGGCCCGATCGGTCTCGCGGCAGGTATCCAGCGCATTGACAACGCGGCAACCGTTGGCACGCCGGCCTGGAATTCCACGACGACGAACAACGGCGCTCAGCCGTCCGTCTCGGCAATCAACAACGGCTTCCAGACCGCAGCGAAGCAGCAGCGCGTTGCAGTGACGGGTGGCTACGCGTTCAACTCGCAGTGGGACGTTTCGTTCGCATACTCGAACGTTCAATACACTGCGGGCCAGGCGTCGCTGTTCCACGACACGCAGATCTGGAATACCGGTGGCGCAGTGCTGCACTGGAAGCCGATCTCGGTGCTGGACGTGGCCGCTGGCTATAGCTACACCCGTGCAACGTCGTCGAACGGCATTTCGGAGACGGCTACCTACAACCAGTTCAACCTGTCGCAGTACTACACGCTGTCCAAGCGTACCGGCCTGTACGCACTGGAAGCGTATCAGCGCGCTAGCGGCCAGACGCTGTCGGGCAACGGCAAGTCCATCATCAACGCAGTGGCAAGCATCGGTGACGGCCAGAACGGTTCGCCGTCCTCGTCGCGCAGCCAGACCGCGATTGGCGTCGGTATCATCCACAAGTTCTAAACAGTTACTGAATACGTGGCGGCACGTTGTTTTGCCGCCACATCGACGCGATTATTTCGCGTCGTCAGTCTTGCAAGCTGCGCACGTCGAGTGCGCAGCTTTTTTTTCGACGCGCCATTTTGATGCATCGAAAGCGCTGGTCTCGCCAGCGTTGCCAGATCATCGCGACCTCTGTGTGACTGCAGCGTGCAGCACGCGCGCTCACCGCGATGCCTTTGTCTTCAGGCCGATCAGGCCTCCGACCACAGCTTCCCACCCGTTGCCCAATTTTCGCGCTTCACGTCGGCGAGGATGATGTCGACCGAATTCGGCTCGACGCCAAGCGACTCGCAGGTGGCTTTCGTGATTGCTTCGACGAACTGGCGTTTCTGTTCCAGCGTACGGCCTTCGAAGAGTTCGATATGAAACGTGGGCATCAGGTTGCTCCGTTGGGTTGAGGGTTGAGATTGGAGTGAAGCGAATCCGCTCGCGCGCTCAGGTGCGGTAACTGCGATCGAGCCGATCGAGCTTGCGCAGTAACGCCGGCCATTCGAGAGCGCCTTCGATCGCGCCGCCATCGTAGAGCTGCTCCGCCGTGCGCGCGGCGACCGCATCGCTCGGCATGACGAGGGGCGCGCCGCACGTTTGCGCCTGAATCTGGATTTCGCAGGCTTTCAGCAGCGTCGCCATCAGCACGTAAGCCTCCGCCACCGTGCGTCCGAGCGTCAGCGTCCCGTGATTGCGCAACAGCATCGCGGGCTTGTCGGCGAGGTGCGCGACGAGGCGCTCGCCTTCGGCCGGCGTGAACGCGAGACCTTCGTAGTCGTGATACGCGAGCTGGCCGTAAAAGCGCAGCGCGTGCTGCGAGGCCGGCAGCAGGCCGGCCGGCTGCGCGGACACGGCCACGCCCGCGGTGTTATGCAGATGCATCACGCAGAACGCGTCGTCGCGCGCGGCGTGCACGGCAGCGTGCAGCGCGAAGCCGGTGGCATTCACCGGATGCTCGCTCGCGCCCACGATATTGCCCGCGATGTCGATCTTCACGAGATTCGACGCGCACACTTCGTCGAACGCGAGGCCGAAGGGGTTAATCAGGAAGTGGCCGGGTTCATCGGGCACGCTGGCCGAAATATGTGTGTAGATCAGATCGTCCCAGCCGTTGAGCGCGGCGAGACGATAGGCGGCGGCCAGATCGATGCGGATCTGCTGTTCCGCCGCCGACAGCGGGCCGGACTCGGCGATGCGGCCGGCGGGTGAGTGGGCGAACGACATATCTGTCTCCTGTCGGCCGGAATGCGCGCTTGAGCACGGACTCTGGCCCCATGCGATTGATCGCCAAGGCAAGAAGCTTGGTGAAATGCGAGGCCGCGCGAGGCGCGAACCGGCTGCGATGCTACCGCACAATGCCGCTGCGGTGGCGACAGGCACGACGTGTCGTCAGGTTACGCGAGGCGGCGCCAGAGCGACTGGATGCTCCATGTCGCGAGCACGAATGGGGCGGTCAGCGCGGGCCAACCGAAATGCATGGCGGCGGCCTGTAACAGCACCGACATCGCGATGCCGGCTAGCATCGTTGCGTAGCCCGAGTCGGCGAGCGCGAGCGCGGTCAACGCACCGTTGAACCCTGAAAAACCGGCATCGAATGAAGTGACGCTTGCGCCGAGCAACATATGCGCGGCGCTCGCGAGTGCCGCGCCGCCCAGCGCATGGAGCGCGCGCTTGCGTGAAGCGGCGGCAATCCCGAGCAGCACGAGCACACCCGCTGGCGCGCCCGAGGCGAAGCCGGTCTGCGCCACGCCCGCGAGCACGCCGCTGACG
>DATAQT010000320.1:0-5125 GCA_036264535.1 Paraburkholderia sp. | reverse complement strand
ACGTGTCGCGATGAACGCGTCGGCGACGTCGGCGGGTGCGTGTTGCGCAAGTAGCGTCGCCTGCCCGATCAGCACGATCTGTTGCGCGATCCGTCGCGCTGACGCCTCGCGCTGTTCGGCCGGTCCGTTCAGCGTCGCGGCGAGCCGCGCTAGCGCCGTGCCCAGTGCCGGATGCGCGCGCGCGACATCCTGCCATGCGGCAAACAGGGCTTGCGCGGCTTGCGGCTCGCGCTCCATCGCGCGCAGCACATCGAGGCACATCACGTTGCCGGAGCCTTCCCAGATCGAGTTGACCGGGGCTTCGCGATAGAAGCGCGCCATCGGTCCGGTTTCGACGTAGCCATTGCCGCCCCAGACTTCCATCGCCTCGCCGGTGAATTCGAGCGCGCGTTTGCAGACCCAGTACTTCGCGGCCGGCGTAACGATACGTCGCCAGGCGCGTTCGGCCGACGAAGCCGAGGATGCGTCGGCGGATTCCTCGAAGGCGCGCGCGAGACGCATGAACAGCACCGTCGCCGCTTCGGATTCGAGCGCGAGATCGGCGAGCACATTGCGCATCAGCGGCTGCTCGGCGAGGTGCCGGCCGAACGCGCTGCGATGCCGCGCATGATGAATCGCCTGCACGAGCGCGGCGCGCATCAACCCGGCGCTGCCGATCACGCAATCGAGCCGCGTGTAGTTCGCCATCTCGATGATGGTCGGCACGCCGCGACCTTCATCGCCGATCATCACGCCGTACGCGTCGAGAAATTCGACTTCGCTGCTTGCGTTCGAACGATTGCCGAGCTTGTCCTTCAGACGCTGGATCTGCACCGCGTTCCTGGTGCCGTCGGGCGCGAAGCGCGGCACGAAAAAGCACGACAGGCCCTCGTGCGTGTCGGTGCGCGCGAGCACAAGATGCGCGTCGCACTGCGGCGCGGAGAAAAACCATTTATGACCGATGAGCCGGTAGGCGCCGCCGCGTCCGGCTGCACCATCGAGCGCATACGCGTGGGTCTGGTTGCTGCGCACGTCGGAGCCGCCCTGTTTCTCGGTCATGCCCATGCCGATCATCGCCGAGCGCTTCTGCGTGAGCGGTACGTCGCGCGGATCGTGCTCGCGCGTGTACAACGGCTCGCGCAGCGTCTCGAACAAGGCGGTTTCGCGTTGCAGCACCGGGATGCTCGCGAAGGTCATCGTCACCGGACACAGCGAGCCCGATTCGATCTGCGCATGCATGAAGTAGCCGGCGCAGCGCGCGGCCATCGCACCGCTGCGCGGATCGGAAAACGGCAGCGCGTGCAGGCCTTCACGGCGCAGCAGCGCGAGCAGTTCGTGCCAGGCGGGATGAAATTCGAGCGCGTCGATGCGCTCGCCGCGCGGACTATGCGTGATCAGCTCCGGCGTGTGGCGATTGGCGAGCTCGGCGAGCGCGAGCGTGTCGGGCGTCGTCAGCGCCGCGCCGTGCCGCAGCAGCGCCTCGCGATGCCACTGCGCGCCGTCGCGTTCGACGGCCGCGCTCAGAGCGGCGTCGCTCGTGAACAGGTTGTAGTCCACGAGCGGCGGTGCCTGATTCGTCACCTCGTGAGTCTGGCCGAAGCCGTGCTGTTCCATCTGCTGTCTCCGTGCTTTGTCTATTGTGCGCCGGTTTGCCGACGGCGATCCGCGACGCACGTAGAGGCGCCAGCTCGGGCACCTCGCGTGATACCGCGTGGGGAGGAGGGCGCGCGTCGCGCCATGTTTGAATGCGGCACGGGGCCGGCTGACGGCTGCCTGCGCGGGTCGTGCACGCCTTTCATCATAGGGGTGCGACGCCGCCGACGTTTAGAGGAATCGCTCTGTCAGCAGGCCGCCGCAGGCTCGGAACGCTCCCTACAATGCGCAGAAAACACACGTAGACAAGTGTGCACGAGACAGGGTCCGCGAGCACTGCGGCCCACCTGGAGGAGCGCATGCAATTCGACTACATCATCGTCGGTGCGGGCTCGGGCGGCTGCTCGCTCGCGAGCCGTCTCGCGGATAGCTGTCCCGACGCGACCATCGCCCTGATCGAAGCCGGTCCGCACACCGAGCGCAATCTGTTGGTGAACATGCCGGTCGGCGTCGCGGCCGTGGTGCCGAACAAGCTGAAGACCAACTACGGCTATCTGACCACACCGCAGCCGGGGCTCGCCGGTCGCCGGGGCTATCAGCCGCGCGGCCGTGGCTTCGGCGGATCGAGCGCGATCAACGCGATGATCTACACGCGCGGCCATCCGCTCGATTACGACGAGTGGGCGCAACTCGGCTGCGAGGGTTGGTCGTGGGCAGAGGTGCTGCCGTATTTCCGCCGCGCCGAAGACAACGAGCGCGGCGCCGATGCATGGCACGGTGAGGCCGGTCCGCTGACGGTGTCCGATCTGCGCTTCAGGAATCCGTTTTCGAAACGCTTCGTGCAGGCCGCGCTCGAAGCGGGCTACAAGGCGAACGACGATTTCAACGGTGCGGACCAGGAAGGCATCGGCTTCTATCAGGTCACGCAGCGCGATGGGCGCCGTTGCAGCGTCGCGCGCGCCTATATCTACGACCGGCCGCGCGCGAACCTGCACACCATCGCCGACGCGACCGTGCTGCGCGTCGTGTTCGACGGCAAGCGCGCGAGCGGCGTCGAGATCGTGCGCGGCGGCCGGAGCGAAACGCTCGAAGCGCGCGCCGAGGTCGTGCTCGCCGCGGGCGCGTTCAATTCGCCGCAACTGCTGATGTGCTCGGGCATCGGCCCGGCCGCGCAGCTACGCTCGCTCGGCATCGACGTGCTGCACGATGCGCCCGAAGTCGGCCAGAACCTGATCGATCACATTGATTTCACGATCAACAAGCGCGTGAAGTCGATCGAGCCGACCGGCTTCTCGGTGCGGGGCATCGCGCGGATGCTGCCGCAGTTCGTCACGTTCATGCGACACGGGCGCGGCATGCTGTCGAGCAACGTCGCCGAGGCGGGCGGCTTTCTGAAAAGCCGGCCGACGCTCGAGCGCCCCGATTTGCAGTTGCATTTTTGCGCGGCGCTCGTCGACGATCACAACCGCCATATGCATTGGGGCCACGGTTATTCGCTGCACGTGTGCGTGCTGCGTCCGCATAGCCGCGGCAGCGTGACGCTCGCAAGCGCCGATGCGCGCGTCGCGCCGCTGATCGATCCGGGTTTTCTGAGCGATGCGCGCGATCTCGATCTGCTCGTCGACGGCGTGAAGATGGCGCGGCGCATTCTCGACGCGCCGTCGCTCGCGCTGCACGGCGGCCGGGAGCTTTACACGCGGCCGGGGCAGACGGACGCCGAACTACGCCAGACGATTGCCGAGCATGCCGACACGATCTATCACCCGGTCGCGACCTGCCGGATGGGCGGGGACGCGGGCTCGGTCGTCGATCCGCAATTGCGCGTGCGCGGCGTGACGGGGTTGCGGGTCGTCGATGCATCGGTGATGCCGACTTTGATCGGCGGCAACACCAATGCGCCGACGGTCATGATTGGAGAACGGGCGGCGGAGTGGATCGCGGCGAGCCGGTGTGCGGGCGCCGGGATGTCGACGACGGGGTCGCCCCCGATCGCGGGCGACGCGCCGGCGCGGGCCGCATGACAGAGGCTCGAAAAACGCTGGCTGCGCAATCGAGCCGTGCGCCGCGCGTCACTCGCCCGCGCGCGTCTGAGCTCCATCCGCCACCGCGATCCCGTCGATCCCGATCCCCGGTCCGAGCATGAAATCGTCGCTGACCTGCGTCGGCAGCGTTTCGCGCGCGACGTCGAGCCATGCGCGCGCCGCGTGCGACAGATAGCCGTTGCGGCGCCAGCCGATCGCCATTTCCCACGCAATCTCCGGCTCGACGACCGGCCGGCACGTGAACTGCGCGGGATCGAGCCGCCGGCAATAGGGCGCGGGCAGCAGCGCGATGCCGACGCCGGCCAGCACCAGCGCGGCCATGAAGTCCCAATGCCCGCTGCGTCCGACGATCGCGGGCGCAAACCCCGCCGCGCGGCACGCGTTCAGCACGACGTCGTTTAGCGCGAGGCTCTCGCCGTAGAACACGAACGGCTCGTTCGCGAGCTGCCCGAGCGGCACCTCGTTCAGCGCGTCCCAGCGCGAGCCGGTGCGCGCGACGAGCCACAGCAGCTGGCGCGACATCGGCAGCACGTCGATGCTGTCGGGGTCGACCGGTTGCAGCACACCGCCCAGTTCCAGCTCGCCGGTGATCAACGCGGCTTCGATCGCGCGCGAACCCTGCTCGAACAGCTTCAGCTCGATCTTCGGATAGCGCTGGCGGAACGCGGCGATCGCGGGTGTGAAGAGTGCTCCGCCCATCGGCGGGATGCCGATCGTCAGTTCACCGCGTCCGAGCGTGTCGAGATCGTTCAGCTCAGCCTGTAGCTGCGCGTGCGCGGCGAGCACATCCTGGCCGCGCTGATAGACGATCCG
Organism: Paraburkholderia sp.; assembly: GCA_036264535.1. Taxonomy (GTDB): domain Bacteria; phylum Pseudomonadota; class Gammaproteobacteria; order Burkholderiales; family Burkholderiaceae; genus Paraburkholderia. The sequence continues at coordinate 698 of DATAQT010000320.1, read as the reverse complement.
GCCGACGTCGGTGAGCACCATCTGGCGGCCGTCGCGCAGCAGCAGCGGCGAGCCGATCTCATCCTCGAGCGATTTGACCATCTTGCTGATGGTCGGCTGCGTGACGAACATCTGCTCGGCGGCGGCGGTGAAGCTCTGTTGACGGACCACTTCGACGAAATAGCGCAGCGCACGAAGTTCCATGATCGCGGTCTCCAGAATTCCAGATTGGAATGATTCAGATGATTGTAAGTCATTTTGTTTATGACGTAGCCCACCTCATACTGAACTCCTTCCGAGTCAGCCAGGGAATGTCATGTCCACGCCAGTCTTTGCCCGTTCCACGTCTGCCGCACCCGGTGGCGCGGGTGGCATCGGCCGTGTCGCACGCATCGCCGTGCAAAGCGCCGCGATCGCCGCGCTGTGGATCGCCGCCGATTTCACCGTGCGCCGACTGCATCTGCCCGTGCCGGGCGGCGTGGTCGGCCTCGTCGTGCTGCTCGCGCTGCTGTTCTGTGGCGGGATCGCGCCGCGCTGGGTCAAGGCCGGCGCGGACTGGCTGCTGTCCGACATGCTGCTGTTCTTCATCCCGGCCGCGGTCGCCGCTGTGCAGTACGGCGGCCTGTTCCGCGCGGACGGCTGGCGTCTCGCGCTGGTCGTGATCGCCGGCACGCTGATGGTGATGGTCGCGGTGGCGTTCGCGGTCGATCAGGCCGCGC
>DATAQT010000312.1:0-10200 GCA_036264535.1 Paraburkholderia sp. | reverse complement strand
CGCCGCGCTCAATCGCGAGCCCGAGGCCATTGCCATGGTCAACGACTGGTCGCATTCGACGCTCGCCGCGAAACCCTCATGCCCCGGCCCCGGCTTCTGGCTGCACGGAATGAACCAGCGGCTGATGGAGCACGTCGCCGTGAGCGGCGAACCGCATCTGTTTCACACCGACTTCACCGCCTGCGGCACCTATGCGGACGGCCTTGCCCGCGCGGGCGAAGTGCGTTGCGCCACGCGCCTGATCGTCGGCCGGCGCGATGCCATGACGCCGCCACGCGCGGCGAAAGCGCTGGCCGATGCGCTCGCGCAGGCGGGCGTGCCGGTCGACACCGTCACGCTCGATGCGGGCCACGCGTTGATGACCGAGCAACCCGACGCGACGCTCGACGCGCTGTTCAGCTTCGCCTCGCGGCCACCGCACGAAGTGCGCTGAAGGGCCACGATACCCGCGCCGAACCCGCGGCACCATCCGCCGAATGGCCAGGTTGCGTTAGGCGGGCGATCGCCGGACAATGTTTGAAGCTGTCTTTTTCAGCCTCTGGAGGCCGTCATGGCTCATACAGCACACAGCGACCACTTCGCGAGCTTCGCGGAGTTTTATCCGTACTATCTGAGCGAACATCGCAACCTCGTGTCGCGGCGGCTGCATTTCGTCGGTTCGCTCGGTGTGATCGGCTGTCTCGCGATGGCGCTCGCCACCGGCGACTGGTTATGGTTGCCGGCAGCCGTGATCTGCGGCTATGGCTTCGCGTGGGTCGGCCACTTCTTCTTCGAAAAGAACAAGCCGGCCACCTTTCGTCATCCGTTTTACAGCCTGATGGGCGACTGGGTGATGTTCAAGGACATCTGCGTGGGAAAAATTTCGTTGTAGTTTGCCGGGCGGCTTGAAGTCGAGCCGCCTGATCACGCCGCCTGGTGCGGCATCGAAGCCGCCGCGCGCTCGCCGTCCCCGAGTCGCGCCGCCCTCGCCGCCGCGCGCGAGGCCAGCAACGCGGCGAGCGTCACCTTCAGCTTGTCGTTGTCGAGCGCGGCGAGCAGCATGTCGGCGTCCACGCGCGTGGAGTCGAGTTCGAGCTGATACGTAAGCTCCGCGCGATCGATCACGAACAGGTCGTACAGCCGCTGCACGCTCGCCTGCGCCGGGTTCGCGAGCAGCACGAAGTGCGGGCCGGCATCGTTCTCCTCCAGTCGCGCGATCCACTCGATCTCCTCGAGCCGCTGCAGCAGCATCTGCGTCGTATCCATGTCGCGGCGGAGCATGCGCGCGAGTTCGGGCATCGTGTAGCCGCGCCTGCCGGCCTCGCGCGCTTCGCACAGCCGCGCGAGCAGTTCGAGCGAATCGAACAGATTGCTGCCATAGAACACGGGCCGATGAAACTGGCCGATGCGAATTGCTGGCAACGCCGACGCGATCATCGCGCCGGTCAGCGTGATGAACCAGCACAGGTACATCCATAGCAGGAACAGCGGCACGGCGGCGAAGGCGCCATACACCGCCGTGTAGGTCGGAATACGGCGCACGTAGTAGCCGAAGCCGCGCTTGGCGAGCTCGAACGCGATCGCGGCGATCACGCCGCCGACCACCGCATCGCGCCATGCGACGCGGCAGTTCGGCAGATAAACGTAAAGAATCGTGAACGCGAGCATCGTAAACGGCAGCGTGGCGCTCGCGAGCGCCCATTCGATCAGCGGCGTGATGCGCTGCGCGGCGCTAAACGACATCGATTGCGTGAACAGATAGGACGAAATCGACAAACTCACGCCGATCAGGATCGGACCGAGCGTGATGATGGCCCAGTAGACGAGAATGCGCTGCGCGACGGGCCGTGCCTTGCGCACGCGCCAGATCACGTTGAAGGCGGACTCGACGGTCATCATCGTCATCACCGCGGTGACGAACAGCACGATCATGCCGATCGTGGTCAACCCTTTCGCCTTCGACGCGAACTGGTTCAGATACTTGAAAATCTGATCGTTCAACTGCGCGGGCATCAGGTGGTCGGCAAGAAAAAACTGCAGCGACGCCTGAAAGGAACTGAAGATCGGAAACGCGGTGAACAGCGCAAACGCGACGGTGGCGAGCGGCACGAGCGCGAGCATCGTCGTAAATGTCAGACTGCCCGCGACCTGCGGAATCCGGTCCTCACCGATGCGTTGCGCGGCGAATTGCGCGAGCCGTTTGAGCGTGTCGAGATCGAAACGCACCCTAACCAACAAACCTGCCTCCTTGCTTGCTGAACCGCCAGACCGGGACCGCGGGAACCCGCGCAACGTCTGGCCGAACCACCTGGCCGAACGGCCATCAGCGGCCTGTGCAACGGACCGAGCCCCTATAATACCCGTTCACCAATGAGGCCTATGAAAGACATTCTCGTGCTTTATTACAGCCGTCACGGCGCCACGCGCGAGCTTGCGCTGGCGATCGCGCACGGCGTCGACAGCGTCCCCGGCATGCAGGCGCGCTTGCGCACCGTGCCGGCGGTCTCCACGGTCTGCGAGGCGAGCGAGCCGGACATCCCCGCCGAAGGACCGCCGTACGTCGAACTGCGCGACCTCGAAGAATGCGCGGGCCTCGCGCTCGGCTCGCCGACCCGCTTCGGCAACATGGCGGCCGCTCTCAAATACTTCCTCGATGGCACCACGCCGCAGTGGCTGTCCGGCGCGCTGTCGGGCAAGCCGGCCTGCGTGTTCACGTCGACCGGCAGCCTGCACGGCGGCCAGGAATCCACGCTGCTGTCGATGATGCTGCCGCTGCTCCATCACGGCATGCTGATCGTCGGCATTCCGTACACGGAGAGCGCGCTGTCCACCACGCAAACCGGCGGCACGCCATACGGCGCGTCGCATTTCGCGCGCGCGGGCACCGCCGCCCAAGGCATCTCCGCCGAAGAACGGACACTTGCGATTGCACTTGGTGCGCGCGTGGCGCGCACGGCGGCGTCGATGTCCGAAAGACCGTGAGTGTGCATCGAGCCGTGAACGATCCGGATCTGCAACCGTCCGAACGCGACGCCGCCCGTCCGGACACTCGCGACGCTGAATTCGCGGCCACCAACTTCAGGGACCACGCGAACGCGGCGCCCGCAAGCCTCGCGGCAAACCCGTCGGCCACCGAAACAACCGTCCTGCCCGTCCAGCCGAAAGCCGCCGCCGCACTCGTCGCCGCATTCACACTGGTCGCGATGATCGCGCTTGCGGTCGCATGGGAATGGTGGCTCGCGCCGCTGCGGCCCGGCGGCTCGCTGCTCGTGCTGAAGGCCTTGCCCCTGCTGTCCGCGTTGCCGGGCGTGTGGCGACGCCGGCTTTATACGATGCAATGGGCGTCGATGCTGAGCCTGCTGTATTTTGCCGAAGGTGTCGTGCGCGGCTGGAGCGATCATGGCTTGAGCGCGCGGCTCGGCTGGCTGCAAGCGGCGCTTGCCGTGATCTTCTTTGCCTGCACGCTTGCGTATGTCGGGCCGTTCAAGCGTGCGGCGAAACAGGCGACAAAACAGGTGGCAAAGCAGGCCGCCGGCGAATCACCCCCGCCCGCCTGACGCCCAGTACGCCCCGATTAGCCGCCCGCCCCTCATCCCGCCAACTGCTCCGCCATGACCGACACCGCTTTTCTCGCCGCCTGCCGCGACGCCATCGGCGCGGCCCACGTACTGACCGATTCGCACGACACCGCGCCCTATCTGACCGACTGGCGCCGTCGCTACACCGGCGCGGCCTGCGCGGTGCTGTGCCCGGCTACGTCCGCCGAAGCCGCCGCGCTCGTCAAGCTCGCGGTCGAGCATCGCGTCGCGTTGGTGCCGCAGGGCGGCAACACCGGCCTCGCAGGTGGCGCGACGCCCGATGCGAGCGGCACGCAGGCGGTCATCAGCCTGCGCCGTCTGAATCGCGTGCGCGACATCGATCCGCACAACAACACGATCACCGTCGAAGCCGGCGTGATCCTCGCCGAGGTCCAGAAGCACGCCGAAGCGGCCGGGCGTCTGTTTCCGCTGAGCCTCGCCGCCGAAGGCAGCTGCACGATCGGCGGCAATCTGTCGACCAACGCGGGTGGCACCGGCGTACTGCGCTACGGCAACACGCGCGAGCTATGCCTCGGCCTCGAAGTGGTGACGCCGCAAGGCGAACTGTGGGACGGCCTGCGCGGGCTGCGCAAGGACAACACCGGCTACGATCTGCGCGACCTGTTCATCGGCGCGGAAGGCACGCTCGGCCTCATCACGGCGGCGGTGCTGAAGCTGCATCCGCAACCGGCCGCGCGCGTCACCGCGCTCGCTGCGCTCGCGTCGCCGCATGCGGCGCTCGATTTTCTCGCGCTGACGCAGCGCGTCGCCGGACCGCTGCTGACCGGCTTCGAGTTGATGTCGGATTTTTGCCTGCGCCTCGTGGGCCAGCATTTCGAGCAGATGCGTTATCCGTTCGCCGAGCCGCACGCGCAGGTCGTACTGCTCGAACTGTCGGACAGCGAAAGCGAAGAGCACGCGCGCAAGCTATTCGAGGGGCTGATGGAAACCGCGCTCGAACAGGGTCTCGTGCAAGACGCGGTGGTCGCGGAAAACCTCGCGCAATCGCGCGCGTTCTGGAATCTGCGCGAGCACATTCCGCTCGCGCAGGCCGAGGAAGGGCTGAACATCAAGCACGACATCGCGGTGCCGATCTCGCGCATCGGCCATTTCATCGAAACGACCGATGCCGCGATCGCGCAAGCCGCGCCGGGCGCGCGCATGGTTACGTTCGGCCATCTCGGCGACGGCAATCTCCACTACAACGTGCAGGCGCCCGAGGGCGTCGATGCGAAGGCGTTTCTGCGGCAGTTCCAGAGCCCGATCAACCGGATCGTCTACGACAGCGTGCACGCGCATCGCGGCAGCATCAGCGCGGAGCACGGACTTGGCCAGCTGAAGATCGACGAAGCCGCGCACTACAAGCAGGACGTCGAAGTGCGAATGATGCGCGCGATCAAGCAGGCGCTCGACCCGCTGAACCTGATGAATCCGGGCAAGGTGCTACGCTAAGGTGTGAAGCCTCCGCGCTCCGGCGCGGCGGCGTTTCTCAGGAGTTGCGTCCGTGAAGATTCGCGTGCTGTCCGATCTGCATCTGGAAAACGATGAGCCTGAGCTGATCCCGTATGCGCAGGCGGATCTGGTCGTGCTGGCGGGCGATATCCACAATCATGCGGCCGGCCCGCGCTGGGCCGCGCAGGCGTTCGACGACACCGTGCCGGTCGTCTATGTGCCGGGCAATCACGAGTACTACGACGGCGAGTTCGGGGCGCTCGAAAGCGCGCTGCTCGACGCGGCCGCGCAGGTCGACAACGTGCACGTGCTGAACAACGCCGCGCTCGTCGACCGCCAGGGTCGCTGGCGCGTGCTCGGCACGACGTTGTGGACCGACTTCGCGCTGTACGGCGCGACCCCCGATGCCATCGAGGAATCGACGGCCGCCGCGTGCCGGGTCATGCTCGATTACCGCGGGTTGATCCAGATGAACTGGCCGCACGACCCGCACGACGCCGCGCGCGACTTCACGCCCGCCGATTCGCTCGCGCTGCACCGGCATGCGCGAGCGTGGCTCGAAAGCGAGCTGGCCAGGCCGTTCGCCGGCCACACGATCGTGGTCACGCATCACGCGCCGCATCGGTTGAGTCTGGCTGAGCGCTTTGCCGAGGACCGCGTGTCGGCAGGCTTCGTCAATCATTTGCCGGGGCTCGTGCGCGCGCCTGTCGCGTTGTGGATTCATGGCCACACGCATACGTCGTTCGACTATGTGGTGGACGGCACGCGCGTCGTGTGCAATCCGCGCGGCTATTTCGACCGGCGCACGCGCCAGTGGGAAAATCCGCAGTTTGCGTGGGACAAGGTTGTCGAGATCTAGCGGGGCCTGGCTGCGGCCAGGCGGGGTGGCCGGGTCAGATCGACCCGCGCCCGCGTCTCACCGCTCGCGCCGCGGCGCATCCTGCGACTCGACTTCGATCGGCACGAGTTGCGGCTGCTGTTCGCGCATGCGGCGCAGCAGATCGCGCGACGCGGCGACGCCGATCAGTCCAAGCATGACGGCCAAGCCGATCATCAGGTGCGTATCCATGGATGTGTCGTCCTTCAGTGGTTGAGGTGCCGAACGGCGGCGAATCCAGCGCGTCCGGCCAGAGCGGCGACGCTTGACGACACGTTAGCAAATCGACTGCGCGCGAGAAGTAAAGAAATGTTGCGACGCGACGCGTGTGTAACAGGCTGTCACGCCACGCACCGCTCGAACGTCAAGGCATGGCAAATCCGCCTTCAGGTCCGCGCGAATTGCCGCAACTCTTCCTGATCGGCCGCCAGCGTGGAGGGCAGTTCGTCGCGTAAAAATTCGACCCACGTGCGGATCTTCGCATCCAGATACTGCCGCGACGGATACAACGCATACAGATTCATTTGCTGCGACATGTACTCGGGCAGCAGCCACACCAGTTCGCCGCTGCGCAAACCGCTGATCGCCGAGTAGATCGGAATCAGCGCCACGCCCATGCCCTGCGAGACGGCCACGACCATCGCCTCCGCTACGTTCACCTGGAACGTCGTTGCGCCGAGCGAGACGATTTCCTCGCCGTTCGGGCCGTCGAAGCTCCATTTGTCCGGCGGATACACGGGCGTGACCATCTGCAGGCAGGTGTGCTGCGCGAGGTCCGCGGGCGTTTGCGGCACGCCGTGCCGCTCGAGGTACGCCGGCGACGCGCACGCAATGCTGAACGCGCTGCCTAGACGCTGCGACACGAGCCCCGAATCCGGCAGGCCGGTCGCAAGCGTCAGCGACACGTCGAAGCCTTCGTCGAGCAGATCGGGCATGCGCTGCGCGAGCGTCAGTTCGATATGCACGTCCGGGTAGCGTTCCTGATAACGGCTCACGGCCGGCACCACGTAGTGCTGGCCGAAGCTCGTCATCGCGTGGACCTTGAGCTTGCCGGACGGACGGGCGTGCGCGTCGCTCGCCTCGGCTTCCGCCTGATCCACGTACGCGAGAATCTGCTCGCAGCGCTGCAGATAGCGCTCGCCGGCCTCGGTCAGCGCGATGCGGCGCGTGGTCCGGTTCAACAGCCGCGTGCGCAGATGCGCTTCCAGATCGGAAACCGCGCGCGACGCGTAGGCCGTCGTCGTATTCAGATGCTGCGCGGCGCCCGTGAAGCTGCCCGCTTCGACGACGCGGACGAAAACGCGCATGTTTTGAAGCGTGTCCATACCTATCCCCATTGATCGGCAGCGATTGTTACACGATCAGCAACGGCGATTATCTCATGTCTTGTAAAAATGCCTTGCATCATTACCAGTTATTCCCCAATCGATCGAAAAATATAATTGCGCACAAGGTTCTATAGTCAAATTTGGAGGAAATCGTGCAGTCTCCGGTACCCAAAGGGATCGCCGCAGCCGTGGTTCTTGCGATCTTATTAACAATCGCCGGATGCGCAAGTACCGGAGGCGTCGCCCCGCAAACGCAAACGATCGATCCTTCGTCGCTCGACGCGGGCAACGCGATCCGCGCCGCCAACGCCGATGCGCAGTGGCCCGCCACCGACTGGTGGCGCGCCTATGACGATCCGCAGCTGAACCAGTGGATTGCAGACGCGCAAGCCGGCAATCCGAGTCTCGCGGCCGCGCAGGCGCGGGTGCGCGAGGCGGCGTCGATGGCCGGCGTCGCGCGCGCGGCACTCGCGCCACAAGTCAACGGCAGCCTGTCGATCCAGCGCCAGCAGTGGGCCGACAACGTGTACTACGGTCCGGGGCCGCTCGCGGGCGAGCAGTCGTGGAACAACACCGGCACGCTCGGCCTCGCCTATCACCTCGACTTCTGGGGCAAGGACAAGAATGCCGCCGAGCGCGCGCTCGACCTCGCGCACGCCAGTGCCGCCGACGCGCGCGCCGCGCAGCTCGAACTGCAGGCGAACGTCGTGCGCACCTATATCGAGATGTCGCTGAACTACGCGTTGCTCGACATCGCGAAGGCCACGCTCCAGCAACAGCAGCAGATCGTCGATCTCGCGAACCGGCGGCTGAAGGGCGGCATCGGCACGCAGCTCGAAGTGAGCCAGGCCGAAACGCCGATGCCCGAGTACGAGCGCCAGATCGACGCCATCGCGGAGAAGATCGCGCTCGGCCGCAACCAGTTGGCCGCGCTCGCGGGCAAGGGTCCAGGCGCGGGCGACGCGATCCAGCGCCCGACGCTGTCGCTCGCCGCGCCCGCCGGTCTGCCAGCCGCCTTGCCCGCGGATCTGATCGGCCACCGGCCGGACGTGGTCGCGGCACGCTGGACGGTGGCCGCGCAGGCGCGCGGCATCGACGTCGCGAAGGCCGGGTTCTATCCGGACATCAACCTGCTCGCCTCGATCGGCGGCTATGCGGCGATGGGGCCGCTGTTCCAGTTCCTCAAGAGCCCGTCTCATAGCTGGAGCGTGGGTCCCGCGCTGACACTGCCGATCTTCGACGGCGGCCGGCTGCGCTCGCAGCTCGGCGCGGCGTCGGCGGGCTACGACGAGGCGGTCGAGCGTTACAACCAGTCGATCGTGGGTGCGCTCAAGGACATCTCCGACCAGGTGATCCGCATCCGTTCGCTGACCACCCAGGCCGACGACGCCGACCGCTCGGTCGCCGCCGCGCGCAAGAACTACGAGCTCTCGCGCGAGGGCTACCGGCGCGGTCTGACCGACTATCTGAATGTGCTGATCGCGCAAAGCCAGCTGCTGCGCGCGCAGGAAGGCGTCGCGAAGGTGCAGGCCGAACGTCTCGGCGCGCATGCCTCGCTGATGACCGCGCTCGGCGGCGGCCTCGACGATCCGGCCAACGGTCCGCGCGACAACGAAACGTTGCCGGCGCACGGCAAGGGCAACAACGGCAAGAGCGCCGAAGCGGGTAGCGACACGGCGAAAGCGGACGCGGCTGCGGATGCGAACGCAAAGCCAGGCAACCTCGCCGCCACCACCGCCTCGCGCGCGCCGAACGCGCCCGCGGCCGAGTAAGGAAGGCCATGTCCGCCTCGCCCTCTCCTGCCACCGCGCGTCCCGCGTCGTTCGCCGCGCTCTATGAAGCCGCCGCCCACTGGGCGCGCACCGACGGCCTCGTGTGGATCTATCTGTTCAAGGCGCTCGCCGCGTGCTTCCTCGCACTCGGCATCGCGATGAAGCTCGATCTGCCGCAGCCGCGCACCGCGATGACCACCGTATTCATCGTGATGCAGCCGCAAAGCGGCGCGGTGTTCGCGAAGAGCTTCTACCGGATCTGCGGCACGCTGGTCGGTCTCGTCGTGATGCTCGCGCTGATCGGCCTGTTCTCGCAGCAGCCGGAGCTGTTCATCATCTCGACCGCGATCTGGGTCGGCATCTGTACCGCGGGTGCCGCGCGCAACCGCAACTTCCGTTCGTACGGCTTCGTGCTGGCCGGCTATACGGCCGCGCTGATCGGCATCCCAGCCTCGCAGCATCCGGACGGCGCGTTCCTGAGCGCGCTCACGCGGGTCGCGGAGGTGGTGATCGGCATCATCTGCGCGGGGGCGGTCAGCGGTCTCGTGTTCCCGCAGTTCGCCGGACTGCAGATGCGCAGCACCGTGCGCGCGCGCTTCTCGGCGTTCGTCGAGTACGTGTCGGCATCGCTTGCCGGGCGCCGCGACCGCGCGCAGATCGAGGCCACCAATGCGCGCTTCGTCGCCGACATCGTCGGCTTCGAGGCCGCGCGCAGCGTCGCCGTGTTCGAGGGCCCCGATTCGCGGATGCGCGGCGGCCGCCTCGCGCGTCTGAACAGCGAGTTCATGACCGCGTCGACCCGCTTTCATGCGCTGCATCAGCTGATGAACCGTCTGCGCGAGAGCGGCACGCACGGCGCGTCGATTGCGATCGCCGCGCTCGAGCCGTACTTCAAGGAGATCGCACCGCTCCTCGCGAAGTCGGGCGAGCCGGTGCTGTCCGCGGCCGACGCCGCGCACGCCGCCGCCCAGCTCGACGCATACCGGAGCGAGTTGCCGAAGCGCATCCGGGCGACGCGCAATGAACTCGAAACGCATCCCGACGCGCCGCTGCTCGATTTCGACACGGCCGCCGAGCTGCTGTACCGCTTCATCGACGACCTGCACGCGTACGCGGCGACCTACGCGTCGCTCGCGGTCGACACGCACGCGCGCGAACGCTGGATCGAACGTTACGAGCCGAAGACCAACGCGATCGCGGCCGGCGTCGCGGGC
>DATAQT010000310.1:0-5339 GCA_036264535.1 Paraburkholderia sp. | reverse complement strand
CCGAAGGATGCCGATCTGTTCGCGGTCGTGAAGGCTTCGACGACACCTACACCGCCTACGCCGACTACCAGCGCCGCATGGAGTACTTCTGGTGTCTGCGCTGGCTGAAGCAGGAGAACCGTAAGCAGGTGGTGGCGTCGGTGGTGAAGGGCGATCTGGTGCGCCTCGAAGAGATTCCGTTGCTGCTGCATGTGCCGGGCCTCGGCGTGCACGCACGCGGCACGCGTTTGCAGATGGAAGTGATGTCGACCGACGAGCTGACCGTCGAAGCGTCCGTGCGTCTGCTGCACGTGCTCGACGCGCCGACCGTGACGAGCGGCGGCGAAGCTGAGGAAGCCGACGAGGGCGACGAGGAAATCATCGACGCGTCCGACGACAGCGCCGAAGGCGAAGCCGAGGCTCAGGCCGAAGCCGAGCTGGATGGCGGCGACGCTGCCGCGATGGGCGACGCCGATGCCGACGACAGCGATGACAGCGCGAGCGACGCAGCCGCCGACCAGCACATCGCGGAGCCGGGGCGATGAGCACCAACGAAACACGCGACCGCTACGCGGTCATCGGCAACCCGGTCGGCCACAGCAAGTCGCCGTTCATTCATGGCCGCTTTGCCGCGCAAACTGGCGAGCCGGTCGAGTACGGCCACCTGCTCGCGCCGGTCGATGCGTTCGTGCCGCACGTGCGCGCCTTCATCGAAGCGGGCGGGCGCGGCCTGAACGTGACCGTGCCGTTCAAGCTCGACGCGCATGCGTTCGCCGACACGTTGTCGCCGCGCGCGGCGGCGGCGGGCGCGGTGAACACGCTGCGCGTCGATGCCGACGGTATTTACGGCGACAACACGGACGGTTTCGGCCTCGTGCGCGACATCGAGGTGAATCTCGGCGTGTCGCTGAAGGGCGCGCGCATTCTGTTGCTAGGCGCGGGCGGCGCCGCGCGCGGCGTAGTGCTGCCGATGCTGGAGCGCACGCCGCATACGCTGACGATCGTCAACCGCACGGCAGCGAAGGCCGAAGCGCTGGTCGACCAGTTCGCGCAGGCCGCCCGTGACGCGCAGTGTCGTCTGACTGGCGGCAGCGCGCGCGCCATCGAGGCGGGCCAGTACGACGTGATCGTCAACGCGACCGCGGGCAGCCTCGACGCGGCGTTGCCCGAGTGCGACGACCGCGCGTTCGGCAATGGCACGCTCGCCTACGACATGATGTACAGCGCGCATCCGACCGTCTTCATGCAGCACGCGGCGAAGCTTGGCGCGCGCGGCGCCGACGGCCTCGGCATGCTGGTCGAGCAGGCCGCCGAATCGTTCTACGTGTGGCGCGGTGTGCGCCCTGATGGCGCGCCGGTGCTCGCCGAATTGCGCGCGCTGCTGACGGCGCCGTCGCCCGCGTAACGTCATCGCGCGGACAGCACGCACATGACAGCGACGCGGCGCGCCAGCGGTTCGCGCGGCCAGGCCGGCCCGCTGCGCTGGCTCGCCTATCTGATCGCGGTGCTGGTGATCGCGTGGCTCGCGACGCAGGCGTTCTACTTCGCGCAGATCGCGATCTGGAACGTCGTCAATCCGCGCTCGACCGCGTTCATGCGCTCGGACGCGTGGCGTCTGTCGCAGGACCGGCCGGATCTGTCGGTGCAGCGCACGTGGGTGCCGTACGACCAGATTTCGCGCAACCTGAAGCGCGCGATCATCGCGTCCGAAGACGCCAACTTCGTCAACAACAACGGCTACGAAACCGACGCGATCCTGCAGGCCTGGGAGCGCAACAAGGCGCAAGGACGGATCGTACGCGGCGGTTCGACGATCACGCAGCAACTCGCGCGCAACCTGTTTCTGTCGCGCGAGAAAAGCTATATCCGCAAGGGCCAGGAGCTGATCATCACGTGGATGCTCGAAACGCTGATGGACAAGCAGCGCATCTTCGAGATCTATCTGAACTCGGTCGAATGGGGCAACGGCGTGTATGGCGCCGAAGCGGCCGCGCGTTACTACTACAAGACGTCGGCGAGCAAGCTCACGGCCGCGCAGTCGGCGCGGCTCGCGGTGATGCTGCCGCGCCCCAAATATTTCGATGAACACAGGAATTCGGCATATCTCGCGCAGCGCTCGCGCGTGATCGCGCGGCGTATGGGCGCGGCCGAGTTGCCGGATTGAAAGAGCCCTCCATTTACCCGGTTTTCCCCTTCCGAAGCCCGCCTCGCGCGGGCTTTTTTGCGTCTTCAAGCAGGCGCGCGACCGTCTGCTAAACACGTGATTGGCAACTAAAATCTCAATATATGGACTCAACATTCACATATTGGTGATTCTCAAAAGTCGCCCTACAATCCAAGCCAACATGCATCGCGAAGTCCGCGCCCAGCGCGATGACACAGCGAACAGCGACAGAAAAAACCGGAGACGAGGCCAACCATGTCTGGCAGCCCAACACGGCGGCCGCGCGAACGCGCCGTCGCAAGCAGCGTCGCCGCAGGCGTTCCAGCCCTGTTCTCCGGCCCCGCGCTTCAAGCGCAGAAATCATCCAAAAGCGAATCGCCATGAGCAAAGCGATGTCCACTGACGCCGCGAGCGCGGCCGATGCCGCGCAGGGATCGAACGGCGGCGCGAACAGCGCGTCGAATCCCGCGCTGAATTCGACGCCGCGCGAGACCTCGGCCGCCACCACCCATGCCGCCGCCAGCGCTTCAGCTACCGCAAGGACGTCGCGTCCGGTCGCGCGCGCGGCGACCGTCGACGGACTCGGGCTGCCGGTCACGCTGCTGGAAATCACGCCGCAGCAGGCCGGTACGCAGACGCTATTGCGCGGCCTCGCGATTCTCGAGGCAGCCGCGGCCGGCGTGCGCGATCTGCGCAGCTTCGGCGCCGCGCTCGGCACGACCCGCAGCACCACGCACCGGCTCGTCAGCAGCCTCGTGCAGGCGCGCTACCTGCGCCAGGTGCAGGGCGGCTACCTGCTCGGCCCGAAGCTGATCGAGCTCGGCACGATCGCGCTCGAACAGATGCCGCTCACGGCAGTCGCGCGTGCGCATCTCGAGTCGCTGGCCGAGCAGACGCTCGACACGATCCATCTCGGCGTGCGCGACGGCGACGACGTGCTGTACATCGACAAGATCCCCGGCACGCGCGGCCTCGAGATGCGCTCGCGGGTCGGTCACCGGATGCCGCTCGCGTCGACCGGCATCGGCAAGGCGATGATGCTCGACCTCGCGCCGGACGCGTGGCAGTCGCTGTTCGAGGCGTCGCGCCGCGCGCTCGCGGGCGTGAGTTTCAAGCCGGACAACCGCCCCGATGCGCCGACCTTCCTGCAGCGCATGAGCAACTACGCGGCCGGCGGCTACACGTTCGATCTCGAGGAGAACGAAGCGGCGATCCGCTGCGTCGCGGCGCCGGTGCGCGACGCGTCGGGCGCGATCGTCGCGGCGCTGTCGGTGGCGAGCACGATTCCCTATATGTCGCTCGAACGGATGGACGAACTGATTCCGGTCGTGCAGCGCGAGGCGCGCGCGATTTCGGAAGAACTCGGTTGGCGCGCTCCGCAACCGGCCACGCGCAGGATCAAGCGATGAAACAAGCGGGCACCGCCACGCTGGCGAACCACCAGGCGGCCGCCGCGCCCGACACGGGCGTGAAGACCGGCGCGGCCGATGCCGCCGACGTCGCCGTCGTCGACTTCGCCCACGCCGCACTGATCGCGCTCGACTGGGGCACGACCTCGCTGCGCGCCTATCTGTTCGACGCGCACGGTCGCGTGATGGCGGCGCGCGCATCGACGGCCGGCATCATGAATCTGCCGAAGAGCGCGGCCGAAGGCGGCTTCGACGCCGCCTTTGACGACGCCTGCGGTGACTGGCTCGACCACGCGCGCGGCGTGCCAGTGATCGCGGCGGGGATGGTCGGCAGCGCGCAGGGCTGGCTCGAAGCGCCGTATGTCGAGACGCCCGCGAACGCCGATGCGCTGGTGGCTGGCATCGTGCGCGTGCAGACCGCGTCGGGCGCGACGCTACATATCGTGCCGGGGGTGCTGCAACGCGGCGAGCTGCCCAACGTGATGCGCGGCGAGGAGACGCAGATTTTCGGCGCGCTCGGCGCGGACACGAACGGAGCGCAAGACCCGAACTCCGCCGACAGCAACGCCCGTTCGCTGATCGGCCTGCCCGGCACGCACGCGAAATGGACGGTCGTGCAGGCAGGGCGCATCGAGCGATTTCACACCTTCATGACCGGCGAGGTGTTCGCCGCGCTGCGCGAGCACACGATTCTCGGTCGCACCATGACCACGCCCGACCGTCCGGATACCGAAGCCTTTCTGCGCGGCGTGAACATCGCGCGAGAGAAGGGCCACGCCGGCATGCTCGCGACCGTGTTCAGCACACGTACGCTCGGCTTGACCGGCGAGCTGTCGAGCGAGGCGCAGCCCGACTATCTGTCGGGCCTTCTGATCGGGCACGAGCTCGCTGGCCTCGAAGCGGTACTCGCGCAGCAAGGCAGCTCGCTTGCGCAGCAGAGTCTGCGGCTGATCGGCAACGACGCGCTGTGCGAGCGCTACCGCCTCGCGCTCGCGCAATTCGGCTGTCTGCGCGCGGAGCCGGTCAGGCACGCGACCGAGCGCGGCCTGTGGCGCGTCGCCGTCGCAGCGGGGCTCCTCCAGCCGTCCGCCCACGCGGCGCGCGCAGGCTAACCGGCGCCACGTTCGCCCATGACGCTCACGAAACAAGGAACCGACATGCAACCACACATCAATCTGCCCGCACCGTACATGCCACACGCGGGTCTGATCGCGGCGTTCGAAGCCTGTCCGCTGATCGCGATCCTGCGCGGCGTCACGCCCGCCGACGCGGCCGATCACGCTCAGGCGCTGTACGAAGCGGGCTTTCGCATCGTCGAGGTGCCGCTCAATTCGCCGCAGCCGTTCGACAGCATCGCCGCGATCCGCAAGGTACTGCCGGCCAATGCGATCGTCGGTGCGGGCACGGTGTTGCATGCGAGCTTCGTCAATGAGGTGAAGTCGGCAGGCGGCGAACTGATTGTGATGCCGCATAGCGACGCGGAAGTGGTGAGCGCCGCGAAGGCTCAGGGCCTCGCGTGCGCACCGGGCGTTGCGACGCCGAACGAGGCCTTCCTCGCCCTGAAAAACGGCGCCGATGTGCTGAAGATGTTCCCCGCCGAACAGCTCGGCTGTCATGTCGTGAAGGCGTGGCGCGCGGTGATTGCGGCCGAGGTGCCGCTGGTGCCGGTCGGTGGCATCACGCCGGACAACATGGGGCCGTTTCTCACGGCCGGCGCGAATGGTTTCGGTCTGGGCTCGGCCTTGTACAAGCCGGGTCAGAGCGTGGCGGCCACGTCGTCGCATGCG
>DATAQT010000266.1:0-5559 GCA_036264535.1 Paraburkholderia sp. | reverse complement strand
CGACGACGATTAAGCAGGTCGTCTCGTTGTACGGTTCCAGCGCATCGGGCGGGCTTGCATGGCCCGATGCGCGAGATCCGAGCTAGCCAGCCACGGCGGGCGGCCATCCCCACGGACGGCCGCCCGCCGGCCTTCTCACTGTCGTCTACAACAACAACCCGCACCGCGTGAAGTCAACGAACGTACCCAGATCCCGAACCGCAATTGCCGTGTCGGCGCTTTTTGCCGCTTTGTCATTCGCCCGTGTGGCGAATGCTCAATCAGCACAACCAGCACAAGAGGAGCAGCCTCAGCAGGCACAAGCTCGACAACCTGCGAGCACACTCGGCGAGATTTCCGTCAACGCGACGACGGCCGCGCCCGCCCCCGATCACAACGTCAACGACCCCTACCAGGTGATCGGTGTCACCAAGACGGGCACCGCGCTCGGCGATCTACCGATGAGCGTGCAGGTCATTCCGCGCGGAGTTCTCGACGAACAGGGCGTCACGTCGTTACAGGAAGCGATCCGCAACGGCAATGTTTCCGGCGTGAACTATGGCGGTACCGATTCGAAAGGCTTCACCGACCACTTCATGATCCGCGGCCTGAACGCTCAGACCTATGACGACGGCTTCTCCGATGGCGACCAGGTCAACGGCCCGACGCATTCTCTGCTGGGCGTCAAGCGCATCGAAGTGCTCGAAGGGCCGGGGTCGACGCTGCTCGGCAGCGGTCCTCCGGGCGGCTCGATAAACCTGGTCCACTACACGCCGTCGGCGCAGTTCCACTGGGGCGGCGATATCCAGGCCGGCTCGTTCGGCACCGTCAACGCGAACGGCTACGTCACGGGTCCAACCGGTATCGATGGACTGAACTATCGCGTGGACGCCGCCGCCGGCCGCTCCGACGGCTATCGCGATCTGGCATCGTGGAACAAGGAAATCCGTCCCGATCTGCAATGGAAAATCGGCGATCACAAGATCGAATTCTCGATCGACGCGCAGGACTACATGGCAACGCCCGACTCATACGGAATGATTTACTACAAGGGAGCGCCGATCCGCAATGTCCCGTTCGACGCCAAATATTCGACGCCATTCGCGAACGCGCATGGCAACTACGTACGCACCACGCTCACGGACGAGTGGCGCATCAGCGATTACCTGACGATCAACAATCGTCTGTCATACATGCATCACACGCTGGACTTCTACAGCAACGGCGACAGCACGCACGCGAAGGTCAAGGGCAACACATTTACCGGCCGCCAGTTACGCGATCAGAGCGACTCGCTCAACACGCTCGACTACCAGTTGGAGCCGGTCTGGAAGTTCTCGACGGGCAGCATCCACCATACGCTGCTGACGGGCTTCGAATATCTGAACCAGAATCTCAACACCGTCAAGGCGACGGCAGACCTTCCGGACATCGAGGACATCTTCGCGCCCGTGCCGAGGGAAACCTCCATCGCAAGCCTGCACTTCCAGTGCGCGCCATCTCACTCGTGTCAGAACGACCATGTGTACGCGAACTTCTACAGTCTGTACGCGACCGATCAGGTGGACGTAACGGACATGTTCAAGATCCGCGCGGGCGTGCGCAAGGACTGGTTCGACACGTCGCTGACCCTGAACCCGCTCCCCGGCGAGCCGAACCGTACCGCCAACGACGGCATCACGCTGGTTCAGGGCAATACGTATAAGCGCAACGATGCCCCGACCAGCTGGAACGCGGGGGTGCTGTACAAGCTCACGCCCTGGATGACGCCGTATTTCGGCGTATCGCGCAGCTACCTCGCGAATTTCAACTCCGAAAACGTTGCGTTTTCCATCGGCCCGCCGGAATCGGCGCTGCAATACGAGTTAGGCGTGAAGTGGTCGCTCGACGACGGGCGCTACGTGCTCAACACCGCGCTTTTCGACGTGAAGCGGGACCACGTGGCGACCCCGTTCGGCGACGACCAGATCGCGTTCGATTCGCAACGCACGCGCGGCGCCGAGGCCTCGCTCGATGCGGATCTCACGCCGAACTGGCACGTGTACGCGAATTTCACCGCGCAGCACACGCGCATCACGAATAGTCCGGACACCCCTGGCGCGGTCGGCACGGTCCCGCAGGGCGTGCCCGCCTATATGGCGAACCTCTGGACGACGTACCGCTTCAACGTCTTCGGCAGGGCGGGTTTTCATGCGGGCGCCGGCATCAATTACGTGAGCCGGATGTCGAGCGGCTTCGCCAACGGCTACAACTGGGTGCCTGCCTCGTTGATCGAGAACCTGCAGTTCGGTTACGCGGAGCGTCACTGGGGAGTCGATCTGAACATCGACAACGTCACTAACCAGCGCTACTACATCGCCAGCAACGTGGTCGGCGCTTACCTCGGCGCGCCGCTGGCCGCCTACGTCACGCTGCATGCGGATTTTTGAGGAGGATTGGTTATGTCGATGGATACCCTGCTACGCGTCGCCCATCATTCCGGTGGCGTCCTGTATGTGATCGCTGCGCTGCTGTTCGTCTCGCTGACCGTCGTTATCGAGCGGCTGTGGTTTTTGCAGCGGGCCTCGCGCGACGCGCACGCGGCGCTCGCCGAACTGGACGGACACAAGGCGCTGAACGCAAGCGTGCTCGAGGCGTGGGCCCAACGGCACGACGGACTGCCGACGGGCAATGTGCTCGCAACCGCTAGCCGGCTCGCCGGACGCGCCGATCGCAACACGCTCGCCGCAAGTCTCGAGGAAGCGGTGATGCGCGAAGCGCCGCGTATCGATCGCTTTCTGTGGGTGCTCGATACCGCTGTCACGCTGGCGCCGCTGCTCGGTCTGTTCGGCACGATCGTCGGCATGTTCGACGCGTTTCAGGTGCTGTCGAATCCGGGCAACGCGCCGACCCAGGTGACGGGCGGCGTCGCCGAAGCGCTGATCGCCACCGCCTCGGGCCTGTTCGTCGCGATGATCGGGCTGGTGTTCTTCAACGGGCTGCACAACCGCGTGCGACTCGTCGTGCATCAGCTCGATACGCTGAAGATGACGCTGGTCAATCGAATGACGAGCAACGTCGCGGATGACGAGGTCGCGCGCGAGATGGAAACCGAAGCCCCGCGCGCGGTGGTCGCTGCGCTGGCCCAACAAGGAGCATGACGTGAAGTACTTCGAGGCACGCAAGGCGCGCATCGAGATCATCCCGATGATCGACATCATGTTTTTCATGCTGGTGTTTTTCATCATGATCACGCTGCACATGATTCCGAACGCGGGTCTGCGCACGCAGTTGCCATCGAGCGCGAGCGCGCAGAGCGTGCCGCCGCCGAAAGTGACGGTGACGCTCGCGACCGACGGCAGCGTGTCGGTCGATGGCCACACGCTCAGTACGGCGGAACTGATCGCATCGCTCGCAAAGCGCCCCGATCCGGCGCATACCGTCGTCACCATCGCGGGCGCGAAGGACGCACAGTTTCAGAAGCTGGTGAACGTGATGGACGCATGCCGCGCGGCTGGCGTTACGCAGGTGTCGCTGGCTGCGCAAGCGGACAAGGTGGACTGAAATGTCGTCGATGCCGACCGTCGCGCGGCGTGCGCCGCATTTCGGCACGCGCAAGCCGCTCTATCTGTCGGCCGCGCTCGCGCTCGCCGTCGAGGCGCTGCTGCTCGCGGGCGTCGGCGCGTGGCTGATTCGTCCGCACGGCGCGGTGCCCAAGCGGCCCGAACCGATGACGATCACGTTGGCGCCGCCGCTTTCCGTCGAAACGCCGAAGCCCGCGCCCATCGCGGCGCGCGAAGTCTCGAAGCCGGTGTCGGTGCCGGAGCCGATACCGGTCGTGCAACCGCAGCGCGCTCAAGCGGTGCATCAGGCGCGCGTTGCGCACGCGGCGACGCCGAAACTGCAACCTCAGCCGAAGCCGGTCGTGCCGACGCCTGAACCCGCTCCGGCGCCGGCACAGAACGCCCCGCCGACCGAACCCGCTCCCGCACCTGCACCTGCGCCAGCTCCCACTTCCACTCCCGCGCACCCCGACACAAGCTTCGAGGCCGCGCTGCGCACCGCGATAGAAGCGGCGTTGCGCTACCCGGAATCGGCCCGCATGGACGGCACCACCGGACGCACGCTTGTCGGCTTCGTCTATCGCGACGGCGCGGTGTCTGGCATACGCGTCGTGACGTCCAGCGGCGTCGGCCAGCTCGACCATGCCGCGCTCGCGGCCGTGCGCGACGCCGCGTGCCCGCCAGCGCCACATGGGCTCGAAGGTAAAAGCCTGCCCGAGCAGCTATGGATCGATTTCACGCTCGACAAGGGGTCGTCCTAGAATTCGGAAAAATCGTACGCTAGTAGTTGCCGGCGTAGCCGTTGACCATTCTGAACGCGATGGTAAAAACAAAGACGCCGTGGAACGCATCGTTTCATCAGTCTGATTTCAAAAACGCTTGACGCTCAAGACAGTTGCTAAGAACCGTGCGTGTGCTTTTAGGAGCATACGGCTCTCCGTAGCTACGAATGTCGCGCTCGCTGTCCGCGGAAGCGCACTGTCGGTAGAGTCAGGCCCTGAGGAAGTCTGTCAAGTTTTTGTTCAACATCTACATCTCGCTACGACGATCATCCCGCGCCCGCCTGTGGACAACGACGCTGCCCACAGCACGAGGCTGTGGACAGCCGCCTGACGGCGGTTCCCTCGTTGCCCACCGTCTCCCCGCGAGCTTCGCCTTCGGCCTGACGCGCCGCTACGCGGCTTGCCCCGATCAGATAAAAGAGCAGGACCCGTCCTTGACCTAAGTGCCGAGCTTGCGGGCAAAAAGCGAACCTCGTTTCCTGAGCACGGTGAGGTACACGGTCTCGTTGTACGGCGTACGCGTCTGCCAGCAGCGATACAGGACGCGAATCCATTTGAATGCGAGGGCCCTGACGGCAATGTGGTGCGAGCTGCCCTTCGCGCGCTGCTGCCGGTAGTAGGCGCCAGCCCACGATGACCGTGGGATGGTCTGGGCTGCCCATTCCACGAAGGTCTGGCGCAGGAATTTCGGACACTGCAGGCGCCAGTGGACCCAGCACTGCTTCCCGCTGCGCTCGGTCACCGGGGCAATACCCACGTACTTCTGCAGTTCATCAGCACTCCTGAACCGTTCCCGCCGCTCACCGAAGGCGGCCAGCAGGCGTTGGGCGAGTTGCGCGCCGGCACCCGGCAGGTTCTTGAACAGCGAATAGTCGGGCAGCGTGCGCGCTACCGTGGCGATCTCGTGCTCGAACTGCACGATGGCAGCCAGCACCACGCGTAACTGTGCAGCCAGTGCGAGCACATGCAGCCGGCACGGACTGATGATCGCCAGGACTCTGTCAGGTTGGTGGGAAGGTGGCGGTAAAATGAAGTGATGAAGAAGACGAATTCGCTCTATCACGGCCACCGCTTCCCTGCCGTTGTCATCAGCTGCGCAGTTCGCTGGTATTTCCGGTTCAGCCTGAGCCTGCGTGACATCGAGGAGTTGTTATTTGAGCGTGGAGTCGTAGGTCACATACGAAACGATCCGTTGCTGGTGCGACAAGTTCGGCGCTGGATTCGCGCAGCGCGCCAAAGCGGCACGACGCAAGCCG
>DATAQT010000264.1:0-18587 GCA_036264535.1 Paraburkholderia sp. | reverse complement strand
GCTTGCCACCTGCCTGCCGGACACTTTCCAGCGCATCTTCCCAGCTCTTGCGAAAGCCGATGTCGAAACCGTCCGCGACCAGACGCACATCCGCGCCCATGATCCGCGACATCTGGATGTTGCCGACGCGGTCGTACACCGCATCCGAGTAGTTGACCCAGTTCTCCTGCACTAGCACGCATTTCAGGCCGAGATGCGCGGCAACCGCCGCCACCTGCCGGGTCTGGTTCGACTGAATGCCGCCGATCGACACCAGCGTGTCGCAGCCCTGCGCCAGCGCTTCGGGAATCAGATATTCGAGCTTGCGGGTCTTGTTGCCGCCGAATGCGAGGCCGCTATTGCAGTCCTCGCGTTTGGCATAAAGCTCGACCTTGCCGCCGAGATGCTCGCTCAGACGTTTGAGCGGCTGGATCGGTGTCGGTCCGAAGGTGAGCGGGTAGTGGGGGAATCGTTGCAGGTTCATCGCGGCTCCGTGGTGAGTGATTTCTGTGAGTTCATATTAGGAAAAACCGCTAGAAATGAGCTTGCAAAAAAAAGGGGCTGGACGTATTTTTAGAAAACTGGAAACGCCCAATTCCTAACAAAACCTTGTCCATATGCCGATGAGCGCAACAAAAGTTCGTGCTGGATCGAAACCTTCTGACAGGACCGCGACCCTCTCCACGTCTCGCGCCAATTCCGCTCACGCGCTCGATCGCATCGATCGCGCGATCCTGCGGCAGTTGCAAGCCGATGCATCGATTTCGAACGTCGCACTCGCTGCGAAAGTGAAGCTGAGCGCGCCGGCGTGTTTGCGGCGTGTGGAACGGCTCAAGGAAGCGGGGCTGATTCGCGGCGTGGTCGCGCTGCTCGATCCGAAGGCGGCCGGCGCGGGCATGCTCGTGATCATCGGCGTGGTGCTCGATCGCTCGACGCCCGAGTCGTTCGCCGAGTTCGAAAAGGCCGCGCAGAAAGTGGCCGGCTGCATGGAGTGCCACGTGGTGACCGGCGAGTTCGACTATTTCATGGTGATCCGCACACGCGACAGCGACAGTTTCAATCGTCTGCATGCTGAGCAGCTGCTCTACCTGCCGGGTGTGCGGCAGATCCGCTCGTTCATGGTGCTGAAGGAAATCCTGTCGACGACCCAATTTCCGCTGTGAGCCGCGCGGCCTGCGGCCGGCCGCGAAAACGCGCATGCTGTCATAAACGCCGCGCCCGCGCGACCAGGCGTTGGCGCACCCGTGCGCGTCGGAAGCAGCAATGCGACGCGCCGCGGCAGGTGAGCGTCGGCACTTTTCCGGAGCGACCATCATGATTTGCAACAGACCGCCATTCCTTACATCGTCCGACGGCACTTCGAAACGCTCACGCGTAGCCGCGGTGTCGTTGCTGCTCGCCGCGGGCGCGCTCGCGTTGCTGCTCGGGCCGCGCGTCGCGCTAGCGGCGGAGGGCGCCGTCGTGATCGCGCCGCCCGCGCTCGATGAACCGCTCCCGACCAGCACCGCCCACGAGGAAACCGCGGTGTTCGCGGGCGGCTGCTTCTGGGGCGTGCAGGGCGTGTTCCAGCATGTGCGCGGCGTCACGCGGGCGGTGTCCGGCTACTCCGGCGGCTCGCGTGACACCGCGCAGTACGAAACCGTCAGCGGCGGCGACACCGGGCACGCCGAATCGGTGCAAGTCACGTTCGATCCCGGCAAGGTCACCTACGGGCAGTTGCTGCAGGTGTATTTCTCGGTGGTTCAGGATCCGACCGAGCTGAATCGGCAGGGGCCCGACAGCGGCACGCAATACCGCTCCGCGATCTTTCCGCTGAACGACGCGCAGCGGCGCGTCGCGCAAAGCTACATCGCGCAGCTCGACAGGTCGCACGCGTTCCCCGCGCCGATCGTCACGAAGACGGAGCCGTACAAGGGCTTCTATCCGGCCGAGTCGTACCACCAGAACTATCTGACCTTGCATCCCGATTCGGCCTATATCGTGTTCAACGACATGCCGAAAATCGCCAATCTGAAGCGCCTGTTCCCCAACCTGTACCGCGACAAGCCGGTGCTCGTCGAAGCAGGGCAATAACCCCTCTGAACAGCGCCGCCGCCTCGCCTGACCCGCCCCGCGTGACTGCTTGGGTCGCGCCCGTCATCAATCTTCCACAGACGTGGCGCATATCTTGCGGATCAATGAGCCGTTGGCCATCGTCCGCCTCGCCCCGATGCGCACGGACGGCGCGCAATGGCCACACCACCGCGTGGATCACGCGGGTTCACGGTGCCTCGTGCGCATCGCGCAGCCCGCGTTAATGACTGGAAAAATTACACGCCGTAAGTAGCAGTGCGGCGGTCGTCCGGGCTTTTCGGTCCGCACTGGACCCCGGGCGAGAACCTGATTTCTTCGCGACGAGCGGGATCGGAGGCTTCTGGTGTTGAACTGCCGTAGAAAGAAGCGGGGTGGCACGCCTCGCCGTAAACAAACCGGCATCGCGGTGAGCTCGCTCGTTGCCGCGACCTTGGGCGCGCTGGCCTGTGTGCCGGGTGTGGCCTTCGCCCAGACGCCGTCGCCGCTCGGCGAATGGCAATACTCGGTGGGGATTCCGCTGCAGAAGATGTGGCAGCCGAATATTCCCGACTGGCAACTGCGCTTCGGCGTGGCCACCTCGTTCCAGCCGCGCTTCGAGGGCTCGGACCGCTATCACCTGGTGGCCGGCCCGAGCATCGACGTGCGCTACAAGGATCTGTTCTTTCTGTCGAGCGGCGAAGGCTTCGGCGTGAATTTCGCCCAGGGCGAAAACTGGCGCATGAGTCTCGCCGCGGTCTACGACCTCGGACGACGCGGGCAGAACGATCCCCAGGAGCTCAACGGCCTCGGCAACATCAATCCGGCGCCGGGTCTGAAGCTCGCCGGCGAGTACGTCGTATCGAAGAATTTTCCGCTCGTCTTGCGCGCCGATATCCGCCGCTATTTCGGTGGATCGAATGGCTGGATCGGCGATCTCGGCGCCTATATGCCGATGCCGGGCAGCACCCAGCAGTTCTTCTGGTTCGCCGGCCCGAACGTGGTGCTCGCGGACTCGAACTATATGAATAGCTGGTTCGGCGTCAATCAGGAGCAGGCCGCGCACTCGCAGTATCCGCAGTACCACGCGAGCGCGGGCTTCAAGTCGGTGGGCTTCGGTGTCAGCGCGATCTGGCTGTTCAGCAAGCACTGGTTCGCGACCGCCGACGGCGCGTTCGAGCAGCTGGTCGGCAGCGCCGGCAACAGTCCGATCACGCGCAGCCGCGCAACGGGCGTCGCCGACGTGTCGATCAACTACCGGTTCTGACGCGACGCCGCCACACACCCAGCTTGCCGCGATCTCGCGGGAATAGCCCTTGCTGTGACCCTGTGATCGCGCGCCGCGACGCTTCCGTCCCGGCGCGCCCGAACACAAGGAGTCGATTCCCATGGCAGGTAAAGCGAATACCCAGAAGACCGCGGCGCAGGCAAACGGGCGGGCGCAGTCGAACGACGCGAAATCGAACGATCTCGAACGCAATCGCGTGAGGCCGCAAGGCGAGGCACTGCGAACCAATCAGGGCGTCAAGATCGCCGACAACCAGAACACCTTGCGCGCGGGGCCGCGCGGCCCGTCGCTGCTCGAAGATTTCATCATGCGCGAGAAGATCACGCACTTCGACCACGAACGCATTCCCGAGCGCATCGTGCACGCGCGCGGCTCGGCCGCGCATGGTGTCTTCAAGGTGTACGAATCGATGCGCGAGTACACCAAGGCCGCGTTCCTGCAGGACCCGGCCGACGAAACGCCGGTCTACGTGCGATTCTCGACCGTGCAAGGCCCGCGCGGCTCGGCCGACACGGTGCGCGACGTGCGCGGCTTCGCGGTGAAGTTCTACACGCAGGAAGGCAACTTCGATCTGGTCGGCAACAACATGCCGGTGTTCTTCATTCAGGACGCGATCAAGTTTCCCGACTTCGTGCACGCGGTGAAGCCGGAAGCGCCGAACGAAATGCCGACCGGCGGGTCGGCGCACGACACGTTCTGGGACTTCGTCTCGCTCGTGCCCGAATCGGCCCACATGGTGCTGTGGACGATGTCGGACCGCGCGATTCCACGCAGTTTTCGGACCATGGAAGGCTTCGGCATCCACACGTTCCGCTTCGTCAACGCAGAGGGCCACGCGCGTTTCGTGAAGTTCCACTGGCGTCCCGTGCTCGGCTCGTATTCGTTGCTATGGGACGAAGCGCAGAAGATCGCGGGCAAGGACCCGGATTTCCACCGGCGCGACCTGTGGGAAGCGATCGAGCGCGGCGATCATCCGGAGTACGAACTGGGCGTGCAGATCGTCGAGGAAGCCGACGAGCACAAGTTCGATTTCGATCTGCTCGATCCGACCAAGCTGATTCCGGAAGAACTGGTGCCGGTGAAGATCATCGGCAAGATGACGCTCAATCGCAATCCGGACAACTTCTTCGCCGAAACCGAACAGGCTGCGTTCCATCCAGGGCATATCGTGCCGGGCATCGATTTCAGCAACGATCCGCTGCTGCAGGGACGTCTGTTCTCGTACACGGACACGCAGATTAGTCGCCTGGGCGGCCCGAACTTCCACGAGATTCCGATCAACCGGCCGGTCAGCCCCTCGGTCAACAATCAGCGCGACGCGATGCATCGGCAGGCGATTCACGTCGGGCAGGCGTCGTACGAGCCGAATTCGTTGAACGACGGCTGGCCGAAGGAAACCGATCCGGCCGCCGAAGATGGCGGCTTCGAGAGCTATCAGGAACGTATCGAAGGTACGAAGATTCGCGTGCGCAGCGACTCGTTCGCCGATCATTTCTCGCAGGCCGCGCTGTTCTACAACAGCATGTCGCAGCCGGAGAAGGACCACATCGCGGCGGCCTATCAGTTCGAGCTCGGCAAGGTGACGAAGCCCGAGATTCGTGCGCGCCAGGTCAACGAGATTCTCGCGAACTTCGACGCGGACCTCGCCGCGAAGGTCGCCGAAGGGCTCGGCCTGCCGGCGCCGAAGAAGGGCACGGCGAAGCTGGTCGGGACGAAAGCGTCGCCGGCGCTGAGTCTGCTCAATCGCGTGAAGCCCGGCATCAAGACCCGCAAGATCGCGTTGCTCGCCGCGCCCGGTTCCGATGGGGCCGCGATCAAACGGCTACAGCAGGCGCTCAAGGACGAAGGCGCGACGCCGATGCTGATCGCGCCGACGCTCGCCGGGATCGACGGCATCGCGCCGGACGCGACGATCGCCGGGCTGCCGTCGATCATGTTCGATGCGGTGATCGTCGTCGGCGGCGCGGCGGGGGCGAAGACGCTGGCGCAATCGGGCGATGCGCGGCACTTCGTGCTGGAGGCGTTCAAGCATCTGAAGGCGATCGCGGCGCTTGGCGCTGGGCGCGACCTGCTCGGGGCCGCGCAACTGCCCGCCCAGGCGGACGGCGTCGCGACCGGGGACGACACGCAGTCCGCTGACGTGCTGAAGGCGTTCATCAAGACCGCCGGGCAGCATCGCGTGTGGTCGCGCGCGGCGCAGGCGGAATCGGTGCCGGCCTGAGCGGGCTGCGCCGTTCGCGGTGCGGCGCGTCGATCGATAAACCTGGCCGGTGCGAGCGGGCCAGGTTCTTTTGCGTTTCGCGGCGCGCCGGACCAGGCTTCGCCCGAGCCCGCCGCGCCCTGTCCCGCAAGCCTCGGCGCTTGCGCGACCGTTACAAGATGCGGGTCGTCCTTGTATGATGACGGCGGTCGCATTGCTGCAGAAAAACACCACACGCAGACCCGAAAAATATTCCGCATCGACCCGATTCGCCATGCCAAATACAGAAAAAATGACCGCATCGCAGGCCGTCGATCAACTCCGTTTCCGCCGCATCCTTCGCCGCAACCTCGCGCTGCCTTTGGGCGTCGGCCTCGTCACGATGATGCTGTTCGTCGGCCTGATCGCCTACCTCGTGTCGACGATGAACTGGGCCGAGCACTCCGAGCGCGTGATCGGCGACGCCAACGACATGCTGCGGCTCGCGGTCGATCGTGAGTCGTCGATGCGCGGCTTCCTGATTACCGGCGACGAGAGCTTCCTCGCGCCGTACGAAAACGGCGGCCCGAAATTCACGGCACAGATCGACGCGTTGCAGAAGCAGGTCGCCGACAACCCGCCGCAAGTCGAGCGGCTCAAACAGATCAAGGCCGTGCAGGAGCGCTGGAGCCGCTTCGCCGAACAGACCATCGACGCGCGCCGCCGCAACCAGGACTATGAAAGCGCGATCGCAGCGGGGCGCGGCAAGCTCGAATTCGACGAGACGCGCCGCGAGTTCGGCGATTTTCTCGACGTCGAGTTGAACTTGCGGCAAGAACGCATCGAAGCGACGCGCCGCGTGACGGCGACGCTGGTCGGCGTGTTTTTGCTGTTCAGTCTCGTCGTCAGTGGCCTGCTCGCATGGCGGGGCCGTCGCGAACTGCTGGACCTGTCCGAGACCTACGACAATGTGCTGCGCCGCCAGGCCGAACAGACCGCGCTGCTCGAGCAGCAGGTCTGGCTGCGCTCGGGCCAGCGCCTGCTCGCGGAGAAGGTCGTGGGTCAGACGAGCGCGACCCTCGTCGGCCGCGCGATGCTCGACTTTCTCGCCCAATATCTCGATGCCGTGGTCGCCGCGCTGTACGTGCGCGACCGGCAGCAGGGCACGCTGCGCCGCATCGCCGCCTATGGCTTTAGCCGCGACAGCGAACAGACGGCCGCTCTGAGCTTCGAGGAAGGCGAGACGCTGGTCGGCCAGGCCGCGCGCTCGCGCCGCACGCTGGTGTTGCGCGAGGTGCCTGCCGATTACGTGCAGGTCGCCTCGGCGACGGGCAGCGGCGCGCCGCGCAATCTGCTGATCCTGCCGATCGACAACGACGGTCAGGTCAATGGCGTCGTCGAAATGGGCTTCCTGCGCGAGGTGACGCCGCGCGACGAAGAGTTCATGGATCTGATCCGCCACAACATGGGCGATTTTCTCGAAGCGGCGCTGTATCGCGAACGCCTACAGGATGCGCTCGCCGAGACGCAGCAACTGAACGAGGAGTTGCAGGTTCAGCAGGAGGAGTTGCGCGTCTCCAACGAGGGGCTCGAAGAACGCGGCCGCGCGCTGATGGAATCGCAACGGCGCCTCGAAGCGCAGCAGGCCGAGCTCGAACAGACCAACGTACAGCTGGAGGAATACGCGCAGCGGCTCGAGCGGCAGAAGTCGGATTTGCTGCGCGTGCAGAGCGATCTCGCGGCCAACGCCGAGCGCCTCGAACAGTCGAGTCGCTACAAATCCGAGTTCCTCGCCAACATGTCGCACGAACTGCGCACACCGCTGAACAGCTCGCTGATCCTCGCGAAGCTGCTGCAGCAAAATCGCGGTAGCAATCTGACCGACGAGCAGGTGCGCTACGCGGAGACGATCTACGCGTCGAATAGCGATCTGCTGGTGCTGATCAACGACATTCTCGACCTGTCGAAGGTCGAGGCGGGTCAAGTGACGGTCGCGCCCGAGACGGTGTCGATCGAGGCGACGCTGCAATCGCTCGAAGAAATGTTCCGGCCGGTCGCCGCGACGAAGCACTTGCATCTCGCGTTCGACCGCCTGCCGGGCACGCCGGATACATTCGTCACCGACGGCCAGCGGCTCACGCAGATCCTGCGCAACCTGTTGTCGAACGCGGTGAAGTTCACCGAGCACGGCGAGGTCACGCTCGCGGTCGCGCCGGCCGAGGACAACGTGCTGCGCTTCGACGTGCGCGATTCGGGCATCGGCATTGCGGCCGACAAGCTCGACATGATCTTCGAGGCGTTCCAGCAGGCCGATGGCTCGACGAGCCGTCAATATGGCGGCAGCGGCCTTGGGCTCTCGATTTCGCGCGAGTTCTCGCGGCTGCTGGGCGGGCGCATCACCGTCGCGAGCGAAGTGGGCAAGGGCAGCGTGTTTACGCTGTGGCTGCCGCTCGACGCGCGCGGGGCACTTGCGACTGCGCAGAGCGGGGCGATGAGCGGCGTGGCCCCGGTGAACGCGATGAACGCGATGAATGCGATGAGCGCGGGCACGGGCGCGCAGGCGCCCGGGGACACGCCGTTGTTGCACCGGCCGCTGGACGCCGTGGCTGCTTCGGTGATCTCGCCGGCGAATGGTTTTGTCAGTCGGGCGTCGCCCACCGCAGCGCGCGAAGCTTTGCTGCCCGGCGCCTTCGAGCCCGCAGTCGCGCCGATTGCCGACGACCGCGACAATCGCACCCGCGCGGGCCGTCTGATCGTCGCGGTCGAAGACGATCCCTCGTTCGCGGCGATTCTGCGCGATCTCGTGCACGAACTCGACTTCGACTTCGTGCACGCGAGCGACGCCGCGAGCGGCCTCGCGCTGGTGCGCGACATGCATCCGGCCGCGGTGCTGCTCGATGTCGGTCTGCCGGACCGCTCGGGGCTCACGGTGCTCGAGTGGCTGAAGAACGATCCGCTGACGCGCCACATTCCGATCCACATCGTGTCGGCCACCGATCACGCCGACAAGGCTCTGCACCTCGGCGCGATCGGCTACACGCTGAAGCCGACCGCGCGCTCGACGATGGAAGCCGCGATCCGCCGCCTCGAAGCGCGGCTGCAGCAGCGCCTGAAGCGCGTGCTCGTGATCGAGGACGACGCACCGATGCGCGAAAGCATCCGCGCGCTGCTGCAAAGCGAGAACACCGGGATCGTCGCGGTCGCCACGCTTGCCGAAGCGTTCGGGCAGCTGTCGGCGCTCACGTTCGATTGCGTCGTCACCGATCTCGCGCTGCCCGATGGCACCGGCTACGATCTGCTCGAACGGCTCGCCGCGAATACCGCGCATGCATCGTTGCCGGTGATCGTCTACACGGGCCGGATGCTGTCCGACGACGAGGAGCATCGGCTGCGCCGTTATTCGAAGTCGATCATCATCAAGGGCGCGAAGTCGCCGGAGCGTCTGCTCGACGAAGTCACGCTGTTCCTGCACAGCGTCGAGTCGTCGCTCGCACCGGAGCAGCAGCGCATGCTGCGCACCGTGCGACAACGCGACAATGCCTTCGAGGGCCGCACGATCCTGCTCGCCGAAGACGACGTGCGCAACATCTTCGCGCTATCGCACGTGCTGGAACCGCTCGGCGCGAAGCTGCTGATCGCGCGCAACGGCCGCGAGGCGCTCGACGAACTGGAGAACGGCCCGGACGTGCATCTGGTCCTGATGGACATCATGATGCCGGAGATGGACGGCCTGACCGCCATGGGCGAGATACGCCGCAATCCGCGCTTCGCGCATCTGCCGATCATCGCGCTGACCGCGAAGGCGATGGCGAACGATCGCACGCGCTGCCTCGAAGCCGGCGCCGACGACTACGTGTCGAAGCCGATCGACGTCGACAAGCTCGTCGCGCTGTGCCGCGTGTGGCTGCGGCAGCGCTGAGGGGCGCGGCGTGAGCACGGAAGCGAGAAACGCGATGAACCCAGCCGCATTCGATCCAGCGCAGCGCATGAGCGATTTCGACATCGAACTGAGGCTGCTGCTCGAGGCGATCTATATGAAGTATCAGCACGACTTTCGCCACTACGCGATGTCGTCGCTGCGCCGCCGCCTGACTCACGCGCTCGACGAATTCGAGGTGCAGACGCTCTCGCAATTGCAGGACCGCATCATGCGCGACGGCAACGAGTTTTCGCGGCTGTTCCAGTACCTGACCGTGCAGGTCAGCGAGATGTTTCGCGATCCCTCGTATTTCCTCGCGCTACGCGAACACGTGCTGCCGCGTTTGCGCACCTATCCGTCGATCAAGGTGTGGGTCGCCGGATGCAGCACCGGCGAGGAGCTGTGGTCGCTGAAGATCCTGTTCGACGAGGAGGGTCTCACCGGGCGCACGCTGTTCTACGCGACCGACATCAACCCCGATGCGCTCGCGCGCGCGGAGGCCGGCATTTACGCGCTCGAACGCATTCAAGGCTTCACGCAGAACTATCTGGCGGCGGGCGGCACGCGTTCGCTGTCGGACTACTATCATGCAGCGTATGGCGGCGCGCGCTTTGCCGGGTCGCTGAAAGAGCGCGTGGTGTTCGCCGATCACAGCCTGTCCACCGACGAAGTGTTCCTCGAAGCGCATCTCGTCTCGTGCCGCAATGTGCTGATATATTTCGATCGCGGCTTGCAGGATCGCGCGTTGGGGCTGTTCGAGAACGCGCTGGTGCGGCGCGGCTTTCTCGGCCTGGGCAGCAAGGAAAGCCTGCGGTTTTCGCAGCATTACCCGGCGTTCGACGAGTTCCGCTCGGCCGAACGCATTTATCAGAAGCGTTAGCGAGGTCGCGATGCCACGCTCGAACGTTCAAGCCGCCGTCAACGAATCCGCCGACGCCAGCGCGGCCGCGCGCGCGCAGACACCGCGCGGTTACGACCTCGTCGTGATCGGCGGCTCGGCCGGCGGCATCGAGGTGCTCAACGTGCTGCTCGCCGCGTTGCCCGCGCGCTTCGCGCCGGCCGTGATGATCGTCACGCATCTGCCGGCCGATTCGCCGAGCTATCTGGTGCCCGCGCTGGCGCATGGCTGCGCGCTGCCGGTGCTCGAACCCGATGCGGGCGAGCTGATCCTGCCGGGGCGCGTGCACGTCGCGCCGGCCGGTTATCACATGCTCGTCGAAGTGGACCGCACGGTCGCGCTGTCGACCGATGCGGCGGTGCGCTTCTCGCGGCCGTCGATCGACGTGCTGTTCGAATCGGCCGCCCAGGTGTACGGCGAGCGGCTGCTCGCGATCCTGCTGTCCGGCGCCAACGACGACGGCGCGCATGGGCTCGAACGTGTGCGCGCGTTCGGCGGCACCGCATGGGTGCAGGAGCCGGACAGCGCCGGCGCGCCGGAGATGCCGTGCGCGGCGATCGCGCGTGGCGCGGCTGACGCGATCTACAATCCCGACACTCTGGCGAAGCGCCTTGCCGCACTGCCGACTTTTCTCTGATCCGGTGCCATGACGAACTCATCTGTGAACATCCTGATCGTCGACGACATCGTCCACAACATCACCGCGCTCGAAGCATTGCTCGCGCGGCCCGACGTCGCGGTGCTGGTCGCCGACTCCGGCACCGCCGCGCTCGATCTGCTGCTCAAGCACGAAGTCGCGCTGGCGATTCTCGACGTCAACATGCCCGGCATGAACGGCTTCGAGCTGGCCGCATTGATGCGCGGCAGCCCGCGCACCTCGCATGTGCCGATCATCTTCCTGACCGCGACCGCGCAGGACGCGTCGCGCACGTTCCGCGGCTACGAGGCGGGCGCGGTCGACTTCCTGTACAAGCCGTTCGATCCGCGCATCCTGCAATCGAAGGTCGACGTGTTCGTGCAGCTGGAGCAGCACAAGCGCCAGCTCGCCGCGCAACTGGTGACGACGCGCCAGATGCTCGAAGCGAACGAGATGCTGATGGCGGTGCTCAGTCACGATCTGCGCACACCGCTCGGCGCGGTGCTCGCGTCGGCGGAATACCTGATGCGCACGGCCGCCGACGAGCAGGCCGCGACCGTCGCCGCGCGCGTGAAGAACAGCTCGCTGCGCATGGCGCGGATGGTCGATCAGCTGCTGAACCTCGCGCGCCTGCAAGGCGGACGTCTGCCGTTGCAGCCGCGCTCGATCGAACTCGCGACGCTGTGCCGCTCGGTCATCGACGAATTCGCGTCGCAGAAGAGCGGCAAGCGGATCGTCTTCACCTGCACCGGCAATACGGCCGGCGCCTGGGATACCGATCTCGTGTGGCAGGCGGTGTCGAATCTCGTCGGCAATGCGCTGCATCACGGCGCGCCGGACGGCGATATCGCCGTCGAGGTCGATGGCGACGCCGAGGATGTCGTGCGCCTGAAGGTATCCAACCGCGGCGCGATTGCGGCGGAGGTGTTTCCGCATCTGTTCAGGGCGTTCGCTTCGAACGGCAATAGCGCGCGCTCGCGCGAGGGGCTCGGCCTCGGGCTGCATATCGTGCAGGAGATCACGCGCATGCATGGCGGCGACGTCAGCGTCGTATCCACCGAGGAAGCGGGCACGACCTTCACGATCGAATTGCCGAGGGCGGTGGCGTTGCAGCGCGGGGCGTTCACGCGTCGATAAGGCGTCGATCGGGCGGGGCGACCAGCGCCGCGGGCCCGCTGTGCTACGCTTGCCGCAACCGAATTCACGCAGCGTGAGCACGAATCCCATCATGCGTTCCTGGCGTCTCGCATCACCGCAGCGCAGCGGGCAGATCAGCACCGCGCGCGCCACCGACCTCGTCATGGCGATCTCGCACCCGGACGCCGACGCTCTCGCCGCGAGCATTCTGCAGACGGTTGGCGAGTCGCTGTCGCTGCCCGTGTCGCAGTGCACGATCTTCGCGTATGAATTCGATGCGCGGCCGCGTACGGTGTCGGCGGCCGATCATCGCGGCGGCCATTTTCTGCGCGACGTCGCCCAGCGCTACGCCACGCATTTCTATGCGCTCGACGGTAATCGCGCGGTTATTGGCGATGCGGGGCACACCGCCTCGCGCGATGCGCTGGTGCTGCATCAGCAGCGCGGCGACGAAATCGAAAACGAAGCCTATCGCGTAGCCTGCTACGCGCAGCCGAACGTGTCTGACCGGCTGTCGTTGCTGGTGCGGCCGGTGGACGGCGTGTGGCTGTCCATCAACCTGTATCGCGACCGCGCGTACGGCGTGTTCGCGCCAGGCGAACTGGAACGGATCGAAAGCGTCGCGCCGCTGTTCGCCCATGCGGCGAAGGGCCATTACGCGCTGAACGGGCAACATCAGCAGGGCGCCGGTGCGGCGATGCTCGCGCGGGTGCGGCGTGTGTGTCCGGCGCTGACGTCACGTGAGCTCGACGTGCTGCGTGGCACGCTCGAAGGCGCCAGTGCCGCCGAGATCGCCGGGCAGATGGGCGTGAAACCCGCGAGCGTCGTCACGTATCAGAAGCGCGCGTATGCGCGGCTTGGGATTTCGAATCAGCGGCAACTGTTCGCGCTTTGTATGCAGCCTTAGCTTCAGGTCCGCTTGCCTCGCGCTTCGGCCTGCGTCTCCCGATCCCAGCGTTTCAACCACGGCATCACGAAATCCGCGAAACCATCGGCCGATGGTGACAGCGCGCGTTCGGTCGAGCGATATACGCACACTTCGCGAATCGTTTCCGGATCGACGATGCGCTTCATCACGAGCCCGAACGTGCGCGCGAGCGGCGCGACATAGGCTGGCGCGAGCGTCACCGCCAGCCCTTGCGCGGCGAGACCGAACGCGGTGGTCACGTTATCGACGACATCGACCGGAATGATGCGGGCCTCCACCGGCAGATTGGCAAGCATCTGATCGACCGCGCGTTCGTGGTCGCGGCCGGTCGCGACGATCGCCACGTCGCGCAGATGCTGCCACTGCACGCGGCGGCGCGCGGCGAGCGGATGCGTGGCCGAGCACCACATGACCCACGGGCTCGCGAACGCGGGCTCGCAGCGCACCCGCGCGCCGCTTTGCCGGTCCGGGCCGATCGCGAGATCGATGTCGCCGCTCTCGACGCGCTCCACCAGCTGTTCGACGACGGTATCGCAGATGCGCACGACGACCTTCGGCTTGTCGCGCGCGTATTCGGCGATCGCCGCGGGCAACGCGGTCGACGCGATCACGAGCGGCGCGCCGACCCGCACGATGCCGGCGGCGCGGTTGCGGATGTCGTCGGCGGACTGGGCGGCCGCGCGGACGTGCCGCAGCACCGATTCGGCCGACGATAGAAAGTCCTGCCCCGCGCTGGACAGCGCGACGCGCCGCGTCGTGCGATCGAACAGCCGGAAGCCGAGCTCCGTTTCGAGCTCCGCGAGCAACTGGCTGACCGCCGACGAAGTCAGCCCGAGCCGCTGCGCCGCCGCGCCGATGCTGTGCAGATCGGCGATGGCGAGAAACGCTTCGAATTGGCGGATCGTGACGCGGGTCAGGGGCATACGATCGATTCTAAAGAAAAACTTACGAATCGTGAAAAATCGATTGATTGTGCGCGGCGCGCCGGCAATCGACACTCGTGCGGGTCGACTTAGCCCGGCAAAGCCCCTTAGACTTGAGGTTTGCCCTGTCGTCCGGCGCCGCGCGGACGACCGCCACAACCGGCCTGCAGAGGCCGTCTTCAAGGACCCGCCATGTTCGACCATATTCCCGCCTATCCGGGCGACCCGATTCTGAGCCTGAACGAAGACTTCCAGCTGGACCCCCGGCCGAACAAGGTCAACCTGAGCATCGGCATCTATTTCGACGACGCCGGCAAGCTGCCGGTGATCGACGCGGTGCGCCGGGCCGAATCCGCGCTGCTCGATGCGATCGGCCCGCGCTCGTATCTGCCGATGGCGGGTCTGCCGCTGTATCGCGACACCGCGCAGGCGCTCGTGTTCGGCGCGAACAGCGCGGCGCGCGCCGAAGGCCGGATCGCCACACTGCAAACGCTCGGCGGCTCGGGCGCGCTGAAGGTCGGTGCCGATTTCCTCAAGCGCTATTTCCCCGGCTCGCAGATGTGGATCAGCGACCCGAGCTGGGAAAACCATCGCGTCGTGTTCGAAGGCGCGGGACTCACGGTCAACACCTATCCGTACTACGACCCGCAAACGGGCGGACTGCGTTTCGCCGGGATGCTCGCCGCGATCGACGCGCTGCCGGAACAGAGCGTCGTGCTGCTGCACGCGTGCTGCCATAACCCGACCGGCGTCGATCTGAGCCCGGCGCAGTGGGCGGAACTGGTGCCGGTTTTGCAGCGCCGCAAGCTGATCGCGTTCGTCGACATGGCTTACCAGGGCTTCGGCGCGAGCCTCGAAGATGACGCCGCGCCGGTGCGCCTGCTCGCCGACGCCAACGTGCCGATGATCGTCGCGAACTCGTTCTCGAAGAACTTCTCGCTGTACGGCGAGCGCGTCGGCGCGTTGAGCGTGGTCTGCAAGAGCGCCGACGAAGCGGCGCGCGTGGCCGGGCAACTGATGTCGGCGGTGCGCGCGAACTACAGCAATCCGCCCACGCACGGCGCGCGTCTCGTCGCCAACGTGCTCGCCGATGCGACGCTGCGCGCGT
The DNA here is from genome assembly GCA_036264535.1 of Paraburkholderia sp. Taxonomy (GTDB): domain Bacteria; phylum Pseudomonadota; class Gammaproteobacteria; order Burkholderiales; family Burkholderiaceae; genus Paraburkholderia. The sequence goes on along the minus strand of DATAQT010000264.1, from coordinate 3,542 downwards.
CGTGGGAAGCCGAACTCGGCACGATGCGCGAGCGCATTCTGGCGATGCGCAACGTGATCCACGCGGGGCTCGAAGGACGCGTCGATGAAGTGATGCGCGCGCGCTACGTCGCGCAGCGTGGCATGTTCACCTACACGGGCCTGTCCGAAAGCCAGGTCGAGCGTCTGCGCAACGAATACGCGGTGTACGTGCTGCGCTCGGGCCGCATGTGCGTCGCGGGCCTGAACGCGCGCAACGCGGACTATGTCGCGTCGTCGATCGCGGCGGTGGTGTCGGGCGCCTGAGATCGTCCGGCCGCTGTTGCAGCGCCGGTGAATACCGATGGGCGGCGCGCACTGGCGCGCCGTCACAGCGACAATCATGGAGACACTGACGATGGCCGCGACCCTCGAAGCGCAACCGGCAAGCCCGCCCAGATCGGCCACGATGCATCCGGACGAATGGCAGGCGCGCGTGCAACTCGCCGCGTGCTACCGGATTTTCGATCTGCTCGGCTGGACCGAGATGATCTACAACCACATCACGCTGCGCGTGCCCGCGAGCGTCAGCGGCGCCGAGCGGCACTTTCTGATCAACCCGTTCGGGCTGCACTACAGCGAAGTGACCGCGAGCAATCTCGTGAAGATCGATGCACAGGGGCGCGTGCTCGACGGCTCGCCGTATCCGGTGAATCCGGCCGGCTTCGTCGTGCATGCGGCGATTCACGAGGGCTTGCCCGACGCGCACTGCGTGATGCACACGCACACGACGGCGGGTGTCGCGGTGGCCTGTCTCGAAGAGGGTTTGCAGCAGACCAATTTTTATAGCGCGCAGTTGCACGATCGGATCGCGTATCACGACTTCGAGGGCATCACGATTCATGCGGAAGAGGGGCCGCGGCTGCTCGCGCATATCGGCGACAGGCAGGCGGTGATCCTGCGCAATCACGGTCTGCTATCGTGGGGCCGCACGTTGCCGCAGGCCTTCGCGATTCTGTGGACGCTGAATCGAGCCTGCGAAATCCAGATGGCGACGTTCTCGATGGGCCGCGCGCGGCCGGTGCCGCAGGAGATCGCGATTCGCTGCTCGCGCGACGCGCTGCAGTTCGACCCGCGCCACGGCGCCGGGCAGGACGTGTTCGATGCGCTGGTGCGGCGGGTCGATCGGCTCGATGCGAGCTATCGGCAATGATTGAAATCATGCGGAACACGGCGCGGCAATAAACACTGCAACAGGCAAGGATTCAGGCGATGAAAGTAGCGATCTACGGCGCCGGCTCGATCGGCGGCTGGATGGGAGTGAAGCTCGCGCAGGCGGGGCATCAGGTCAGCGCGGTCGCGCGCGGCGCGACGCTCGAAGCGGTGCGCCAGCATGGTCTGCGGCTGATCGAAGGCGGCGTGATCTACGCCGAGCAGGTGAAGGCGAGCGACAAGCCGGCCGACCTCGGCGTGCAGGAGCTCGTCGTGATCGCGGTGAAGGGCCCGGCGATGGCATCGGTGGCCGCGCATATCAAGCCGCTGCTCGGCCCGGAGACCATCGTGCTGACGGCGATGAACGGCGTGCCATGGTGGTTCTGCGACGGCCTCGGCGGCGAGCTGGCGGGCCAGCGCCTGAAGACGATCGATCCCGACGGCGCGATTGCCGCAGCGATCCCGGCCGCGCAGACGGTCGGCTGCGTCGTGCATGCCAGTTGCCTGATCGACGCGCCTGGTGTGATCCGGCATCACCAGGGCAATGGGTTGATCGTCGGCGAGGCGGCTGGCAAGCCGAGCGAGCGCGTCGAGCGGCTCGCCGCACTGCTGCAGGCGGCGGGATTCAACGCGACGGCCTCGGCGCAGATTCAGCGCGACGTCTGGTTCAAGCTATGGGGCAACATGACGATGAACCCGGTGAGCGCGATCACCGGCGCGACGACGGACCGGATCCTCGGCGACGAACTCGTACGCGGCTTCGTCACGCACATCATGCTGGAGGCGAAGGAAATCGGCGCGCGCTTCGGCATCCCGATCGACCAGGCGCCCGAAGACCGTCACGCGGTCACGCTGAAGCTCGGTGCGATGAAGACGTCGATGCTGCAGGACGTGCAGGCCGGCAAGGCGGTCGAACTCGACGCGCTGGTCGGCGCGGTGCGCGAACTGGGGCTGCTGACGCACGTGCCGACGCCTTATACCGATGCGTTGCTCGGCCTCGCGCGGCTGCATGCGAGTACGTTGGGGTTGTATCCGAAGCAGTGAGGTTGTGGTGCGGGGCAGCGAGTTGTCGGTACGCCGCAGACATCTCGCCGCGTGGCTGTCGGCGCGCCACCACCACTCGCGGATTGTCTATGCCCACTGCAGGCTGCCGCAAAGGCCCGATTCGATCGTGCAAAGCCGCGTGCTGCGTGGGTCACGGCGCACAGCGCGAGCATGGCACGCCCTGTGCTGTGGAGACCGCTAGTCCACAACACCGTACAGAAGAATCAACCGACGCCAAGGTCATCTGTTTTTGCGCCGCTTGACGCGCAGAACTCAGAGAGCAATCGGAAAGCTCTCCGTTCATCCTTCAAGCTTCTGCGGCCTCCCCCTTATGCTAAGCTGTAAAGCGGTGTGTGCGAAAACGTAGCGCCCGATCGATTGCTTTTCTCTGGTGCACAAAGAGGAGAAGCGCCCATGAAAATACTATGGGTCGATGACCACGAAATTCTTTGTGTTGCTCTTTCCGAATATGTCCAATCACACGCGTCGGAGCTGAGCGCAACGCCAATCGAAATCACGCCGGTATTTACGCTCGCCAGCGCGCTTCAAAAAGTAAACGAGACACCTCCACCGGACCTGGTGTTCCTGGACCTCAATCTGGATGGCGAAAACCGTGGCGCCACGACACTTGAACATTTCCAGGCCGGCAATCCATCCAATGTCCCTGTGGTCATCTGTACAGGACTCGCGCCTGGAAGCGATCACGAAGTTGAAATTTTGCGAACGTGCATGCGTGACTACGCCGCTCGAGGAATCCTTTTGAAGGGAGGCGCGCACAAAAAAATGTTCGTTGGACTGAGCAGAATTTTAGGCGGTGAACTCTGGATTCCGGAAGAAGTCTTGCTGCGCTTCGCCTGCTCGACACAAGCGCCCTCGGCTAGCCGGAATCAGCATCATCTCGGACTTTCTCCGCGAGAGTGGGACCTGGCGCGTTGCATTGCACGTGGCCTATCAGGGAAACAGATTGCAAGAGAGCTCAACGTCTCCGAGGGGCATGTCAGACAGGTTTCGTGTGTTATCTACGACAAGCTTCAAGTCAGAAACCGCGTTGAAGCCGCACTGAGAGTCAATGCCGAGCTGGCCCTTGGAAGGGAGGCGGATAAGGGGCTGTCGTGAGATCCCTGCTAACCACTCTTTATCTTCCCAGCCATTACTTTCACCGCGCCTTCGGCCAATGTCGTTGGCTTATGTTTTGCAAGTAAGGTCAACAGGGTCTGTTCAGAAACCGGTTTCGACAAAAGCTTCATGCCACTGACGGCTACCTTCTTGAGCACAGCTGATGAGGTATCCCCCGACCACAGGATGGCAGGGATCGAAGCGCCGATAGCA
>DATAQT010000211.1:0-1546 GCA_036264535.1 Paraburkholderia sp. | reverse complement strand
CGGGCCGTCGATCAGATGATAGGTCGAGGGTAATAGCGGGCAATGAAGGCTGACCACGTCCGACTCGGCGAGCAGCGTGTCGAGCGGCACGTAGCGCGCGCCGAGCGCGAGCAGGTCGTCGGCAGGCGTGCCGGGGTCGTGCGCGAGCACCGGCATAATCGGCCGCGTGTTCGGGCGCATCATGGCGGGCTTCGGCATGCAGGTGCTCGCGCACGATCCCGGCACGCCCGCCGCCGACCTGCTCGCGCTCGGCGCGCGCTACGTGCCGCTCGACACGCTGCTCGCCGAATCCGACGTGGTCAGTCTGCACTGTCCGCTGTTGCCGGCCACCTACCATCTGATCAACGGCCCCGCGCTCGCGAAGATGAAACGCGGCGCGATGCTGATCAACACCGGCCGCGGCGGACTAGTCGAAGCCAATGCGCTGATCGACGCGTTGAAGGACGGCCAGCTCGGCAATCTCGGGCTCGACGTGTACGAGGAGGAAGGCGGCATCTTCTTCGAGGATCACTCGAATCTGCCGTTGCAGGACGACGTGCTCGCGCGTCTGTTGATGTTCCCGAACGTGATCGTCACCGCGCACCAGGCGTTCTTCACGCGCGAGGCAATGAACGAAATCGCGCAGACCACGCTCGAGAACATCGCGGCATGGCAGGCCGGCACGCCGCGCAACGCGGTGCGCGCGGCGGGCTAGGCGGGCCAGGCAGGCCAGGCGTTAAGCCTGCGCGTCAGGCACGCAGCGCTACACACCGTTTTCGCTACTCAGCGAGGTCGCGCGGATCGCGGTGCGCGCGTCGTCCGCCGCGCCGCACACTTCGCGCAGCAATGCCGCCTCACGCTCGTGCACTTCCACCGGACACCAGCGCGCGCCCGCATCGGCCAGATAGCGCGCGCGATGCTGGCCGTTGCGAAACGCCACCACGCCTTCACGCTCCAGACCCAGCCAGCCCAGCAAACCCGGCGCGCGACGCGTCGAGAACGTCACGTACGGCATCTGCGGAATGCGCGGGCTCTCGGGGTCGAGAAACTCGCGAATGCCGCGCACCTTGCCCGAATGCCACTCGGCGACCGGCTTCAATACGTAGTCCGTGTTGTCGCGATCCGCGCAGAGGAGCAGCTTGCGCATGTCGACCAGCACGACCTGATGCCGCGTGCCGTCGGTGACGAAGACGCGTTTCAGACGCACATGGCCGTACCATGGATGGTCCTGCAGAGGCACGATCCAGACCGTTTCGGAACAGGACGGCGCGGCGGCTGACGATGAATTGGACAAAGGCAAAGGCAGGCTCGCTAAGCTGACGAAAACACGCCAGCGCGTAAATAGAGCGCTAACGCTACGAGCCGATTGTGAAAGAACCATGACAGGTCCCGGGATTAACTATTCTGCATTGCACGCTGCATGAGCGCCCGCCATGAATGGACGGACGCTGACCTTCAGGAATACGGACGATGATAACCACTCAAAATTTCAATGAATACGTGCGCATCGAAGCCAACGAGGACATCGGCGTCGCCACCATCGTGCTGGAACGGCCCGCGCGGCGCA
>DATAQT010000203.1:0-4134 GCA_036264535.1 Paraburkholderia sp. | reverse complement strand
GGACGACGCGAAGAACGGCAAAGTCAAGAACGTCATTGTCCAGGGGCGGAACCTCACGGTCACTCCAGCAGACGGCCAGAAGTACCAGATCGTGTCGCCCGGCGACATCTGGATGGTCGGCGATCTGATGAAGTATGGCGTACAGGTGAGCGGCAAAGCTGACGACGAACCCAATGCGCTGATGTCCGTGCTGTATTACCTCGGGCCGACGATCCTGATCATCGGTTTCTGGTTCTACATGATGCGACAGATGCAGGGGGGCGGCAAAGGCGGGGCCTTCTCGTTCGGCAAATCGCGCGCACGGCTGATCGACGAGAACAACAATGCAATCAATTTCACCGACGTCGCCGGTTGCGACGAAGCCAAGGAAGAAGTGTCGGAGCTCGTCGACTTTCTGCGCGATCCGCAGAAATTCCAGAAGCTCGGTGGGCGTATTCCTCGTGGCGTCCTGCTCGTTGGCCCGCCGGGAACCGGTAAGACGCTGCTCGCGCGTGCCATCGCCGGCGAGGCGAAGGTGCCGTTCTTCAGCATTTCAGGTTCGGACTTCGTGGAAATGTTCGTCGGTGTCGGCGCGGCTCGTGTGCGCGACATGTTCGAGCAGGCCAAGAAGCACGCGCCGTGTATCGTGTTCATCGACGAAATCGACGCGGTCGGGCGTCATCGCGGCGCCGGCATGGGCGGCGGTAACGACGAGCGCGAGCAGACGCTGAACCAGATGCTCGTCGAAATGGACGGCTTCGAGGCGAACTCTGGCGTCATCGTGATCGCCGCGACGAACCGTTCGGACGTGCTCGACAAGGCGCTCTTGCGTCCTGGTCGTTTCGACCGTCAGGTGTATGTCGGTCTGCCCGATATCCGCGGCCGCGAGCACATCATGAAGGTGCACCTGCGCAAGGTGCCGATCTCGAACGACGTCGATGCGGCAGTGATCGCGCGCGGCACGCCGGGCTTCTCGGGCGCCGACCTCGCGAACCTCGTGAACGAAGCAGCACTGTTCGCGGCGCGCCGGGGCAAGCGTATTGTCGAAATGACGGACTTCGAGGACGCGAAGGACAAGATCTTCATGGGTCCGGAGCGCAAGTCGGCCGTGATCCGCGAAGAATCGAAGCGTGCTACGGCGTATCACGAGTCGGGCCACGCTGTGATCGCGAAGCTTTTGCCGAAGGCAGATCCGGTGCACAAGGTCACGATCATTCCGCGCGGGCGTGCGTTGGGCGTCACGTGGCAGTTGCCGGAGCACGACAACGAAACGTACTCGAAAGAATATCTGCTCGACCGTCTCGCGATTCTGTTTGGTGGCCGCGTTGCAGAAGAGTTGTTCCTGAACCTGATCAGCACCGGCGCGTCCGACGACTTCAACAAGGCGACACAGACGGCCCGTGCGATGGTCGCCCGGTTCGGCATGACGGACGCGCTCGGACCGATGGTCTATGTCGACGACGAGAACGACGCTTCGCCGTTTGGCCGTGGCTTTACGCGGACTATCTCGGAAGCGACGCAGCAGAAGGTCGACGCGGAAATTCGCCATGTGCTGGACGAGCAGTACAATCTCGCGCGACGCCTGCTTGGTGAGAACCGCGACAAGGTTGAAGCGATGACCGCCGCGCTGATGGAGTGGGAGACGATCGACGCCGATCAGATCAACGACATCATGGCAGGCCGTCCGCCGCGTTCGCCGAAGAGCTCGCCGCCGTCGGCAACCGACGCTTCGTCGGGCGGCAGCCCGGGCACCGAAGTCAAGCCGGGCAGCGCAACCGCGCCGGCCTGATCGGCAGCTACTAGAAAGTGCGGGCCGGTGTGCTACACACCGGCCCGTTTTGCATTTATCCGTTTCAAGTGAAGCACTGCTACGTGTCGAAAGTCGATTCTTCTTCCGTTCCCCTTCCAGAGCCGCTGCAATGCGGCCGCTTCAAGCTGACGTTTGAGCGCCCGTTGGTGATGGGCATCCTGAACGTCACACCCGATTCCTTTTCTGATGGCGGCAAGTACGCGATGCGCGTCGATGCGCTGCGCCAGGCCGAGCGCATGATGCTCGAGGGCGCGGACATCATCGACATCGGCGGCGAATCGACGCGCCCTGGCGCGCCGCCGGTGCCGCTCGACGAAGAACTGGAGCGCGTGCTGCCGCTCGTCGAACAACTGCGCGGCGCAAATGTGCCATTGTCGGTCGATACGTACAAGCCGGAAGTGATGCGTCTTGCGTTGAACGCGGGCGCCGACCTGATCAACGACATCTGGGGTTTCCGCATGCCCGGCGCCATCGACGCGGTACGCGATAGCAACTGCGGCCTTTGTGCGATGCATATGCTCGGTGAGCCGCAGACCATGCAGCTCGGCGAGCCGCACTATCACGACGTGGTCAGCGAGGTGCGCGACTTCCTGGAGGAGCGTGTCGCGACGTTGCAGCAGGCGGGGATCGCGCGCGAGCGCATCAGCGTCGATCCGGGTTTCGGCTTCGGGAAGACCGTCGTCGAGCACAACTACGCGTTGCTGGCGCATCTGCGGGATACGGCGCCGCGCGCCGCGTCGCCGTATCCGATTCTTGCGGGCGTGTCGCGCAAGTCGATGATCGGCGCGGTGACGGGGCGCCCCGCGCCGGAGCGCGTGGCCGGCAGCATCGCTGCCGCCGTGTGCGCGGCCGAGCAGGGCGCCGCGATTCTGCGCGTACACGACGTCGCGCAAACAGTCGATGCATTAAAAGTATGGGCAACCCTGCGCGACGCGGCCAACGCGACCCGCGCGCTCGGTTGAACCCGCAGCCACATAGAGGGGGATTAAAAATGGCACGTCGTTACTTCGGAACGGACGGCATTCGAGGCAAGGTCGGCGAAGGTCCGATCACGCCGGAATTCGTGTTGCGGCTCGGCTACGCAGCCGGCAAGGTGCTCGCGGGCGCCGATCAATGGGCCAAAACGGGCACGCGCCCGACGGTGCTGATCGGCAAAGACACGCGGGTGTCGGGCTATATGCTCGAAGCCGCGCTCGAATCGGGCTTTTCGGCAGCCGGCGTCGACGTGATGCTCGCCGGCCCGATGCCGACGCCCGGCATCGCCTATCTGACGCGCGCACTGCGGCTTGCCGCGGGGGTCGTGATCAGCGCGTCGCACAATCCGTACTACGACAACGGCATCAAGTTCTTTTCGGCCGACGGCAACAAGCTGCCGGACGACGTCGAGGCGCAAATCGAAGAGCAGCTCGAGTTACCACTCGCGTGCGCGCCCTCCGAGCGCCTGGGCAAGGCGCGCCGTCTCGACGATGCGGCTGGCCGGTATATCGAATTCTGCAAGAGCACATTCCCGGCTGCGTACGACCTGCGCGGCATGAAGCTCGTCGTCGACTGCGCGCATGGCGCCGCGTACGACGTCGCGCCACATGTGTTCCATGAGCTCGGCGCGGAAGTGATCCCGATCGGCGTCTCGCCGAATGGCTTCAATATCAACGACGGCGTCGGCGCGACCGCGCCGGATGCGCTGGTTCGCGCGGTGCGCGCGAACCATGCGGACCTCGGTATCGCGCTCGATGGCGACGCCGACCGTCTGCAGGTCGTCGACGAGTCCGGCCGCCTGTTCAATGGCGACGAGCTGTTGTATGTGCTGGTCAAGGACCGCATCGCGACCGCTGGCCACGTGGAAGGCGCGGTCGGCACGCTGATGACCAACATGGCCGTCGAAGTCGCGCTGCAGCACGCCGGCGTCAAGTTCGTGCGCGCCGCGGTTGGCGACCGCTATGTGCTCGAACAGCTTCGCGAACACGGCTGGCAACTCGGCGCGGAAGGCTCGGGTCACATTCTGTCGCTCGATCGCCACTCGACCGGCGACGGCATCGTGTCCGCGCTGCTCGTGCTCGCGGCGATGCAGCGCAGCGGCAAATCGCTCGCGGATCTGCTCGAAGGCGTCACGCTTTTCCCGCAGAAGCTGATCAACGTGCGCATGAAACCCGGCGCGGACTGGAGGGGCAGCGAGTCGATTCGGCGCGCGATCAAGGCGGCCGAAGGCGCGCTCGACGGCCGCGGTCGCGTGCTGATCCGCGCGTCGGGCACCGAACCGGTGCTGCGCGTGATGGTAGAGGCGCAGAACGTCGCGGACGCGCTTCAGCATTCGGAAGCGATTGCCGACGCCGTGCGGGAAGCGACGG
>DATAQT010000177.1:0-2717 GCA_036264535.1 Paraburkholderia sp. | reverse complement strand
TCGCCGCGAAAAAAGTCGAGCACGTCGCAGCGGCCGTCAACTTCGCGCGCGAACGCAATCTTCGCGTCGTGGTACGCGGCGGCGGTCATTCCTATCTTGGCACCTCGAACGCACCGGATTCCTTGATGATCTGGACGCGCGCCATGAACGAAATCAGCAATCACGACGCCTTCGTTCCGGGCGGCTGTGACGGTGTCGTTCCACCCGCACCCGCGGTCAGCGTTGGGGCAGGTACGATCTGGATGCACACGTATGAAGCCGTTACCGGAAGCGAGGGGCGATATGTTCAGGGAGGCGGTTGCGGAACAGTGGGCGTCGCAGGACTGATTCAAGGCGGAGGTTTTGGAACGCACTCCAAACAGTTCGGCATTGCATCGGCATCACTGCTCGAAGCGGAAGTCGTCACGGCGGACGGTGCGATCAGGGTCGTCAACGCCAGAAATGACCCGGATCTTTTCTGGGCCTTGAAAGGCGGGGGCGGCGGCACGTTCGGCGTTGTCAGCCGCCTGACTTTGCGTACGTACGAACTGCCCGCTGTGTTTGGCCTGATATCCGCCAGAATCGAAGCCAGTTCGGACGTCGCCTACAAGCGGTTGCTGGGCCGCTTCGTCGCGTTTTACGCCGAGAACCTATGCAATCGCCACTGGGGCGAGCTTGTCACGCTGCTGCCCGGCAATCGCATCCGCATCGGCATGAGCTTTCAGGGCCTCGTGAAAGACGAAGTCGCAACGCTGTGGAAGCCGTTCTGGGACTGGATCGGATTGCAGGACGACATGACCGTGACGGCAGCGCCATCGATCATCGCCGGTCCGGGGAGGATGCGCTGGGACGGCAGGGCGCTCGCGCGGTTCGTGCCCGGCTCGGTCGTCTTTGACGACCGGCCCGGCGCACCCGATGCCAATTTCTTCTGGGCGGCCAATCTTGCCGAGGCCGGTCATGTCATTCACGGCTTCGACTCGCTCTGGCTGCCCGCGCAATTGCTGACGCGCAAGCGCCAACCCGAACTCGTCGACGCGCTGATGGGCGCGACCCGCCATTGGCTCGTCGAACTTCATTTTCAGAAAGGGCTTGCCGGCGCCCCGCCCGATGTCATCGCCGCCGGCCTGCAAACGCCCGTCAATCCGGTCGTGGCGGAGTCCTTCGCATTGGCGATCGTCGCGAGCGAGGGGCCACCGGGATTCGACGGACTGACCGGCCATCAGCCGGACGTTTTGAAGGCAAAGCGCGATGCCACGCTGATCGCTCTGGCCATGAACGAACTCAGGAAGGTTGCACCGGGCGACGGCGCCTACGTCGCTGAGAGCAGCTATTTTCAGAGCGACTGGCAAGCGGCGTATTGGGGTGGGAACTATGCGCGTTTGCTGTCGATCAAGCAGCGTTACGACCCGCAGGGCGTTTTCTTCGCTCGCCACGGCGTCGGCTCGGAAAGCTGGAGCGACGACGGTTTCACCCGCATCGCCGATTCCGGCTAATCGCTCGCCGCTGCAAGCTCCATGCGCTTGCGCTGCAGGAACCGGCGCACGGCCGGATCGCGCTCGAGTCCGATCGCCAGATCGTACGCGCCGAGTGCTTGCGCCGTTGCGCCCGCACGCGCGAGCAGATTGGCGCGTGCGGCCCAGTAGGGCTGGTAGTCGGCCAGCCGCGGATCGTCCGCATACGGCGCCAGCGCGTCGAGCGCCGCCTGCGGGCCGTCGCGCTCCGCCAAAGCGAGGGCGCGGTTCACGGCGACCACCGGCGACGCTGCAATGGCGAGCAGCCCATCGTAGAGCTGCACGATTTCGTCCCAGTTCGGGCGATGCGTCCAGCAGCGATGCACGTGCGCCGATTGCAACGCGGCCTCCAGCTGAAAGCGCCCGATGGCGTTGAGCCCGTTCGCGCGCCGCAGCAGTGCGTTCGCCGTGTCGATCATCGGCGCGTTCCATGTGGCCGGATCCTGAGCGGACAGCGGCACGTAGTCGCCAGCCGCATCGCGTCGCGCATCGCGCCGCGCCTGCGCGAACAGCATCAGCGCGAGCAGACCAAGCGTCTCCGGTTCCTCGGGCAGCAGCTCGACCAGCAGTTGCGCGAGATACAGCGCTTCGTCGGCAAGGTCGCGCCGCTCGGTATCGCCGCCGACCGGGTCCGTCCAACCTTCCGCGTACGCCGCATAGACCGCTTCGAGCACCGCGTCGAGCCGGCCGGGCAGCTCCTCGCGCTCGGGCACGCTGAACGGAATGCCCGCTTCGCGGATCTTGGTCTTCGCCCGCACGAGGCGTTTGCTCATCGCGGCGGGCGACATCAGAAACGCCGACGCGATCGTCTTCGCTTCCAACCCCAACACCACTTGCAGCATCAGCGGAGTGCGAATCGCGGCCTCGAGCGCAGGGTGGGTGCACGCGAACAGCAGCGCAAGCCTTCGGTCGGGCAACGCGCCTGCTTCGCACTCGTCGATCTCGTCGGCGAGGATCAGGAGCTGGTTCGCTACGACGTCGCCGACCTGGCGATGGCGCGCGCCGTCGATCGCCCGACGGCGCGCAACCGTCATCAGCCACGCTTCGGGACTCGCGGGGCAGCCGTGCTCCGGCCAGTCCGCGAGCGCCGCCGCGAAGGCGTCGGCGAGCGCGTCCTCGGCCGCGGCGACGTCGCGCGTGCGCATCGCCAGCAGCGCGACGAGCTTGCCGTAGCTGCGGCGAGCGACCGCCTCGGCAATCGAACGCGCGGCGCCGTCACCGTCACGG
>DATAQT010000432.1:0-3352 GCA_036264535.1 Paraburkholderia sp. | reverse complement strand
ACGCCAAACATTCGCACGAAACGTTTTCGATCGGCGCGGTGACGGGCGGCCGCAGCGTCTATCTGAACCGTCACGCGCGCGAGTGGATCGGCGCGGGCGCCGTCGTGATGATGAACCCCGACGATGTGCACGCCTGCAACCGGGTCCTGCGAGAGCTGGTCGTATCGGATGCTGCACGTCGACGTCGCGTGGTTCACGAAACTTCAACATGCTGTTGAGCGTGACGCGGCGTGAAGCCGCCTCAGGTAGCAGGCGCGAGCCGCGTCACTCGACGAGCAGATAGAACGCACTGAGCGCAAGCAGCGTCGCCATCACGCGATTGAACACCCTGACCCGCTCGCTTCACGCAGATGCCTGCGCATAAACGTGCCGGCATACGCCCAACTCGCGATCGACAGATAGCAGATCATGAAGTACAGCGCCGCGAATTGCCAGACGAGCCGGCCATCGCCGCCGCCCGCATACGCGCCCATGCCGGCCAGCGATGCGAGCCATGCCTTCGGATTGAGCCATTGCATTACCGCCCCGTGCGCGAACGACGGTCCGCTCGCCGGCTTGTCCGCGCCGAGCTGGCCGTTGTCGATGGCGAGTTTGTAGGCCATATAGACCAGGAAGCCCACCCCCGCCCATTTGACGGTCTCGATCAGATCGGGAAAGCGCGCGAGCATTTCGTGCAGGCCTAGGCCGATCAACAGAAGCAGCAACGTGAAACCGACCGTCGCGCCGGTGACGTGCCGCAGGCTTGCGGCGAGCCCGTGCTGCGCGCCGGCGCTGAGCGCGACGACGTTGACCGGCCAGGAGAAATGGAACTGGCGAGCGCGAACGCGGCCATCGAGAGTAATGCGGTCATCGGATGCCTCGAAACGTGAGTGTGCAAATGGAATGCGACACTCAACGGTAACGAGACGGCGACGGTGTGTATTGAAGGAAATTGCCCTGTCGAAAGGCGCCCAAAACCGCAAGCCGTTTCAACGGTTCACAAATATATGACGTGAAGATACGGTGACAAACGCGCGTTTGATTGTGAAAAGCGATACGCGCAAACGTTACCGAGAAAAGTTGCATTTTGGATTATCGGGTAAATCGCACTTTACGAGAACTATGAAATGCACCTATGAAGCTGGCGATTATTTCGACCGATAAGCAGTCCGAAGCCCTCGGAAAACCAGCAATGCAGGCCTCGGCGAATTACGCGCGACGAAGCGAACCTTAAGCGCGCAATGAATGCTTGGCATCAGTATCGATAGACAGGGCCGTTTCTCGTGGAAACGACCGGTCGAATGGCTGAAAGGGAATGCATGTGGGTCCCCATGTGAGCAGGCAGAAGATCGCGGACGAATTGAACGAATTGTGTCTCGCGTTGTTCGACGGATGGTGCGAGCGCAGATGCGTGATTCCGCTCGCGTATCAGCTGCACGGCTGGCCGCTCGTCGATGCGACGCAGTGGTCGTTCAACCGTGTGCGCGACAACCTGCGTGATCTCGAGTGCTGGCATCTGAACGATCTGTCTGAAGAAGATGGCGGGACGATCCGCTATCTGCTGGGTCTTTTATCCCGACAGACTGGAAGCGTAGTGCGCACTTCGACAAACTGACTCCCGCCGCTGAAAACGCAGAGCACATGATCCACAAAAGAACGGGCCGGTTTCGCGTGCTGATCATACGGGCGCGCAGATGGCGGATGCCGCGCGATGGCGTCATCTACGCGGGATGCGGCGTGGTGCTGGCGATGCTTGCGCTGTGTGGCTATGCGCTGTATCAGAGCCGCGAGGATGCGATTGAGCGCGCGCTCGATTCAACGCGCGATGTCGCGACGATCACGGAGCGCGACATCGTGCGCAATTTCGAGCTGTACGCGCTGTCGCTGGAGGCTGTCACCGATGGCCTCGCGCGTCCGGGCGTGCTCGATTCGCCACGTCTACGGCGCGAAATCCTGTTCGATCGCGCAGCCACCGGACGATACGTCGGCGCGATGGTGGTGATCGACGCGCTGGGCAACGTCGTGATGGATTCGGAAAACGAGGTGCCGCGCGCAGGAAACTTCTCGGATCGCCCGTACTTCAGGATTCACAGAGACGACCCCGACCTCGGGCTCGATGTGAGCGCGCCGTACAGTTCGAGACTCAGACCCGGTTCGCGCAGCATCGCGCTGAGCCGGCGCTTGTCGAGGCCGGACGGATCGTTTGCGGGGATCGTCGCGCTCGGTATCGATCAGGAATACTTCGCGAGTCTGTTTGCGGATCTGCGGCTCGGGCAGCATGGCTCGGTGTCGATCATCAGAACGGATGGCACGATCATCGTGCGGCGGCCCGACGATCGACAGGTGACGGGCCGCGACATCAGCAAGACGGAGTTCTTCCAGAACCTGCTCGCGAAAGACGAGGGCAGCTTTGTTGCATCGTCGCCGCTCGATGGGGTCGAGCGGCTCTACTCGTTCAGACGGATTCCGCAATTGCCGCTGACCGTGCTGGCCGCCGAGTCGACCGCCGATATCTATGCAGGCTGGTGGGAGCGCGCACTGACGATCGGTTCGCTGACACTGATCTTCGGGATTGGCGTGATCGTGCTGTCGGCGTCGCTCGGCGCCGAGTTACGGCGACGGCAGCGTGTGGAGAATGAACTCGAACGGCTTGCCGGCACGGACGGACTCACCGGCCTGCCCAATCGCCGCGCGTTGTGCGAAACGCTCGACCGCGAGTGGCTGCGCGCGCGCCGCACAGGCAGCGTGCTGTCGCTGCTGTTCGTCGATATCGATCACTTCAAGGTCTACAACGATACGTATGGCCACCAGGCCGGCGACGTCGCGCTGACCGCGGTCGCGCGCTGCATCCGCAGGGTGATCCAGCGGCCGGGCGATTGCGTCGGCCGATACGGCGGCGAGGAGTTCATCGTGGTGCTGCCGGATACCGACGCGGCCGGTGCCGGGGTGGTCGGCGAGAACATCCGCGTGGCGATCGGCGAACTGGGTATCGCGCGCATGCGGGCTGCGAGTTTGGTCGCGTGACGGTCAGCGTCAGCGCGACTACGTGGCGACCGGATCTGGCGACGGATGTGAGCGTGGTGATACGGGCTGCGGATGATGCGTTGTACACGGCGAAAGCCGGGGGGACGGAATATGGTCGCGCAGATGGGGCTGGGATGAGCGTTCGCTTCTGATTTCCTGCGCTGGAAATGAAAAAGGGTTGCGACGCTTTCGCGTGCAACCCTTTGAATTCTTTGGTGGGGCGTGAGTGACTCGAACACTCGACCTACGGATTAAGAGTCCGCTGCTCTACCAACTGAGCTAACGCCCCCAACAGAAGCGAAAGTATGCAGCATATTTTCGAGATTGCCAAGCCCTTTTAGCAGCTTTA
>DATAQT010000091.1:0-9212 GCA_036264535.1 Paraburkholderia sp. | reverse complement strand
CCCTCGAGACTCGGCGTACTCACACATCCCGCCAGAAGCACCGCCGTGCCGATCATCAAAAATCCACGCATAAATCACCTCGAAATGGCTGCTGCCAAGAGTATCGTCCGCAACCGCGCGTTACGCCACCGCCTCGCCATTCGGCCGAAGCTCGCTCGGATCAAGCGAACTTTACTTTTTCGAATATGTTCATTAAAGTTCGAAAACGAACATGAATCGTTCGATTCGCTTTCCAACGCACTTCCAGATTCGATACAAAGGGACTCAGCAGGTGACGCAAGGCACGAAATACGATTTGCTCGTCGTAGGCGGCGGGATCAACGGCGCCGGCATCGCCCGTGACGCGGCCGGCCGCGGCCTATCGGTGCTGCTGTGCGAGCAGGACGATCTGGCCGCGCACACCTCGTCGGCGAGCACCAAGCTGATTCACGGCGGCCTGCGCTACCTCGAATACCGCGAGTTCGGGCTCGTGCGCAAAGCGCTGCAGGAGCGCGAAACGCTGCTGCACGCGGCGCCGCACATCATGTGGCCACTGCGCTTCGTGATGCCGCACATGCCGGATCTGCGCCCCGCGTGGCTGATCCGCGCGGGTCTCTTTCTCTACGACCATCTGGCCAAACGCGAGCTGTTGCCGGGCTCGCGCGGCATCGTGATGAGCAGGCATCCGGCCGGCGCGCCGCTCGTCGAATCGATCAAGCGCGGCTTTGTCTATTCGGATGGCTGGGTCAACGATGCGCGCCTCGTCGTGCTGAACGTGCTCGACGCGCACGAGCGCGGCGCGACCATCCTCACGCGCACGAAGCTGGTCAACGCCGAGCGCGCCGGCGGCGAGTGGCGCGCGCAACTGCAACACGCGGACGGCACGACGCTCGACGTGCGCGCCGCCGCGATCGCGAACGCGGCGGGCCCGTGGGTCGGCGAGCTGCTGAAGGGCGCGCTCGGCCGGCCCGCGTCGCATAGCGTGCGGCTCGTCAAGGGCAGCCACATCGTCACGCGGCGCCTGTTCGAGCACGACCACGCGTACATCTTCCAGAACCCCGACAAGCGGATCATCTTCGCGATCCCCTATGAGCACGACTACACGCTGATCGGCACGACCGACCTCGAATATCGCGGCGACCCCGCGCAGGTCGCGATCGACGCCAACGAAACGCAGTACCTCTGCGATTCGATCAACCGCTACTTCAGGCAGAAGATCTCGCCCGCCGACGTGCGCTGGAGCTATTCGGGCGTGCGCCCGCTGCTGGAGGACGAGAACGCTGACAATCCGTCGGCGGTCACGCGTGACTACTCGCTCGAGCTCGACGCGCCCGCTAACGAGGCGCCGCTGCTGTCGGTGTTCGGCGGCAAGATCACGACGTTCCGCAAGCTCGCCGAGCAGGCCGTCGATACGCTCACCGAGGCGCTGCGCCGCAGCGCGTCCGCGTGGACCGTCGGCGCGCCACTGCCGGGCGGCGACATCGCGCACGCGAATTTCAACCGCTTCCTCGGCGAGTTCTCGCGCGAGCATGCGTGGCTTCCCGCATCGCTCGCGCATCGGCTGGCGCGCGCGTATGGCACGCGCGCGAATCGCGTGATCGGCCCGGCGCGCTCACGCGCCGAGCTCGGCCGCGAGTTCGCGCCGGGACTGCACGAGGCCGAACTGGTTTATCTGCGCGACATCGAATGGGCGCGCAGCGCGCAGGACGTGCTGTGGCGGCGCTCGAAGCTCGGCCTGCATGTCGAGCCGGGCACGCTCGAGCAGGTCACGCGCGACATCGACGCGTGGTTCGCACGCGAGCCCGTGCGGCAAAGCGCGTAGCGGCGAGTTCGACACACCACACTCACGAGCCGGGCCCAGGCCACCTGCCGCGGCTTCGGCTGGACGATGCCGGCACGCGCCCTCACACTATGGCGGCCCGCTCACGACAACACGCCGCTCGCATCGCCGGCCAGCAATCCGGCGATCCGTCACATGCATGGAGAAGAGACAATGCAGGATCAGTACGTCCTCGCGCTTGACCAAGGCACCACCAGCTCGCGCGCGATGCTGTTCGACCGGCGCGGCAACGTCGTGTCGATCGCGCAGAAGGAATTCCAGCAGATCTATCCGCATCCGGGCTGGGTCGAGCACGACCCGCAGGAAATCTGGTCGACCCAGGCCGGCGTCGCCGCCGAGGCGGTCACGCGCGCCGGCATGAACGGCACGTCGATCGCGGCGATCGGCATCACGAACCAGCGCGAAACCACGATCGTGTGGGATCGCGAGACGGGCCACCCGATCTACAACGCGATCGTCTGGCAGGACCGCCGCACCGCCGACTTCTGCGACGAACTGAAAGCGCAGGGGCTCGAAGCGAGCGTGCGCGCGAAGACCGGTCTGCCGATCGATTCATACTTCTCGGCGACCAAGATCCGCTGGATTCTCGACAACGTCGAGGGCGCGCGCGAAAAGGCGCGTCAGGGCCGGCTCGCGTTCGGCACCGTCGATAGCTGGCTCATGTGGAATTTCACGAAGGGGGCGCTGCACGTCACCGACGTGACCAACGCGTCGCGCACGATGCTGTTCAACATCCACACGCTGAAGTGGGACGACGAACTGCTCGCCGCGCTCGACATTCCTCGCAGCATGCTGCCGGACGTGCGGCCGTCGTCGGAGGTGTATGGACCGACGGTGACGACCGTGTTCGCGTCGAAGATTCCGCTCGCGGGTATCGCCGGCGATCAGCACGCCGCCCTGTTCGGCCAGATGTGCACCGAGTCCGGCATGGTGAAGAACACTTACGGCACCGGCTGCTTCCTCGTGATGAACACGGGCGACAAACCGATCGAATCGAACAACAATCTCGTCACGACGATCGCCTGGCAGATCGGCGAGCGTATCGACTACGCGCTCGAAGGCAGCATCTTCATCGGCGGGGCGGTCGTGCAGTGGCTGCGCGACGGCCTCGGCATCATCAGGAACGCGGCGGAAATCGAAACGCTCGCGCGCAGCGTGCCGCATTGCGACGGCGTGTATCTCGTGCCCGCGTTCGCCGGCCTTGGCGCGCCGCACTGGAATGCCCATGCGCGCGGCACGCTGTTCGGCGTCACGCGCGGCACCACGTCCGCGCACATTGCGCGCGCCGCGCTCGATTCGATCGCGTATCAATCGCTCGACGTGCTGAAGGCGATGGAAGCCGACTCTGGCATTCGCATCGGCGAGCTGCGCGTGGATGGCGGCGCCTGCGCGAACAATCTGTTGATGCAGTTCCAGGCCGACATTCTCGGCGTCGACACGGTGCGCCCCCAGGTGTCGGAGACGACCGCGCTCGGCGCCGCCTATCTGGCCGGTCTCGCGGTCGGCTACTGGAAGGACATCGACGAATTGAAAAGCCAGTGGAAGCTCGAGCACCGCTTCACGCCGGCACTGCCGCATGCCGAGGTGAGGACCTGCCTCGAAGGCTGGCAGCGCGCGATCCGCGCGGCGAAGGCCTGGGCCGATACGCCGTAAGGCTTCGGGCGCGCGGAACGCAAACGGAACGACATCGGAAAGCACGTATCATGACGTTTTTCACCCCGGCGCGCGGGCCCGCAACCCATCGGCCGCCCGCCCTGCGCTTACCGTCTTTCAGGCATGATCGACCACCTCATCTGTGACTGCGACGGCGTGCTCGTCGACAGTGAAGTCATCGCCGATCGCGTGATGTTCGACACGTTGACGGCCACCTTCCCCGGTCTCGATTTCGCCCCCGTCGTCAAAACCGCGTTCGGCCATCAAACGTCGCGCTTTCTCGCCGGCCTCGAGACGCAGTTCGACATCACGCTGCCCGCGAACTTCCTCGATACGATCGAGCACAACGTCGAGCTGGCGCTCGCCGCGTCGCTCGGTCCGATCCACGGCGTGCGCGACGCGCTGCAACGCGTGACGCTGCCGGCCGCGGTCGTGTCGAACTCTCGCATGACGCGCGTGAGCGCGTCGGTGCGGCGCGCGGGTTTGCAGCAGATCTTCGGCGAGCGCGTATTCAGTGCCGAGCAGGTCGCCCGGCCGAAGCCTTATCCCGACGTCTATGTGTTCGCGGCAAAGACGCTCGGCGTCGAGCCGGCGCGCTGCCTGGTCGTCGAAGACAGCATCGCGGGTTTGAACGCCGCGCGCGCGGCCGGCATGAAGACGATCGCGTTCGTCGGCGCGAGCCATATTCCGGACGGCTATGCGGATGCGCTGCGCGCGATGGGCATCACACGGATCATGAAGCACATGGATGAATTGCCGGCGCTCATCGAGGCGGGCGTGCGCGGCGAGTTCGGCGACGTGCAGTCGTAGCGGTTTCATCCAAGGCCAACGAAAAAGCCGGTTCTTCTTCGGAAGAACCGGCTTTTTGCGTGATGGCGTCGCGCGCCGCTTTAGAGAGCCGTCAAGCCTCGGCCATCGCGCCTTCGCGCAGCTGCGCGAGCGTCTCGCGAAACTCGACCAGCTCGGCGATCGTCAGCATCGGCAGATTGTGTTGCGCGGCAAAGCGCTCGACGTCCGCGCCGCGCGTCATCGTGCCGTCGGCGTTCATTAGTTCGCACAGCACGCCGGCCGGCTTCAGGCCCGCGAGGATCGCGAGATCGACGGTGCCTTCGGTGTGGCCGCGCCGCGCGAGCACGCCGCCCGGCATCGCGCGCAGCGGGAACACGTGACCGGGGCGCACGATGTCGGCGGGTCTGGCCGTATCGGCGATCGCGGCACGGATCGTCGTCACGCGATCCTGGGCGGACACGCCGGTGCTGACGCCGTCGCGCGCCTCGATCGATACCGTGAACGCGGTGCCGTGACGGCTTTCGTTGTTGACGGCCATCGGCGGCAGTTCGAGCGCGCGGATCTTGTCGTCGGGCAGGCACAGACACACGATGCCGCTGCATTCGCGGATCAGCAGCGCCATCGTTTCGACCGACAAACGCTCGGCCGCGACGATCAGATCGGCTTCGTTCTCGCGGTCGTGGTCGTCCTGCAGCACCACGGCGCGACCCTCGCGCAGCGCCTGCAAGGCGGCGGCGATACGCGGCGGAACGGCTTCGGTGGCAAGCAGCGGGAGATCGGCGAAGGCATCGTCTGCAATCGTCGACGGAGCGGGAAAAGTAGCAAAGGACATGGTTGAAACGCTCATCGCAAAAGTTGGGCGAGAAACGTTTCAGGGCATTGCAAACAGACTGGCGCGCCATCGCGCGACCCGCAAAAGCGGGCGCACATGCACCGCCTCAACCACGGGCGGCGTCACGGAACGCACATGACTATCTGCACATCTTCTTTCATCCGGACTATGACCGTCGGCTCTGGCTTCTGACCAGATCTGCTGACCCCGCCGCGGTCTCCAATACTCCGAAGACCGCTCGATGCGGGCGCTCGCGGGCTTGCCGGCTCGCGCTGTCGCGCTGCCGGCCTACCGCCGGTGGGGAATTTCACCCCGCCCTGAAGACGCACTGATTGCCGGTTCGACCGGCCGGCGAAGCATACAACAGTCGCGCGGGACTTGCAGCGCGACGCATAAAGACCCTAATCGCGGCGTTGGACCTGCATCAACGCCCCGACCTGCGCCCGAACCGCGGCGCCGTCGATCCTCAACCCGACACGCCTTCGCGCGCGGCTTCATCGCGTGGCGCGGCTGCCGACGGCACTTCCCAGCGCGGCGGCGTCTCCGCCCGCAGCGTCACACGAAACGCGCGCGCCTCGGTGTCGCCGGGATTGCGCAGGCTGTGCGGCTGGTCGGCGTCGAACACGATTGCGTCGCCGGTCGCGAGCAGCTGGCGCTGGTCGTGCACGCTGACTTCGAGCGTCCCGTCGCTGACCACCAGATTCACCGTCGTGCCCGGCGCGCGGCGGATGCCCGCTTCGGTATGCAACGGCGCGATGCGCAGCTCGTGAAACTCGGCGGCAATCGACTCGTCGTCGGGATAGAGCGGCCGCGCCGAGTAGCGCCCGTTCGCGCTGACGACGCGCGCCGAGCGCTCGGCGGGCAAATGCTCGAAGCCGTTGGTCGCGTGACGCCGCAGGAACGCCGCCACCGACACCTTCAGCGCCGCCGCTACCTTGCACAGCACCTTGATCGACGGCACGCTGCGCGCCGACTCGATCTGCGCGAGCATCGCGCGTGACACGCCGGACGCGCGCGCCAGCGCATCGAGCGAAAGCTGCCGTTCGGCGCGCAGCCGCGCGAGATTCACGCCGACCAGCTGTTCGAGCGCATCGAAGGGTTCGGCGGAGCGCGGCGTCGCCTCGGTATCGGCCTCGGCCGAGGGATCGCGGACCAGCGCGAGGGGGGAATGCATATCGGCCTCCAGAGCGCCGGTGGGCGGCGCAAGAGCAGTAAGTGGAAGCAAGATAGCATCGGCTTTCGGCGCGCCCAACGAAGTTATCTTCACACTGTTATCAGCCTCGCCCAGGCAAGCAACTCACGCCTCACGCGCTTTGCGCGAGCGCACGCGCCGGCGCATCCATGCGCGCCGCGAACCACGTCAGCAGCAGCGCGGCCACGCTGACCGCGGCCGCGACCCACGGCAAGGTATCGAGCGCGTGACCGTGATTGATCACGAGGCCGCCGAGCCATGCGCCCGCCGCGTTGCCGACGTTGAACGCGCCGATGTTCAGCGTCGAGGCCAGATTCGGCGCGGCGGCCGCCTTCTCGACCACGCGCATCTGCAGCGGCGGCACCGTCGCGAACGCTGCGATGCCCCAGATGAAGATCGTGATCGCGGCGGCCACCGGCGAATGGCTGGTGTGCGCGAAGATCGCCATCACGAGCGCGAGCGCGGCGAGGATGCCCATCAGCGACGGCATCAGCGCCCGGTCCGCGAGCTTGCCGCCGACCATATTGCCGACCGTCAGGCCGACGCCGAACAGCACGAGGATCAGCGTCACGCCGCGCGGCGAGAAGCCGCTCACCTGCTCGAGGATCGGCGCGATATAGGTGAAGACGACGAACACGCCACCAAAGCCGAGCACCGTCATCGCGAGGGCGGTCCACACCTGCGGGTCTTTCAGCACGCGCACGTCGTGGCCGAGGCGCGCCGGGCCGGTATCGGGGCGGTTCGGCAGCAGCGCGCTGATGCCCGCGAGCGACAGCACGCCGAAGCCGCTGACGATCCAGAACGCAGCGCGCCAGCCGAACTGCTGACCGATGAAGGTACCGAACGGCACGCCGAGCACGTTCGCGAGCGTCAGGCCCGTGAACATCAGCGCGATGGCGCTCGCGCGCTTTTCGGCCGGCACGAGCGAGGCCGCGACCACGGCGCCGATGCCGAAGAACGAGCCGTGCGCGAACGAGGTCACGACGCGCGCGATCATCAGCACCGAATAGCTCGGCGCCACCGCGCACAACACATTGCCGACGATGAACACGCCCATCAGCAGCTGCAGCGCGAACTTGCGCGACATTCTGCTCGTGATGACCGCGAGCAGCGGCGCGCCGACCGCGACGCCGAGCGCATAGCCGCTCACGAGCAGGCCCGCGGACGGAATCGACACGGCGAGGTCGCGCGCGACCTCGGGCAACAGGCCCATGATGACGAATTCGGTGGTACCGATGGCGAAGGCGCTGATCGCAAGCGCGAGTAGTGGGATGGGCATCGTCCGCTCCGCGGAGTTTTGACGGCTGCATTGTCGCGGCGCGGCGTCGATTTGATAATTGGCGTAGCATTTGAAGCATTTTCAAATTCTGTTTGAAAGCGCAAACGATGGATAACCTCGGCGACATCCGCCTCTTCGTCGAAGCGGCGCAGCAAGGCAGCCTGTCGGCGGCGGGCCGCAAGATGGGCCTGACACCCGCCGCGGCGAGCGCGCGGCTCGCGAAGCTGGAAACGAGGCTGAAAGCGCGCCTGTTCGAGCGCACCACGCGCCAGCTGCGGCTCACCGACGAAGGCCGTCTGTACCTGAACTGTTGCCGCCAGGCGCTGCAATCGCTCGACGACGCCGAAGCCGCGCTGCAAGCGGGCCAAGGGGTCGTGCGCGGCAAGGTGCGCGTGTCGGCGACCTCGGACTTCGGCCGCAATCTGCTGATGCACTGGCTCGACGAGTTCAACGCGCTGTACCCGGAAGTGACGTTCGCGTTGACGCTGTCCGATGCACTGGCGAACCTCGTGCAGGAGGACATCGATCTGGCGATCCGCTTCGGCGTGCCGCAGGACAGCTCGCTGGTCGCGCGCCGGCTCGCGCCGAACCGGCGGGTGCTATGCGCATCGCCGGAATACATCGGGCGTCGCGGCGAGCCGAAGGAGCCGCTCGACCTCGCCAATTTCGACTGCATCGTGCTCGGCACCGCATCGGGTCCGGTCAGCGAATGGCGCTTCACGCGCGGTGACGAGGTGCAGCACTACAGCGTGCCGTTCGATACGGCGCGCGAAACCAACGACGGCGCGGTCGCGCGCGAATGGGCGCTGCGCGGCTACGGCATCGCGATCAAATCGATGTGGGACGTGGAAGCGGACCTGCGCGCCGGCCGCCTGCAGATCCTGCTGCCGGAGTGGCGCTATCCGGATGCGCCGCTGCACGCGCTGTATCACCGCAACCGCTTCATGGCGCCGCGGGTGCGCGTGCTGCTCGATTTCCTCAGCGAGCGCTTCGCGCAGGTGTCGGACGAGCTGGAACGCCTGCTGGGCCTGCCGCCGGACCGACGGCTCAGCGCCAAAACCCCCGCTCCCTGAAGGGCTATAATATGCAGTTACGCTGCAACGACACGCGCAGCGGCTCCCTTCACCTTTTTACGACGCCCCCAGGTTAACCACTGCGACCGGCGAAATTCGATGACCAAGAAAGTTTATGTAAAGACCTTTGGCTGCCAGATGAACGAGTACGACTCCGACAAGATGGTCGACGTGCTCGGTGCCGCTGAAGGACTCGTCAAGACCGACACGCCGGAAGACGCCGACGTGATCCTCTTCAACACCTGCTCGGTGCGCGAAAAAGCGCAGGAAAAAGTCTTCTCCGACCTCGGCCGCGTGCGCGAGCTGAAGGACGCGAATCCTGATCTGATCATTGGCGTGGGTGGCTGCGTGGCAAGCCAGGAAGGCGCATCGATCGTCGCGCGCGCGCCGTACGTCGATATCGTGTTCGGTCCGCAAACGCTGCACCGCCTGCCGCAGATGATCGACCAGCGCCGCGCGAGCGGCCGCGCGCAGGTCGATATTTCGTTCCCCGAAATCGAGAAGTTCGATCACCTGCCGCCGGCGCGCGTCGAGGGTCCGAGCGCGTTCGTGTCGATCATGGAAGGCTGCAGCAA
>DATAQT010000030.1:0-2005 GCA_036264535.1 Paraburkholderia sp. | reverse complement strand
CCCGATTTTCGGACCTGCTGGTGTTGCCTGGTGTTGCCCGGTCTTGCCTGGTGCTGCGACTTGAAGCACTGACACTATCGCCGTCCGCGCTGCACGAACGCGACGAAGATAATCACCACGCCCTGCACCGCCGCGTTCAGATACACGCTGATGATGCTGGTCAGATTCAGAATATTGGCGATCACCGACAGCAGGATCGCGCCGATCACCGTGCCGATCACGCGTCCTTCGCCGCCCTTGAGCGCGGTGCCGCCGACCACCACCGACGCGATCGCTTCGAGCTCCCACAACAGGCCGGTGGTCGGCGTGGCCGAGCCGAGCCGCGGCACGTAGAGCACAGTGGCGACGCCGACGCAGATGCCGAGCAGCACGTACGTGATGATCTTCACCGTGTCGACGCGAATCGCCGCGTAGCGCGCCACTTGTTCGTTCGAGCCGATCGCCTGCACGTGGCGGCCGAACGCGGTGCGATTGAGGATCAGCGCGCCGCCCGCCGCCACCACGAGGAACACCCAGATCGGCACCGGCACGCCGAACAGGCTCGCGTAGTACACGGGCCCATATAGATCGGATAACGAATTATCGAGCGTCAATGCGCCGCCGTCGGCGAGCCACGTGAGCACCGCGCGAAAGATCCCCAGCGTGCCGAGCGTGACGATGAACGGCTCGATCCGTCCTTTGGTGATCAGAAGGCCGTGCGCGCAGCCGAACAAGCCGCCGAGCACCAGTGCCGCCACGATGCCGATCGACACGATCACGAGCGGCGCGAACGTGTGGCCGGCCGCGCCCGCCGCGAGTCCGTTCATCAGCCAGATCATGCTGCCCGCGATCAGCGCCGCCATCGAGCCGACCGACAGATCGATGCCGCCCGAAATGATCACGAAGGTCATGCCGACCGCGATGATGCCGATGAACGACGTGCGCGTGAGCACGTTCATCAGGTTGTCGAGCGTCGCGAAATCGCGGTTCAGCAGCGTGCCGACGATGCACAGCAGGATCAGCCCGACCAGCGGCCCGAGCGCATACAGACGATGCGCGAAGCGCAGCGCGCGGCCGGCTTGCACGGCTTCAGTGGGTGCCGGTCGCATGAGCGATCAACTCCTCTTCGGTCAGATGCTCGAGCGTCAGCGTGGCTTGCAGGCGTCCCGCGCGCATCACGGCGACGCGGTGGCACAAGCCGATCAGCTCGATCAGTTCGGATGAAATGACGATCACCGCGCGGCCCTGCGCGGCGAGGCGATGAATCAGGAAATAGATGTCGCGTTTCGCGCCGACGTCGACGCCGCGAGTCGGCTCGTCGAGCACGATCACGTTCGGGTCGGGCTGCAGGAACTTGGCGAGCGCGAGCTTCTGCTGATTGCCGCCGGAGAGCATGCGCGCGCGGCTCGACAGGTCGCCGGTGCGGATGCCGAATTCGCTCACGGCGCGGGTCAACGCCGCGCGCCCCGCTTTCAGATCGAGCAGCGGATGCGCGTAGCGTTCGAGCGTCATCAGCGTGACGTTGTCCTGCAAGCTCAGATTCACGTGCAGGCCCTTGCCCTTGCGGTCCTCGCTGAGATACGTGAGGCCGTGGCGCATTGCGTCGCGCGGGCTCTTCAGATCGGCGCGCTGTCCCGCGATTTCGATGTGCCCCGCGGTGCGCTTGCGCAAACCGATGATCGCTTCGAACGCCTCGGTGCGGCCCGCGCCGACCAGGCCCGCGAAGCCGAGCACTTCGCCCGCGCGCACGTCGAAGCTCAGGTCTTCGACCCAATCCGGCACGGCAAGGCCTGCCACCTTCAACGCGAGCGGCGCGTCGGCAGACACGGTGAGCTTGTCGGGGAACATGTCGGACACGTCGCGCCCGACCATCAGGTTCGCCATCTGCTGGCGCGCGAGCGCCGCAGTCTCGCTGCGCGCGACGAAGCGGCCGTCGCGCATCACGATCACTTCGTCGGTAATGCGCTCCACTTCGTCCAGTTTGTGCGAGATGTAGACGATCGTCACGCCGTCGGCCTTGAGCTTC
>DATAQT010000003.1:0-8079 GCA_036264535.1 Paraburkholderia sp. | reverse complement strand
AGCGACGCGTTCGACGCGCGCAGCGACGACAATCCCGCTGCTGCGCCGAGCAGCAGCACGATGCCGAAGAACACGATCATCAGGGTGAGGCTGGTGCGAATCGACAGATTTTTCAACATCGGGCTGGTCTCCATGGGCTGCGCGGCCGATGGTCCCCTATCGCTGACGATAGCGGTCCGGCCGCGCATGCTGCGCCCACGCCGTTCGGACCGGTCCGCAACTTGACTGAAAATTAAGCAAACAGCACATTGAGGGACAACGGCGTATCGCACGAAAACTTTATGGTTGATTGCTCGTGGCGCTTGCGTTACATCAATAAAAGTGTCGAAGCCCGTTTGCTGAAGTCGTCTGTCGAAGCCCTTCCCTGTCCGGAGCGCGCCCATGTCGGAAATCGGTTCGGCCGTACTCGTGTTCGCGCTGCTGTTGATCGCTACTGGCTTCGGCGTCGGGGTGCGACCGCTGCTGCCGGAGGAGCACAAGGCGCACGAGACCGTGCAGCTCGTGCAGCTCGTGATCGGCATGCTGGTGACGTTCGCCGCGCTGGTGCTGGGTCTGATGACGGCGTCGGCGAAATCGAGCTTCGATACCGCATCGAACGATATGCGCACCTACGCGGCCGAGCTGATCGAATTCGACACGACGCTGCGCGAGCTTGGCAGCGCGGCCGACGAATCGCGCCATCTGTTGCGCCAGTACACGGCGGCGGCGATCGCGTCGACATGGCCGCAGGAGCCCGCGCCGAGCGGCGAGTATCCGCGCGACCTCGGCGCGCCGGACAATCCGCAGCAACTCGAAAACGTACGGCTCGGCGACATGCTGACCGCGGTGGGCCGCGAGTTGCGGCGACTGCGCACGAACGATTCGTTGCAACAACGCGCGCTCGATGACGCGTTGACGCAATACCGGCGCGTCATCGATGCGCGCTGGAAGATCATCGAGGAAGCGCACAGCTCGATTTCGCAGCCGTTCTTCAAGACGCTGACGTTCTGGCTAGGCGTGATTTTTCTGAGCTTCGGGTTGATCGCGCCGCGCAATGCGTTGGCGCTGGTGACGATTACGCTGGGGGCCGTATCGATTGCTTCGGCGATTTATGTGATCGTCGATCTGGACACGCCGTTTACCGGGCCGATCGTGATTTCGAGTATGCCGTTGCGCGATACGTTGGAGCATTTGAGGCGGTGAGATTATTGGGGGGACGCTCCGCGAGTGTGAGGTAAAAAAATGCCTGAAAACAGAAGGGCCCGCTTTCTCTTCAGAAAGCGGGCCCTTCTTGATGTGCCGAGAGCCGGAAGGATCAGAACGGAATATCGTCGTCCATCTCATCGAAGCCGCCGCCAGCCGGCGCGCTCGGACGGCTCGCGCCGCCACCGCCACCGGCACCGCCACCGCCACGCGAGCCGCCGCCGCCGGACGACATCGCGCGACCACCACCGCCGCCGCTGCGCTCCGACGACTCGCCACGGCTATAACCGCCTTCATCGCCGCCACCCATCGACGCGCCGCCACGGCCGCCGAGCATCTGCATCTGCTCCGCGACAATCTCGGTCGAGTAACGCTCTGTGCCGTCCTGCGCCTGCCACTTGCGCGTGCGGATGCGCCCCTCGAGGTACACCGACGAGCCCTTCTTCAGATATTCCGACACGATTTCCGCGAGTCGGCCGAAGAACGCGACGCGGTGCCATTCGGTGGCTTCCTTCATCTCGCCCGACGCCTTGTCCTTGTAGCGGTCCGTCGTTGCAAGGCGGATGTTCGCCACTGCGTCGCCGCTCGGAAGATAGCGGACTTCCGGATCGGCGCCGAGGTTGCCGACCAGAATGACCTTGTTCACGGATGCCATGTGTTTCTCCTGTTGATTCCTGTTGCAGGCGGCGCGGCACTACGCGGTTCGCGTCTCATGGCCGGCAGGCCCGAGACCAGAAGCGCGCCCGCGCCCGCCGCCGGGTGAGTTCTGGATGATTCGGGGAAGTATCCCGAGTACGCTGCGTTACGCTTTGCGCGGCGGCTGTTTCATCTTCGCGGCGATTATAAGCCAGCAAAATACCAGCCCGGAGCAGGTGAAGAACACCGCGCTCTGGCCGTTCACCTTCAGCATCCAGCCGCCGACCATCCCGCCCAGCGCAAGACCGATCGACTGCGTGGTGTTGTACACGCCAGCCGCGGCCCCTTTACGGGTGCCGGGCGCCAGCTTCGACACCAGCGAAGGCTGCGAGGCCTCGAGAATATTGAAGCCGAGAAAGTACACGAACAGGATCGCCGCCACACTCAGAATCGTATGCGGAGCACTGCCCAATAACAACTGGCCAATCAGGATAAGGGCGATCGCCGACAGCAGCACGATCTTCATCTTGCCGCGCTTTTCCGCGGCGATGATCGCCGGCACCATCATCACGAACGACAGCCCCATGACCGGCAGATACACCTTCCAGTGCGACGCGACCGGCAGCCCGCCCGCTTCGAGAATGCGCGGCACGACGAGGAACAGCGCGGTTTGCGTCGCGTGCAGCACGAGTACGCCGAAATTCAAACGCAGCAGCTCGACGTTGTGCAGCACTTCGGCGAACGGCGCGCGCACGTGCACCGGCTTCGGCGCATCGGGCACGACCCACAGCACGAGGCCGATCGCGAGAATCGCAAAGACGCCGACCAGGGTGAAGAGGCCGCTCATGCCGAGCCAGTGAAACACGATCGGCGCGCCGACGATCGCCACCGCGAACGATACGCCGATGCTGGCGCCGACCATCGCCATCGCCTTCGTGCGGTGTTCCTCCGAGGTCAGATCGGCGATAAACGCGATCACCGCCGACGACACCGCGCCCATCCCCTGAATCACACGGCCGACGATGATCCACGTCATGTCGTGCGCGCCCGCCGCGACGAAGCTGCCGATCGCGAAGATCAGCAGGCCCGTGGCGATCACCGGTTTGCGGCCGATCTTGTCCGAGATCCAGCCATAGAAGATGTAGAGCATCGACTGCGTCACGCCGTACGCGCCGAGCGCGATGCCGACGAGCAGCACGTTCTCGCCGCCCGGGATGGTCTTCGCGTAGATCGAGAACACCGGCATGATCATGAACAGACCCAGCATGCGCAGCGCGAAGATGGCGGCAAGCGACACGGTCGCGCGCAATTCGGGCGCGCTCATGCGTGTGGAGATGGCGGACGGATTGGACATCGAAGCGTTGTTTGAATGAACCGGGCGGCGAGCCCGTGGGGACAGCCTTGGCCGCCGGCACAGTGGAGCGGATGGTGCAAGCGGTGCAACGGGCACGACGAACAGGCAGGCGGCTAGCCCCGGCATGTCGACTCGGCAGCGCTGACGAAACGCGCAAAGCTCGTGCCCTACCGCACCCCGCCGCCGCTCGCCCCTCGCGGCATCTTGTACGCGTGGAAAACGGCCCCAGTTAGACCTCTTTCCCGCGGCGCGAAAGCGCCGTGAAGCGCCGCTTCGCAGCTCACCCCGAACCTGCCCTCGCGCCTCGTTCCCGCTGTCAGGAAGCCGTAACGGCGGTCTGGAAAAGTCGCTATAGTAGCAGGTTTGGCCTCCTCCCCTTTCCGCAGTTCATGGAATAAATCCGTGGAACAAATCCGTATTCGTGGGGCTCGCACCCACAACCTGAAGAACGTCAATCTCGATCTACCGCGTCACAAGCTCGTCGTTATCACGGGGCTTTCCGGCTCCGGCAAATCGTCGCTGGCGTTCGATACGCTCTATGCGGAAGGACAGCGGCGCTACGTCGAAAGTCTGTCCGCCTACGCGCGGCAGTTCCTGCAGCTGATGGAAAAACCCGACGTCGACCTGATCGAAGGTTTGTCGCCGGCCATTTCGATCGAACAGAAGGCGACTTCGCACAATCCGCGCTCGACGGTCGGCACCGTCACCGAAATCCACGATTATCTGCGTCTGCTGTTCGCGCGCGTCGGCACGCCCTACTGCCCCGATCACGAAATTCCGCTCGAAGCGCAGAGCGTGTCGCAAATGGTCGACGCGGCGCTCGCGCTGCCCGAGGAAACGCGCCTGATGATCCTCGCGCCGGTCGTCTCCGATCGCAAAGGCGAGCACACGGATCTGTTCGACGACATGCAGGCGCAAGGTTTCGTGCGCTTTCGCGTGCGCTCGGGCGGCGGCACCGCCAACGAAGGCACCGCGAAAATCTACGAAGTCGACTCGCTGCCGAAGCTGAAGAAAAACGACAAGCACACGATCGACGTCGTGATCGACCGTCTGCGCGTGCGCCCGGACATGAAGCAGCGCCTCGCCGAATCGTTCGAAACGGCGCTGCGTCTCGCCGACGGCCGCGCGATCACGCTCGAAATGGATACGGACAAGGAGCACCTGTTCAGCTCGAAGTTCGCCTGCCCGATCTGCTCGTATTCGCTGCCGGAACTCGAGCCGCGCCTGTTTTCGTTCAACAACCCGATGGGTGCGTGCCCCGAATGCGATGGCCTCGGCCAGATCACGTTCTTCGATCCGAAGCGGGTCGTCGCGCATCCCTCGCTGTCGCTCGCCGCGGGCGCGGTGAAGGGCTGGGACCGGCGCAATCAGTTTTACTTCCAGATGCTGCAGAGCCTCGCGGCGTTCTACGACTTCGACATCGACACCGCGGTCGAAGACCTGCCGGAGAAAGTCCGCAAGATTTTGCTGTACGGTTCGGGCAAGCAGGAAATTCCGTTCTCGTACATCAACGAGCGCGGCCGCACGTCGGTGCGCGAGCACGTGTTCGAAGGGATCATCCCCAATCTGGAGCGTCGCTACCGCGAAACCGATTCGTCCGCGGTCCGCGAAGAGCTCGCCAAGTATCAGAATCACCAGGCATGCCCGGCCTGCGCGGGCACGCGGCTGCGTCGCGAGGCGCGCTTCGTGCGCATCGGCGCGGACGGCGACGCGCGCGGCATCTTCGAAATCAGTGGCTGGCCGTTGCGCGATGCGCTCGGCTACTTCCAGACCCTGCGCCTCGAAGGCTCCAAGCGCGAAATCGCCGACAAGGTCGTCAAGGAGATCGTCGCGCGTCTGATGTTCCTCAATAACGTCGGGCTCGATTACCTGTCGCTCGAACGCAGCGCGGAAACGCTGTCGGGCGGCGAAGCGCAGCGTATTCGCCTCGCTTCCCAGATCGGCTCGGGCCTGACCGGCGTCATGTACGTGCTCGACGAACCGTCGATCGGCCTGCATCAGCGCGATAACGACCGGCTGATTTCGACGCTCAAGCATCTGCGCGATCTCGGCAACTCGGTGATCGTCGTCGAGCACGACGAGGACATGATCCGCATGGCCGACTATGTGGTCGATATGGGTCCGGGCGCTGGCGTGCACGGCGGCATGGTGATCGCCGAGGGCACGCCGAAAGAAGTGCAGAAGAACGCGGCGTCGCTGACCGGGCAGTACATGTCCGGCGCGCTCACGATCGAATACCCCGACGAGCGCAAGGAGCCCGACGAGCGGCACCTGCGCATCGTCGAGGCGTACGGCAACAATCTTCATCACGTGACGCTCGATCTGCCGGTCGGTCTCCTGACCTGCGTGACCGGCGTGTCCGGCTCCGGCAAGTCGACGCTGATCAACGACACGCTGTATCACGCGGTCGCGCACCACCTGTACGGCTCGGCCACGGAGCCGGCGCCGTACGAGTCGATCGAGGGGCTCGAACATTTCGACAAGGTGATCAACGTCGACCAGTCGCCGATCGGCCGCACGCCGCGCTCGAATCCGGCCACCTATACGGGCCTGTTCACGCCGATCCGGGAACTGTTCGCGGGCGTGCCGGCCGCCAAGGAACGCGGCTACGATCCGGGCCGCTTCTCGTTCAACGTGAAGGGCGGGCGCTGCGAATCGTGCCAGGGTGACGGCGTGCTGAAGGTCGAAATGCACTTCCTGCCCGACGTGTACGTGCCGTGCGACGTCTGCCACGGCAAGCGCTACAACCGCGAAACGCTCGACATCCAGTACAAGGGCAGCAACATCAGCGAAGTGCTCGACATGACGGTCGAACACGCGTACGAGTTCTTCAAGGCCGTGCCGGTCGTCGCGCGCAAGCTGAAAACCTTGCTGGACGTGGGTCTTGGCTATATCCGCCTCGGTCAGTCGGCCACTACGCTGTCGGGCGGCGAGGCACAGCGCGTGAAACTATCGCTGGAACTGAGCAAGCGTGATACCGGTCGCACGCTATACATCCTTGACGAACCGACCACCGGCCTGCACTTTCACGATATCGCGCTGTTGCTGGAAGTCATTCACCGGTTACGCGACCAGGGTAATACTGTCGTGATCATCGAACATAATCTCGATGTAATCAAAACTGCGGACTGGGTCATCGATCTCGGTCCCGAAGGCGGCGCCGGCGGCGGGCAGATCATCGCGCAGGGCACGCCCGAGCAGGTTGCGAAGTCGAAAGCAAGTTTTACCGGCAAATACCTGGCGCCGCTGCTCAGCCGCGCCGCCAGCGTAAAGTAACGCTGCACTACCGAGGTTGGAGACCGAATAAGCCATGGCCAAGCGTAATCAGGCGCGCGACGACGAACGGGTGCAGGACCTGCGCCCTCGCCCGGTCAGGCTGACCAGCGACATGAGTCTGCCGAAGCTGTCGGCGGTCGAAATCGGCAGCTATGTGGTGATGCTGTTCGGCATGTGGGCGGTCATCGCACTGAAGCTGCTCGGCGCGCTGCTCGCCGGGCTGCTGGTGTTTCAGCTCGTGCACATGATGGCGCCACGCATCGAGCGCGTCATGTCGAGCAAGCGGGCGCGCTGGCTCGCGGTGGTGATCCTGTCGACGGTGATCGTCGGCGCGTTGACGGGGCTCACGCTCGGCATCATCTCGCATTTCGAGAACGACGTGCCGAGCGTGCAGGCGCTGCTCGATCAGGCGATGCAACTGATCGACGAGGCGCGTGGCAGGATTCCGCAATTCGTCGCGAACTATCTGCCGGTCGACACCGAGCAGATGAAAACGAAGGCCACCGAACTGATGCACACGCACGCGAACATGCTGCAGCAAAGCGGCACGACCGCGGCGCGCGCGTTCACGCACGTGCTGATCGGCATGATCATCGGCGCGATCATCGCGGTCGGCGCGCAGAACCAGATCCAGCGGCTGCCGCTGTCCACCGCGTTCGTCACGCGCGTCACGCGGTTCGCCGACGCGTTTCGGCGCATCGTTTTTGCACAGGTGAAGATATCCGCGCTCAACGCGGTGTTCACGGCGATCTTCCTGCTGGTGATCCTGCCGGTCTTCCACGACCAGCTGCCGCTGTCGAAAACGCTGGTGCTCGTCACGTTCATCGTGGGTCTGCTGCCGGTGATCGGCAATCTGATCTCGAACACGATCATCGTCGCGGTCGCGCTGTCGGTGAGTTTTCCGGCGGCGATCATGTCGCTCGTGTTCCTGATCCTGATCCACAAGCTCGAGTACTTCCTGAATGCCCGGATCGTCGGTGGCCAGATCGAGGCGCGCGCGTGGGAGCTGCTGATCGCGATGCTGGTGATGGAAGCGGCGTTCGGCATCGCCGGGGTCATCGCGGCACCGATCTTCTACGCGTATATCAAGCGGGAGCTGATTTATTTGCGATTGGTGTGAGCGGGCGGAGCCGAGCCGAGCAGTCAAAGTCAGCACTCACTAGCACGCGTATCAAGCTGGCCATTCAGTCCACAAAAGCGAAAGCGGCACTTCGGTGCCGTTTTTTTATGCTTCCCGCAACGATGCATCGCCGTCTCTTGCTGACAGAAAATTTGCAGCAGATCGCGCCAACCCCTAAGATGCGAACAATTCCTATTTACAGATAGTCCGCATCGTGACGTTTCACCTGATTTCCCGCTCGCGTTCCCGTTTGGGTCCCCGTTACTCGTTGCCGGCTCGCGCATGAGGCGCCAGCTTGTCCGCCTGCATCGCTGGTTCGGCGTCGCGGCCGCGCTGTTTCTGTTCGTCGCGGGCGTGACCGGCGCGACCATCGCGTGGGACCACGAACTCGATGCCGCGCTGAACCCGTCGTTCTACCAGGCCCGCACGGCCGGACCGACGTTATCCAGCCTCGAACTGGCGCGCCGCGTCGAAGCCGCTGATCCGCGTCTTCAGGTGACCTATCTGCCGC
>DATAQT010000478.1:0-17124 GCA_036264535.1 Paraburkholderia sp. | reverse complement strand
ACCGGAATCATCAGCACCTGGATCGGTACGAAATTGCCCGCGACGAACGTCGCGAACAACGTCGAATTGCCGCGAAAGCGATAAATCGCCAATGCAAAGCCCGCCATCGCCGCGAGTGCGATCGAGCCGACTACCGAAGGCACCGTAATCAGCACGCTGTTCCAGAAGTAATGCAGCATCGGCGACGTGGTCAAGGCCTCGCGATAGTTATCGAACATCGCGAAATGCTTCGGCCATCCCCAGTAGTTGCCCTCGCTCAGTTCTTCGGTCGAACGCACCGACGTGACCAGCACCGCGATCATCGGCAGCAGCCAGATCAGGAGTGCAATCGGCAAGGTCAGCTTGTATGCGCGGCGCGTGGCCGGCTTCCATTTGTCGATCGGAATCGGAAACATCAGCGGCTCCTTATTGCTCAGCGCGCAGCATCCGCCGCAGGTGATAGACGATGTACACGAGCATGATGCCGAACAGCACCACGGCAATCGCCGCCGAATAGCCGATACGGTAGTACTTGATTGCCTGGTCGTACATGAAATACGCGAGCACCGTCGAGCTTTCGAACGGACCGCCGCCCGTCATCACCGAAATCAGATCGAAGCTGCGCAGCGCGCCGATGATCGTCACCACGATCGCCATGAACGTCGTGGGCCTCAACTGCGGCAGGATCACATGCCAGAGCATCGACCAGCCCTGCGCGCCTTCCATGCGTGCGGCTTCGATCTGCTCGGCGTTCAACGTGGTCAAGCCGGTCAGATAAAGAATCATGCAGTACGCGGTTTGCGGCCACAGTGCCGCGAACACGATGCCGAACGTCGCATAGCGCGGATCGCCGAGCACCGGCACGCCGTGGCCGAGCATCATCGAGAGGAGGCCGAAGGTCGGATCGTAAAACCAGGAAAAAATCAGCCCGACCACGACGCCCGACAGCACGAACGGCGCGAAAAACAGCGACTTGACGATGCGGATGCCCGCCACCGCCTGGTTCAGATACAAGGCGACGGCGAGACCCATCGGCGGTGCGAGCAGGAACAGCACGAGCCAGATCAGGTTGTTCTTCAGCGCCGTATAGAACGTCGGCGTATGGACCAGCTCGATATAGTTGGCAACGCCGATGAAGGTCGGCTCGGTCATGCCATCCCAGTTGAAGAAGCTCAGGCGGATCGTCGAGAGGATCGGCCACACGACGTACACGGCCACCATGAAGCAGGCCGGCGCGAGGAACAGGAACGCGGCGCGCCGCTGCCGCCGCGCGGTCGGCGTCGGCCCGCGCCGGCGCGACGCGATGGACGCGCCGCCCAGCGCACTGCCCGACGCAGGCAAGCCCGCGCCGCCGGGTTCAACAGGACCGTCGACGCTATGACGGCTGACGGAATGCGACACGATCACTCTCCCGATCCAGTCTGATGCATCCGGATGGCGGCCTCACGGCCGCCACCGCTTACTTCTTGTAGATACGCTGACGCGTCTGCTCGAGCTGCGCGAGGATATCGTCGAGTTTCGACGGGTCGGAGACGAACTGCTGCATCCCCTTCATCCCTTCGTCGGCCATTTCCTTCGTCATGTCACGATCGTAGAACTGCGCGATACCGCCCTTCGTGTTCGACAGGATCTGGAAGCCGATCTTCGAAATCGGATCTTCAGGCTCCGGCGACTTGCTGTTCGCCGACAACGAGCCGAGTCCCTTTGCGAGTTGCGCGCCGATCTCGGGCGTCTCGACGAAAGCAAGGAACGTGTGGGCATCCGTCTTGTTCTTCGCCTTCGACGGAATATGCAGCGATTCGACCGGCCCATCCTCGGCGGTCGGCACCTTGGAGTCGATGATCGGGAACTGGAAGTACCCCATTTCCGGCTTCACGTTGTCCGGGAAACCAGCCGTAATGAACGTGCCCATCAGCATCATCGCGGCCTTGCCCTGGAACAGGAACGGCTGCACCGCGTCGAGATCGTAGGACAGCGAATTATTGATGAAGTAGCCGTCGTCGATCAGTTGCTTCCACGTCGTATAGACCTTTTTCACGCGCGGATCGGTGTACGGAATCTCACCGGCCATCAGCTTCTGATGGAACGCGTTGCCGTTCAGGCGCAGATCGAGATAATCGAACCAGCCGGCAAGCGTCCAGGCATCGCGGCCCGCCACGGCGATCGGCGTAATGCCGGCGGCCTTCAGCTTCTTCGCGGCGTCGAGAAACTCGTCCCACGTTTTCGGCTCGCCCTTGATGCCGGCCTTCTCGAACAGATCCTTGCGATAGAACATCCCCCACGAGTAGTACACGGTCGGCGCGGCGTACTGTTTGCCCTTGTACGACGAGGCTTCCTTCGTCGACGCATACATGTCGTTCCAGCCGTTCTTCTGCCAATCGCCGGTCAGATCCTCGAACAGGCCACGCTGCGCGTAATACGCCATCCGCTCGCCATCGTGCCAGTTGACGATATCGGGCGCGACAGTCGACAGCCAACCTGGCAACTGAACCTTGTAGGCCTCTTCGTCGATGAACGATACCTTAACGTCGATGCCGGGATGCGCTTTCTTGAACTCGTCGACCACCTGCTGCCACACCGCGCGCTGGCTCGCGCCCTTGTACGCGATGTTCATCGCGAGCGTGCCCGCCTGCGCGGTGCTGACGACGGACGTCCCCGCGGCGAACGCGGCCACCGCGAGCGCCAGCAGAATCTTGCGTGGTTTCAGTTTCATTCTGACTGTCTCCTTTATTCCATGGTTTTTACGTCGTTGTCGCTTCTGTGTCGAATGACTGTGTGGAATTGCTACGGCCAGACTTCTATTGCGAGCGGTAGATCGCTACACCTTGCGGCGCCACCTCGCGCGAACCTACCACGAATGCGTCGTCGGCAACGTGATCGAGCGTGTGGGCTCGATCACCATAGTTGAACACGTAGGTGAGCGCGCCGCGTCGGCTGATGCGCACGCTGTCGCCGAGTGCCTGTGTTTCGAGGCCCCCTTCCTGTGCGATTTGCGCGAACAGATGCACCGTCAATGCGTCGTCGAACAGGCTCGCGAAGTAGTGGAACGCGCCGCTTCGCACGTACGCGGGATGACCGTCGGCGAAACGCGCGCGCACGTCGAGCGCAGTCGACGATGCATCGCTGTCGATGAAATCGCGCCAGTGACGCGCGACGCCACCGGCCGCAGCGCCCTTCTGTTCGAGCACCACCGCCTCCGTCACGTTCGGCCGCATCGATTCGACGCGCCACACGCGCAGGGGCAGCACCGGCGTCAACGCGCCAGGCGGCAAGTTCGCCGGAATGCGCAGATCGCGCGTCTTCGATCCGGTGCGCGGACCGAGCACCACCTGCGCGCCCGAGCTTGCAAGACGTTGGGCGAAATCGTCGGGCACCACCGGCAGCGGCGGCACGACGACCAGACTATAGCCATCGAACGAGGCATCCACCGGCACGATATCGACGTCGAGTCCGAGCGCGCGCAACGCCGAGTAGTACTCGAACGCGAAACGCGGATAGTGAAAGTCCGCGCCCTGCGGATGAATCTCGAACAACCACTTCGCTTCGTAGTCGTAGACGAGCGCGACTTTCGAGCGGATGGCCGCGTTCGCATCGGCCTGCGCCGTGAGCACCGTGCGAATTTCCGCAGCCACCTGCGACGCTTCGCTACCGCCGACGTCGAGCCGGTTATCGGGCGTATTGAGGCCCGCGTGCATCTGCTCCTGCGCGAACGGTGCCTGACGCCAGCGGAAATACGACACACAGCCCGCGCCGTGCGCGAATGCTTCCCAACTCCACAGCCGCACCATGCCCGGCAGCGGAGCCGGGTTCCACTGCGCCCAGTTCACCGGTCCGGGCTGCTGCTCCATCACCCAGAACGGCAGCTTCGACATGCCGCGATACACGTCGTGATTGAACGACGCAAAATCCGGATGACCACTGCGCAACCAGCGCGCCTTGATGTCCGGCGCGAACCACTGCTCTTCGAGCGCGCCGAGCGGATAGCTGTCCCATGTCGCGACGTCGAGATCGGCCGCGACCTTGTAGTGATCGAACTCGGTGAAGAGCTGCATGAAGTTGTGCGCGACGGGCCGTCCCGGCGAATGCGCGCGAATGATCTCGACCTGCATGCGGTTGTAGCGCGCCACTTCGTCGGACGCGAAACGCCGGTAGTCGAGCCGATGCGACGGATGCGCCTCGGTCACGGTGCCAACGGGCGCGTCGATCTCGTCGAAGCCGCGGTACTCCATGCTCCAGAACACCGTGCCCCACGCCTCGTTCAACGCCTGGATCGAGTGATAACGTGCCTTCAGCCACTCGCGAAAGCGCGTCACGGCCGCCGGCGAATAGCTGACCACCGTGTGATGACAGCCGAATTCGTTATCGGTCTGCCAGTAAGCAACCGCCGGATGCTGGCCATAACGCTCGGCCACCGCCGTGCAGATGCGCCGCGACGCTTCGAAATACGCGGGCGAGGAGAAGTCGTAATGACGCCGCGAGCCGAACGCTCGCGCACGTCCATCGGCACCGACCGGCAGGATGTCCGGATGACGGTCGATGAGCCACTTGGGCGGCGTGGCAGTCGGCGTACACAGGACCACCTTCAGGCCGGCCGCGCCGAGCACATCGACGGCGCGATCGAGCCAGCCCCAATCGTATTCGCCCGGCGTCGGCTCCATCCGGCTCCACGCGAATTCCGCGATTCGCACCTGCTCGATGCCGAGCGCTTTCATCCGGCGCGCGTCGTCTTCCCACATCGACTCGGGCCAGTGCTCCGGGTAATAACAGACTCCAACACGCATGCCTATGTCCCCAATGTTCTTCAAGCGTAGTGTTCGACGGATTCGAGCGACGCGGCCGCGAAGCCGTCCTCGGTAAACAGATGACAGGCCGTGCGCGGCACCCGCAGGTTCGCGCGATCGCCGGGAGCCAGACGCGTATTGCCGGGCGCCTTGGCGATCAGCACGGCGCCGCCGGGTTGATCGAGGTGAACGTAGCTGTGTTCGCCGAGTTGCTCGACGAGCGATACGGTGCGCGCCAGCACGCCGTCTTCCGGGCCCACCGCGTTCGTGGTGACCGCTGAATCGACGAATTCGAGGTGCTCGGGACGCACGCCGAGCGTGACCGGTTGCGCTGGCTGCAATCCCGCGCTGCTGACAGGCACGCGCAGGTTTTCGCCGGTGTGGTCGAGCGTGACGAGCACGCCTTGCGCATCGAGCGAAGCCACCTTGCCCGGCAGGAAGTTCATGCGCGGCGAGCCGATAAAGCCGGCCACGAAGCGGCTCTTCGGGCGGTGATACAACTCGAGCGGCGCGCCGATCTGAGCGATGCTGCCGTAGCGCTCGGTGTCTTTGCCCGTATGCAGCAGCACGATCTTGTCGGCGAGCGTCATCGCCTCGATCTGATCGTGCGTTACGTAGACCACGCTCGCTTTCGCAAACTGCCTATGCAGGCGCGCGATTTCGACGCGCGTTTGTCCGCGCAAGGTCGCATCGAGATTGGACAGCGGTTCGTCGAACAGAAACACGCCAGGCTCGCGAACGATCGCGCGGCCGATCGCGACGCGTTGCCGCTGCCCGCCGGACAGCGCCTTCGGTCTGCGTTCGAGCAGCGCCTCGAGTTGCAGGATGCGCGCGGCTTCACGCACCTTGCGATCGATTTCATGCTTCGGAGTCTTCGCGAGTTTCAGGCCGAACGCCATGTTCTCGAACACGCTCATGTGCGGAAACAGCGCGTAGCTCTGGAACACCATCGCGACGCCGCGTTGCGCGGCCGGCACGTCGTTGACGATCTGCCCGCCGATCGACAGGTCGCCGTCGCTCACGTCCTCGAGCCCGGCGATCATGCGCAGCAGCGTGGACTTGCCGCAGCCCGACGGCCCGAGGAACACGCAGAACTCGTTTTCGCCAATGTCCAGATCGACGTTGCGAATCACCGGCGTGCCGTCGCCATACGCCTTCTGCACGCCTCGTAACGAAATGCTCGCCATTGCATCGACTCCGTGATTTAATCGGCGCGAAGTCGGAGATTAAGCGCTTAATCAGCAAGACCGAAAAATCGATCGCAAGGCGATCGTTGGGTCTGTCTCCGATATCGTTTTGTACGTTGCTTCGACGACAGATGTTGCCGCGCCTCGCGTCGCTACGCAAATGTCGGACAGCCATCCCAAATACTGACCACATCATGCCCACACTCAGCGAAGTCGCGCGTCATGCCGGTGTCACGCCCGCCACGGTGTCCAACGTGCTGCGCAATCGCGGGCGCGTCGGCGAAACGACGCGGCAACGCGTGCTCGACGCGGTCGCGGCACTCGGCTACCGCCCGCATCTCGCCGCGCGCGCGCTGGCCGAGGGCCGCGCGCCGACGCTCGCGCTGATGGTGTCGAGCATCGCGAATCCGTTCTATCCGGAGTTCGCGCTCGCGGTCGAACGCGCGGCGCGCACGAGCGGTCAGTTCGTGATCATCTGCAATACCAACGAAGATCCGCTGACGGGCCGCGCGTATCTCGACCAGATCGCCGGCACCTTGTCCGAAGGCGTGCTCGTGACGAACGCGAACCTCGACTTCGCCGATCTGCACAAGACCGAAGCGCGCGGCACGCCGGTCGTGCTGTGCATGTGGGAGCGGCCCACCGAGCCGCCGGGGCTGCCGTGCGTCGCGGTCGATTTCCGGCTGGCCGGCCAACTGGCCGGCGAGCACCTGCTCGAACTCGGGCATCGGCGCTTTGGCGCGATCGTCGGCAGCAAGGCGTCGGGCATTCACGCGGCGCGCTACGAAGGTTTCGTCGATGCGTTGCGCGCGGCCGGCGTGACGAAGAATCGCGTGCGGCACGCGCTCGACACGATCCACGGCGGCTACCTCGCGGCGCGCGCGCTGCTCGAAGCCGATCCGCAATTGACCGCGATCTTCGTGACCAACGATCTGCCGGCACTCGGCGCGATGCACGCGGCCGCGGATCTCGGCTTGCACGTGCCGGACGATCTGTCCGTCATCGGAATCACCGACATCCAGCTCGCGCGCGAGTCACGCCCCGCGCTGACGACGGTGGCCGTGCCGACGGTCGAGGTTGCCGGGCTCGCCGTGGAACTGCTGCGCGAGCTGATCGAGACATCGTACGGGCAGGCGGGACGCGACGCGCGGGACGTGCCGATGCGGATTTCGTCCGAGCCGAAACTGGTGGTGCGCGCGTCGACCGCGGCGCCGCGTTCGGATTCGCGTTAGAAATTTGCGTCGAAAAACCATCGTTAAGGCTTCAAAAAGCTTTCACCCAAGCCAGGACTTTCCCCAAGCCCGGGCGCTCATCTCCGCACCGCAACACAGCATCAAAGCCTTATCGCACAAGGCTCACAGCCTGCGAGCGCCTCGTCTGCGGCAATTTTTCCGGGTTCAGATTTCCTTGACGGGCAGTCGCGCGCCTGCTGTACTAAATCAACCAAAGTGATTTAGGCGCTTTTCTTCAGGCGACATTTAATCGAAGTGTCATCGCCCAACGCCGAGCCCTCAGCTTTGCCCTTGCAATACATCTGCAGTCCCAAACGTCGTTGCCAATAACCGGAGGAGCGTCCCATGAATCTGAATTCCCGCAGGCGTCCTGTCGCCAGGACAATCGTGTCGATGTGCGCCGCGGCAGCGGCCGTGTGGTGCGCGAGCGCGAGTCAGGCCGCCGACCAGCCTGTCATCGGCCTGATCACGAAAACCGATACGAACCCGTTCTTCGTCAAGATGCGCCAGGGCGCCGATGCGGCCGCGTCGAAAGACGGCGCGAAACTGATCACGGCCGCCGGCAAGTTCGACGGCGACAACGCGAGCCAGGTCACCGCGATCGAAAACATGATGACGGCCGGCGCGAAAGCGATCCTGATCACGCCGAGCGACACCAAGGCGATCGTGCCAAGCATCAGGAAGGCGCGCGCGGCCGGCGTGATGGTCGTCGCGCTCGATACGCCGACCGATCCGCAGGACGCAACCGACGCCCTCTTCGCCACCGACAACTTCAAGGCCGGCGTGCTGATCGGCAAATACGCGAAGGCTGCGCTGAACGGCAAGCCCGCGAAGATCGCGACGCTCGATCTCGCGCCGGGCGTGTCGGTCGGCGTGCTGCGTCATAACGGCTTTCTCGAAGGCTTCGGCGTGAAGGAAGGCGATCCGTCGATCGTCTGCAGCCAGGACACGCGCGGCGATCAGGCGAAGGGCCAGACGGCGATGGAAAACTGCCTGCAGAAAGCACCCGACATCAACGTCGTCTACACGATCAACGAACCGGCCGCGGCCGGCGCGTATCGCGCGCTGAAGGCAGCGGGCAAGGACAAGAGCGTGATGATCGTATCGATCGACGGCGGTTGCGAAGGCGTGCGCAACGTGAAGGCCGGTGCGATCGCGGCGACCTCGCAGCAGTATCCGCTGAAGATGGCCGCACTCGGCGTCAACGCAGGCGTCGACTACGCGAAGACCGGCAAGAAGGTCTCCGGCTACCAGGACACCGGCGTCACGCTGATCACCGACAAGCCGATGTCCGGCATCGACAGCAAGGATACGAAGTTCGGCCTCGACAACTGCTGGGGCAACAAGTAACGCGCATCGCACGGCGGCCCGTTGCCCGCTGCGGCGGACCGCCATCTGATTTGCCACGTGACCTTCCCGTCACGCTCATGTATCGAGGACTGCCATCATGTCGACTCCCTCCGCGCCCGCCGGCCGCCCGCGCCCGTCTTTCACCGAGCACCTGCCGTCGCTTTCCGAAATCGGACCGCTGATCGCGCTGGTGCTGGCCTGTGGATTCTTTATCTCGCAGAGCAGCCGCTTTCTATCGTTCCAGAATCTGTCGCTGATCCTGCAACAGACGATGGTCGTCGCGGTCATCGCCATCGGCCAGACACTGATCGTGCTGACCGGTGGCATCGACCTGTCTTGCGGCATGGTGATGGCCTTCGGCTCCATCATCATGACCAAGTTCGCGGTCGTGCTCGGCGTGCCCCCGGTTCTCGCGATTCTATGCGGCATCGGCGCGAGCACCCTGTTCGGCTTGCTGAACGGTCTGCTGATCACGCGTATCAAGCTGCCCGCGTTCATCGTCACGCTCGGCACGCTGAACATCGCGTTTGCGCTCACGCAGATCTACTCGAACGCGGAAAGCGTGTCGAACCTGCCCGACGCGATCATGTTCTTCGGCAACACGTTCAGGCTCGGACCAGCGGAAGTCACCTATGGCACGGTGCTGACGCTGCTGATGTATCTGTCCACGTGGTTCGTGCTGCGCGACACGGTGCCCGGCCGCCATCTGTACGCGCTCGGCAACAACGCCGAAGCCGCGCGGCTGATGGGCCTGTCGTCGCAGAAGATTCTGCTGATCGTGTACACGCTCGCTGGCGCGATCTATGGCAT
This sequence comes from Paraburkholderia sp., assembly GCA_036264535.1. Taxonomy (GTDB): domain Bacteria; phylum Pseudomonadota; class Gammaproteobacteria; order Burkholderiales; family Burkholderiaceae; genus Paraburkholderia. Next base: position 7,785 of record DATAQT010000478.1, on the reverse strand, counting down.
CGCCGCGCTGCTGTCGGTGGCCCGTACCGGCGTCGGCGATCCGCAGGCCGGGCAGACCGAGAACCTCGACAGCATCACCGCGGTCGTGCTCGGCGGCACGAGTCTGTTCGGCGGACGCGGGTCGATCGTCGGCACCTTGCTTGGCGCGCTGATCGTCGGTGTATTCCGCAACGGTCTGACGCTGATCGGCGTTTCTTCGGTCTACCAGGTACTGATCACCGGCATTCTCGTGATTCTCGCGGTCGCCGCCGATAAACTCTCGCACCGCGGCCGTTGAGCCCGCACAGGAGCCTCGTCATGTCGACGTCGACCAATACCTCCGCTTCCGCTTCTTCCGCCATGCCGGTTCTGCAGGCGCGCGGACTCATCAAACGTTATGGCAACGTGACCGCGCTCGACGGTTGCGATTTCGAAGTGCTACCCGGCGAAATCCTCGCGGTGATCGGCGACAACGGCGCAGGCAAATCGTCGTTGATCAAGGCGCTCTCCGGCGCGACCGTGCCCGACGAAGGCGAGATTCTGCTCGACGGCAAGCCGGTCAAGTTCCGCAGTCCGCTCGATGCGCGCACGCAAGGCATCGAGACCGTGTACCAGGAACTCGCGGTCGCGCCGGCGATGAGCATCGCCGAAAACCTGTTTCTCGCCCGCGAATTGCTGAAGCCCGGCTGGCGCGGATCGCTCTTCAAGATGATCGACAAGCGCCGCATGCTGGAAGAAGCGACCACGGCCATGAAGGACCTGCAGATCGGCATCCGCTCGATGCGCCAGGCGGTCGAGACGTTGTCCGGCGGCCAGCGCCAGGGCGTCGCCGTAGCACGCAGCGCGGCGTTCGCGCGCCACGTGGTGATTCTGGACGAACCGACCGCAGCGCTCGGCGTGAAGGAAGGCAACATGGTGCTCGAATTGATCCGGCGCGTGCGCGACCGCGGCCTGCCGGTGATTCTGATCAGCCACAACATGCCGCACGTGTTCGAGGTCGCGGACCGCATCCATATTCAGCGGCTCGGGCGCCGCGCGGCGCTCGTCAAGACGAAGGACGTGCACATGTCGGAAGCGGTTGCGATCATGACCGGCGCGAAGGAAGCCGACGTGAAGGCGATCGCATGACACGCCGCCCAATCCGCTGAGCCACGAGGCCGATAAACGACGATGGACACCTCCAGCACCAGCCCGCGTTCGCCGGTCAAACGCACGGTCGGCTCGAATCAGGTCGGCATGCGGCAATTCAACGAGCGGATCGTCCTGCAAACGATCCGCCTGCATGGACCACTGCCGAAGGCCGAGGTCGGCCGTCTCACGCGTCTTTCGATGCAGACGGTGTCGATGATCGTCGACCGGCTGATCTCGGACGGCCTGCTCGAAAAACAGGCACGCGTGCGCGGTCGGATCGGCCAGCCGTCGGTGCCGATCGCGTTGTGCGCGGACGGCGCGTACACGATCGGCATCAAGGTCGGACGCCGCAGTCTCGACGTGCTCGCGATGGACTTCGCCGGGCGTATCGTGTGCCGCGACGTGTTCGACTATGCCTATCCCGATCCGCATACGCTGTTTCCCGCGCTCGAAAGCAAACTCGCGCGCGTGAACCAGACGCTCGGCGCGAAGGCCGGCAAGGTGGTCGGCGTGGGCGTTGCGGCACCGCTGTGGCTCGGCGGCTGGCGCGATTTTCTTGGCGCGCCGCCCGACGCGCTCGCCGCCTGGAATGAGATCGATCTGCGCGCGCGCATCGCGACGATGACCGGCCTGCCCGTCGAGTTCGCCAAGGACACCACGGCCGCGTGCGCGGCCGAGCTCGTCATGGGCCAGGGCCGTGGCATCCACAACTTCCTGTATCTGTTCGTCGGCACGTTCATCGGCGGAGGTCTCGTGATCGACGGCCGTCTGCATGGAGGACCGCACGACAACGCGGGCGCAGTCGGTTCGATCCCGCTGCGCGAAGGCAGCGCGCGCAAACCCGCGCGGCAGTTGCTGCACGCGGCATCGGGCTTCGTACTCGAGCAGCTGTTCAGCGACGCGGGCGCGCCGGCGGTCGCGGCGCACGATCATCGGGCGCTGTCGCCCGAGTTGTGGCGGCATACCGAGCAATGGCTCGACAGCGCGTGCCCGGCGATCGCGAACGCGCTGACCAATGCGGCCGCGTTGCTCGATCTCGAAGCTGTCGTGATCGACGGCGAGTTCGACCGGTTATTGCTGCGCGAGATCATTCGTCGCACCGAGCGTGTGCTCGATCGTTTCGAATGGGAAGGCATGGTCCGACCGCAATTGCTCGAAGGCGCGATCGGCGCCGATGCCCGCGCGATGGGTGGTGCGATTCTGCCGCTATATGCGCATTTCGCGCCGGTGCACGAGCTGTTTCTAAAACCGGCGGCGGCAGAAGCGGGTTATGACGGACAGTGAGCGTGCTATTTGCGAGCTTGCAAATCGATCAGCTCACTTCGCGGCGACCTTCGTCACCGCGGGCGTCGATTTCGCCGGCGCTGTGGTCATGGTTTTCTCGACCGGCTTATCGAGTAACGGCTGCAACGCCGGCGCCATCGACTTCAGCAACTGCACCGCCAGCGCGCTCGTGAAGTCGTAACGGGCCGCGTACGGCTCATGCACGAACGCGGTCAGCGTGCCGTAGAAGCGGTCGCCGAGCGCGAACACAAAGGTCGCGCTGCGATTCACCTTGCGCGACTCGATGAGCCGCGCGCCCTTCGCGTACACGTTCAGGCGCTGATCGCCGGTGCCGGTCTTTCCGTAGACGGTAAGCGTTTCGCCGTTCGGGAACGTCATGCCTTGCGCGAGACGCCTCGCGGTGCCACCCGTCACGACGTCGCGCAACAGCATCTTCACCACACCAGCGATTTCCGGCGACACCTGCTGCTCCGGCGCGACCACCGCCCGCTTGAAGTGCGTTTCGTACGGCGTATCTTTCGCGAAGTCGATCTGCGTCAGCGTTTCGGTCGGCACCTTGTTGCCGTCGTTCGCAATCACGCCGATCAGTTGAGCGAGCGCCGCCGGACGATCACCCGACGCGCCGATCGCCGCCGCATACGACGGCGTCAGCGACGCGAACGGATAACCGAGCGCCTGCCACGACTTGCCGATCGCGTCGTACGCGCGCAGTTCGACCATGCGTTTGATGCGGTGGTCCTGAGTCACGTGATAGCGCGTCTTGAAGAGCCACGAGTAGGTGGACAGGCGCACGTCCTGGCTTGCGCTTTCGATCTGCGCGAGCGTCGCGTCGGGATGCGAGCGCAGATAATTCAGCGTCCACAGTTCGAGCGGATGAACGCCCGAGATGTAGCCGCGGTCGTTCAGGTTGAAGCGGTTGATGCCGTACTTGTCGTACAGATTCGCGAGGTCTTCGTCGTCGAGCATCGTGTTCGCCGGCGTGTTTTTCAGCGCCGCGTACATGATCTTGTCGAACCAGGCGTTCGATCCATCCGGCGCGACGCTGCGCAGCGCGGTCGCCACTTTCGGCGGCGTCTTGCGCACGCCGAGCAGCAATAGCGTGATCTGCTGATCGGGTGTCTTGCCGTGGTACTTCGTGTAGAAACGCTTCATGTACACGCGGCTTTCCTGATCGGCGAAACGCGTCAGGTACATCTTGCGGATGGCCGGATCGCCGAGCCATTGCGACGACGGCCCGGTGGTCTGCACCATTTCATAGTGCACGATATCGCGCATCAGCCGCACGAACACGAGGTTCACCGAATGCTGGAACGCGCGATGCACGGTGAGGATGCGGCTGTTGTCGTCGGACTCGAAGTTCGTGAAGGTCTGCGCGCCGCCGCCCGTAAAGAACGTCTCGCCCGGGCTCGCCGAGTATTTGCGCTCGACGGCGGCATCGAGCATCGGCTGCAGCGAATGATCGCGCGTGTGCAGCAGATAGTCGATCGCCCAGTGCGTCAGCTGATCGTTCGGATCGGGCGTGATCGCCTTCAGCTCGGTGTTGCTCAGCGATGCGTAGCGTGTATGCAGCTCGGTGACGATCTGCAGATACGTGATGACGGTGCGCAGTTTCGCGGTCGAGCCGAGATTCAGGCGCGCCCCCGAGTTGATGTCGAACGGCTGGTTCACGCTATCGGTCTGCACGCGCACGAGGTTCGCGTCGCCGTGCCGCTCGTACAGCGTGAAGCTGTAGGCGATATGCGACGGATCGTCCGACGCGCGCAGCATCTCGAAGCCGACGAGGCCCGCGGCCTTCGCGCCGTCCTTGGTCGCGGCGGCGGCGAGCCGCTCGGCAATCGCCTGTTGCACGTCATTGTCCAGCGTACCTGTCGCCTGCACGTCGAGGCGGTCCAGTTCATAGAAGCTGCTCACGCCGAGGGCGGCAAGCAGATGCGAGCGCATCGACGTGACCGCTTTGCGCGATACGAATGAACCGAGGTCCGGTGTGCTGCGCGGCGCGCGATGCAGTTCGACGTGCGCGGCGAGCGCCGCGTCGCGCAACTGCGCCGAGATCACGCCACCGCTTGCGAGCAGCCGCGTATAGCTGTCGGTCAGGTGTTCGAGCTCGGGATAGCCGCGCTGCAGAAAAAACGACGGCGCGCGCTGTGCGATCATCAGCGACAGCACTTCGCGAAACGCCACGCCCTGCTCGGCCAGATTCGCATCGGTCGACGGTGCCCTCAGCAGGCGGTTGGTTTCGCGGAAATCGCGCCCATACCAGGCGGCGAGACCATCGCCGATACCGTTGATTTCACCCACGCCTGGCTGCGCGGCGAGCGGCACCGAGTTCAGATAATGGACCACGATCTGTTCGCGCGCGGGCAGCGTCTGCGGTCCGTTCAGATAAGCGCGCACCGACGCGGACGCGATTTGCCGCAGCTTTTCCGGCGGCGTCGCGGTGCGGCCGCCCGCCGAGTGACGGAATTTCTCGATCTGCGTCGCGAGCGTGCTGCCGCCCGGCGTCTGCTGATGGCGGTCGAAAACGCGCGCGCCCTGATCGACGAGCGCGCGGCTAAAGCGCCCCCAGTCGATCGCCGGATTGCGGTTCGGCTGCTCCGGATCGAGCAGATAGCGGTCTTCGATGAACAGCAGCGAATTCACGATGAGCGGCGGAATCGCGTCGAAGCGGTCGTAGACGCGACCCGGAAACCGCGCGCTGTAGAGCGGCGTGCCAGCGCCGTCGAACAGTTGCAGTCCGGCCGTGTCTTTCTCGTCGTAAGGCAGGAACAGGCCGTCATCGGCCAGCGACAGCATGCGCTCGGAATCGCGCGCCTGCGAACTGATTTCGAAGCCACGTTGCAGCAAACGCTGCTGGATCGCAGGCAACAGCGCGTAGCCGAGCCGCGCGTCGTACGGACCTTTGTCGGCTTGCGGAAAGCGGATGGAATGGCTGGGACCGTCGGCGACCGAAAAACCGACGTCGCGAGTCAGCTCGGAAAGATAGCGCGCCTGCAGCCGCGAGGTCTCGATCTCGATCTGCACGAGGCGCGCGATCAGCGCCACCGCGAGCAGCAAAAACACGCCAAGCCCCCATTTGAGCCAACGCCAACTCCGGACAGGCACGGTGCTGGTCGCGCGAAGCGGAAACCGAAGCGGTGGCCGATTCATGGCTGCTCTCCCCGAGCGATGGCCAGGGTGTGGAGCCTGGCTCAGTTCATCCAGATCAGTGTAGCTCGTAACGAGAAGCCGTCACCGGTTCGGATCGGCGCGACAGTGTCGCGGCTACAACACCTGCGGGCGCCGGATGACAAAACGCGAACTGGCGTGAGATATTGAACGTCTTTTCACACGAATACAAAACCACTGCTTCGGGCGGTTTTGCCGTTCACGGCGGTCGTTGTCGAAGTTTAGGCGCTTTTTTCTGGCATTTTTACTGGTGAGCGGGCGGACGGCTCGCTTTCCGCCCAGGTCACACCGAAGATCGCGCTTTCGTCTGCCCTTGTTGTGTTTGCCCGCGCAACAGCGCGATAAATCGTTCAGCCGGCGGCGACATCACGCCGCCCTTGCGCGTCACGATGCCGAAAGTCTGCGACGGCGATTTGAGCCTGACCGGCACGATGCGCAGCATCTTGTGCCGCACGAACGGCCCCGCAATCGCGCTCGGCAGCAGCGAGACGAGTTCATCGCTGCCTTGCAGCAGTGCAACCGTCACGAACGTGGAAGCCGTCGAAATCGGATTGTCAGGCATCTCGAGTCCGGCGAGATCCATCTCGCGTTCGAGCAGCGCATGCAGCGGCATATGTGACGGATACATGACCCAGCGATGTCCGGCGAGATCGCGCAACGTCATCTCGCGGCGCGGCAACGGCGAATGTCGATAACCGACCACCACCGCCAACGGCTCGTCGCCGAGCGGACGATACTGATACTTCGACGGATCGGCCGCGACCACCGCGCGGCCCACCACCAGGTCGAGCCGGCCTTCGTCGAGCTGCGCGAGCATCCGCGCGCTCGTGTCCTCGACCACTTCGATCGACAGACCCGGCTGCGCCGCATGCAATTGATTCAGCGCCGGCACCACGCAGTCGGGAATCGCGCCCATGATCGCGCCGACCGCGAGCCGACCGCCGCGCCCCGAACGTATTTCGGCGACGTCCTGGCAAAGCGCGGTGAGGTCCGTCGTCACGACGCGCGCATAGCGGATCACGCAATGGCCGAGCTGGTTCGGGATCATGCCGCTTTTCGAGCGCTCGAAGAGCGGCGCATCGAGCATCGATTCAAGTTCCTGCAATGCCTTGCTCGCCGCCGATTGCGTCATCGACATCACGCCGGCGGCCTTGTGCAGCGACTTGTGATCGTCGAGCGCGATCAGCAGATGCAACTGCTTCATGCGCAGCTTCGACAGCAGGACGTTGAGCGTGTCTTTCATCGGGTCGGGTGAGTCGTAAAAGCGATCACGCTATGGAAACAATTCAATATACCTGCGGGACCTCGCGCCGTATAGTCGTCGAAGGAGACCTTCACCGAGTTGCGCCGCTCATCCGTGGGCTCACGCGCAATCCTTCCATCCCAGCACGGACCCCATCGTCATGACCCAATCGTCACAGTCCGACGCCCTTCGCGGCGTCTTCCCCGTCGTGCCAACGATCTTCGACGACGCCGGCCGCCTCGACCTCGAAGGTCAGAAGCGCTGCCTCGATTTCATGATCGACGCGGGCTCGAACGGTTTGTGCATTCTCGCGAACTTCTCCGAGCAGTTCGCGCTATCCGACGACGAGCGCAACACGTTGATGCATCTCGCGCTCGAACACGTCGCGGGCCGCGTGCCGGTGATCGTCACGACCACGCACTTCAGCTCGTGCCAGTGCGCGGAGCGCAGCCGCGCCGCGCAGGACGCGGGCGCCGCGATGGTGATGGTCATGCCGCCGTATCACGGGGCGACGATCCGCATCGGCGAGCGCGGCATTCACGAGTTCTATCGTACGGTGTCCGATGCGATCCAGATTCCGATCATGATCCAGGACGCGCCGGTCAGCGGCACGCCGTTGTCCGCGCCGTTCCTCGCCCGCATGGCACGCGAGATCGACAACGTGTCGTACTTCAAGATCGAAACGCCGCAGGCCGCGAACAAGCTGCGCGAGCTGATCGAACTCGGCGGCGACGCGATCGTCGGTCCATGGGACGGCGAGGAAGCGATCACGCTGATGGCCGATCTCGATGCGGGCGCGACCGGCTCGATGACGGGCGGCGGTTACGCCGACGGCATCCGCCTCATCGTCGATGCTTACGCGGCCGGCGATACCGAGGCCGCCGCCGCTCACTATCAGCAGTGGCTGCCGCTCATCAACTACGAGAATCGCCAGGGCGGCCTCGCATCGTGCAAGGCGCTGATGAAGGAAGGCGGCGTGATCC
>DATAQT010000461.1:0-2673 GCA_036264535.1 Paraburkholderia sp. | reverse complement strand
TCGCTCCACCTGACCCACCGTCCCCGTGTTGAAAACTGCGCGTTTTTTCGACCTGCTTCGCATTCCTGGCTTCAAGCCGCTCGCCGCCGCCACGCTGATGCTCGGTGTGGCGATGTCCTTCACCGCACCGTATCTGTCCCTCTTCGGCATCGAACGCGCCGGCATGACGCCATTCCGGCTCGGCATTTTCATGACGTTGATCGCCGCGAGCGGCGTGCTCGCGAGTACGCTCGCCGGGCGCTGGAGCGACAGGAGCGGGCGGCATCGACCGTTGCTGCTCGCGGCGTTGATCGCGGCCGCGCTCGGTTATCTGTGCCTATGCGTGGTGCGCGATTACCGCTTGCTGCTCGTGGTCGGCATCGTGTTCATCGGCGCGGGCGGCTCGGCGATTTCGATGGTGTTCTCGTTCAGCCGCGCGGCGCTGCCGGTGCCCGACCCCGCCGAGCGCGTATTCGCGAGCGCGACGCTGCGCACGATCCTGTCGGCCGCGTGGGTGTTCGGGCCGTCGGTTGGCGCGCTGGTGCTCGCCGCCTCCAGCTTCGTCGGGCTGTTCCTGTTCGCGGCCGCGAGCTTCGCGATCTGCGGCTTCATCGTCTGGCGCATGCGCGAGCCGCGAAGCCATCTCGGCGATCACACCGTAGAGGACACCGCGTCGGAGCCGTCCGCGTCGATCACGGTGCCGCCGCTGAGGCAGCCCGGCGAGGACGCCCACGAAACCTTGCCGACCGCATCGGCGAGCGACATCATGCGCTCGGTGACCGCGCTGACCTTGCTCGGCCTCGCCGCCAACGCGACGATGATCGTGCTGCCGCTCTACATCGTGCACGGCCTGAACGGCACGCATCTCGATGTGTCCGTGATGCTCGGGCTCGGCGCACTGACCGAAATCCCGATGATGCTCGCGCTCGGCGCGAAATCGTCCTCGCTGCACAAGCCGAACTGGCTCGCCGCCTGCGCGGCCGTGCATGCGGTGTACTTCGTCGGGATGTCGCTGGCGGGCAGCGTCAACGTGCTGATTCCGATGCAGATGCTCAACGCGTTCGTGGTCGCCGTGACCTCGTGCCTCGGCATGACCTACGTGCAGGATCTGATGCCGCATTCGCCCGGCCGCGCGACCGCGTTGTTCTTCAACGCGGCGCGGGTCGGCTCGATCCTGTCGGGCGTGCTGTCGGGGCTGATCGTGCAGGCGTTCAGCTATCGCGGCACGTTCCTGTTCTGCGGACTGCTCGCGCTGGGCGCGCTCGTGCTGTTCGCGGTGCCCGGCTATCGCTATCCAGTCATGTGGCGCGCGGTCAAGCGCTTCGCGGCCGCTCAATACACGAAACTGACCGCGCGACGCGGCGCACGCGTGCCCGAACGTAGCGAATGACGGGCTGACGCCCGCGCGTTCCGGTTCGTCCACAGGCGCCGCGCCTGCAACCGCGCGGAACTTTAAGCCGCAGCGCGCCTCTGCAAAAAAGTGCGGCTTCTCTCGACCCATTCGGCGCGCCTCTCGACACAGCGCCTATTCTTAAGGTCAGCCACGCCGCCGCAACATGACGACCAGAAAATCGGACAGCGCAACGCAGCATCTTTCGGAGCGAGCCATGCAGCTAGGGATGATTGGATTGGGACGGATGGGCGCCGACATGGTGCGGCGCCTGACGAAGGGCGCTCAGCAATGCATCGTGTACGACGTGCAGCCGGCGGCGGTCGACAGGCTCAAGCAGGAAGGCATAGCCGGCGCGAGTTCGCTCGAAGACCTCGTCGCGCGCCTCGACAAGCCGCGCGCCGTGTGGCTGATGGTGCCCGCCGCCGTGGTCGACGCGACGCTCGACAAGCTCGTGCCGCTGCTCGAACCGGGCGACGTCGTGATCGACGGCGGCAACTCCTACTATCACGACGACATCCGCCGCGGCCAGCAACTCGGCGCGCGCCAGCTTCACTACGTGGACGTCGGCACGAGCGGCGGTGTCGCGGGACGCGAGCGCGGCTACTGCCTGATGATCGGCGGCGAGGCCGAGGTCGTCAAACGGCTCGAACCGATCTTCTCGACGCTGGCGCCAGGCGCGGGCACGGCGAGTGCGACACCGGGCCGGGGGGCGGGCGCGAGCACCGCCGAGCAGGGCTTTCTGCACTGCGGCCCGCAAGGCGCGGGGCACTTCGTCAAGATGGTCCATAACGGCATCGAGTACGGCCTGATGGCCGCCTATGCCGAGGGCCTGAACGTGCTGCGCCACGCCGACGCCGGCCAGCACGCGCGCGAAGTCGATGCGGAGACGTCGCCGCTGCGTCGTCCCGAGCTGTATCAGTACGATCTGAATCTCGCGGATATCACCGAGGTGTGGCGCCGCGGCAGCGTGATCGGCTCGTGGCTGCTCGACCTGATCGCCGGTTCGCTGGCAAGCGACACCGAACTGAAAAGCTACGCAGGCCGCGTGTCGGATTCGGGCGAAGGGCGCTGGACCGTCGCCGCGGCCATCGACGAAGGCGTGCCGACCCCCGTGCTGAGCGCGGCGCTGTTTGCCCGCTTCAGCTCGCGCGGTGAGGCCGATTTCGCGAACCGCGTGCTGTCGGCGATGCGGCACGATTTCGGCGGCCACGCAGAGAAACCCGTCGAGCCGGACGGCGCACTGAAGTAGCCCGGGCCGGGCCCATCCACAAGCCCCAGCCCGCCATCACGCCGATCCGGAG
>DATAQT010000428.1:0-2952 GCA_036264535.1 Paraburkholderia sp. | reverse complement strand
TTCTGCCGCGACGACGGCTTGAATTCCTCGATCTTGATCTTGTCGATCATCTTCAGACGGCTGGTGGCCTGACGCGCCTTCGACTTGTTCGCCGAGAAGCGGCGCACGAAGTCCTGCAGGTCGGCGACGCGTTCCTTCGCCTTCGCGTTGGCGTTCTGCTGACGCTCGCGCGCCTGCGTGCTGGCCAGCATGTAGTCGTCGTAGTTGCCCGGATAGACCTTCAGCGTGCCGAAGTCCATGTCGGCCATGTGCGTGCAGACCTGGTTCAGGAAGTGTCGATCGTGCGAGATGATGATCATCGTCGAGTTGTACTGGTTGAGCACGTCTTCCAGCCAACGGATCGAGTTGATGTCGAGGTTGTTGGTCGGTTCGTCCAGCAGCAGCACGTCCGGCTTCGAGAACAGCGCCTGCGCGAGCAGCACGCGCAGCTTCCAGCCCGGCGCGACATTGCTCATCGGACCGTTGTGGTCTTCGATCGCGATGCCGATGCCGAGCAGCAGTTCGCCCGCGCGCGCTTCGGCCGTATAGCCGTCGTACTCGGCGAACTTCGCTTCGAGCTCGGCCGCGTGCATGTAGTCGTCGTCGGTCGCGTCGGGGTTCGCGTAGATGGCGTCGCGCTCGGTCATCGCGTTCCACATTTCGGTGTGGCCCATCATGACGACGTCGAGCACGCGTACGTCTTCGTACGCGAACTGATCCTGGCGCAATTTACCGAGGCGCACGTTCGGCTCGAGCATCACGTTGCCCGAGCTCGGTTCCAGGTCGGAACCCAGAATCTTCATGAAGGTGGATTTGCCGCAGCCGTTCGCACCGATCAGACCATAGCGATTCCCTCCCCCGAATTTGACCGAGATGTTCTCGAAGAGGGGCTTCGGCCCGAATTGCATGGTGATGTTGGCAGTAGACAGCACGGCGCGTCCCTTTGAATGTGATATCGGCGAAAAACCCAATATTTTAGCAGGTTTGCAGATTTCAACCGGAGAGTTCGTCCGGCGCGGCCGGCGCTACCCGTTCGAGCCACCGCGCGGCGTCTGCAAAATGTCGACGAAGGCCGAAAAATCCGCGTCGGCGAGCCCCATCGCGGCACCAAGCCGCAGCAATTGCTGCACCGTCGACGACACCGGCATCGGCGTGCCGGTCTCGTAGGCGGTCGCGGCGACCGTGTCGACGTCCTTCTGGAACGTGCGCAACGCGCCGATCGGCGCGAGGCCGCTTTGCGTCATGCGCGGCACGAAGGTCCGCAGCAACACCGAATCGGCCCAGCCGCCGGCGAGCGCCTCGGTCAGCTTCGCGGCATCGATGCCGCTGCGCTGCGCTAGGCTCACCGCCTCGGCGATCGCAGCGACGGTCGCCGTGACGATCGCCTGGTTGCAAAGCTTCGCGGTTTGCCCCGCGCCGACGTCGCCCATGTGCGTGACGCGAGCCGCGTAGGCGTCAAGCAAAGGGCGTACCGCGGCGATGTCGCTGGCCGCGCCGCCGGCCATGATCGCGAGCGTGCCGGCTGTCGCGCCGGCGACGCCGCCCGAGACCGGCGCGTCGATCCAGCCGATCGGGGCCGCGCCGCCCGCCGCCCCACCCGGTGCGCCGAAACCGGCCACCCGACGCGCCAGCGCGCGTGTCGCGGCCGGCGGAATGCTCGAATGATCGACGATCCAGCGCACGCGGCGTGGCGCCGCCGGATCGCCGGCCGCCGGATCGCCGGCCGCCGGGTCGCCATCGAGCAGCCCCGCCGGCCCGAACACGGTCTGTTCGACCGCCGCCGCGTCGGCGACGCACAGCAGCACCGCATCGCAACGCGCGGCCAGCTCGCGCGGCGTATCGACGACGTGCGCACCCTCGGCCCGCAAAGCCTCGGCCTTGGCCCGCGTGCGGTTCCACACGTGCACGGTATGCCCCGCGCGCAGCAGATGCCGGATCATCGGCGCGCCCATCAGACCGGGGCCGCAAAAACCAGTTTCCACGTTCGCACCTCGTCGGGTATCAGATTGAATGGATTTTGTTGCGTGCACATGATAACGGCAGCCCAAACCGGCGATATCGCGCGAGACCGGGCATGCGACGTGCGGCATCAGCGATTCTGGCGGCCTCGTTCGATCGGCCTATACTTTTTCCCATGCGCGTTTTCCGAGCAGCGTTTTACCGACCCGCGGCGCACACCAAGGAGGACATTCATGTCAGAACATGTTTACAAGAAGATCGAATTGACCGGCTCGTCGACGAAATCGATCGACGACGCGATCACCACCGCGATTGCCAAGGCGTCGAAAACGTTGCGCAATCTGCACTGGTTCGAGGTCACGGAAACGCGCGGCCAGATCGAAGATGGCAAGGTCGCGTACTGGCAGGTGACGCTGAAGGTCGGCCTGCGTCTCGAAGACTGAACGGCGGCGAACGCGCCAAACGAAAAAAGCTGCGTCCAACCTCGGTCGGACGCAGCTTTTTCAACATCAGGCCACTCGCGCCGGCAAACGCCACCGGCGAGCGTCAGGGCACGATTTACTTCGGCAGCGAGCCGTCGACCCCCTCGACATACCAGTTCAGGCGCTGCAACTCCGGATCGGTCAGCGTCTTGCCGTCGGGCACCTTGACCGTACCCGACTGATCCTTGATCGGACCCGTGAAGACGTCGCGCTTGCCGCTCGCGAGTTCGTCGCGTCTGGCCGCGACCTGCTTCTGCCCATCGGCCGGAATCACCGAGGTGTTCAGATCCTCGAGGTTGACGGCCTTCTGCGGAATGCCCCACCACACCGGATCGTTCTTCCACTTGCCGTCGAGCACCTGCTGGATCACCGCGCTGTAGTACACGCCCCAGTGCGCGACCACCGAGCCGAGATGCGCGTCGGGACCGAACTTCTTCATGTCCGAATCCCAGCCGAACGCGTGCACGTGTTTCTCCGACGCGGTCGCGAGCGTCGCGCTCGAATCGGTGTTCTGCAGCAGCACGTCGGCGCC